>SFJQ01000004.1 GCA_004555855.1 [Eubacterium] saphenum | reverse complement strand
TTGACAATAATGGGAAAAAGAGTTATAATAAATATGTATATATCGGACAGCACCGGCTGTTGATAAACTATGAAAGAAGGGCGAATTTATGGAAATTAATAAACTGAAGGGGTTAAGAAGAAATCTGGTGCTTTTGGCGCTGGTGGAGCTTATCGGCGGACTTTTCCTTATCATCTACAACTCTCAGGGTATGGAAATGCTCCTCAGAATAATCGGAATAATCGCGGCTGCTTACGGTGTAATCACGCTGATTTTGTGGCTTTTCAAAAAGGAAAAGAAGGAAAATATAACGATGCTGATAACCGCAGTTCTGGGAATTGCGGCGGGCGCTTGCTTTATTTTCCTCTGGCAAAGTATGGAAAACGTGTTCACGCTGATTGTCGGCATTTTCGCTGGCGTTTACGGCGTACTGAAGCTGCCGAATATGTTTGCGATGAAAAAAGCGGGCTTTAAGAAATGGTTCTTGCTGCTCATTCCGACGATTTTGATTGTCGGAATTGGTATTGTAATCGGTCTTAACGCGTTCAACAGCGCGGTATTTACGTCTTCTGTTTCGGCAATTCTGCTTGGCGTTTCGTTCATTCTGGGCTGCGCTGCGGATATAATCGCACTTGCCGGTGCAAGCGGAATTGAAGAAAGCGTGGCAATCGCAACGGAAGTTGACGCGGAAACTCCCGCGATTACCGAGGAAAAGGAAAAATAATCGAGGTTTGCTTTGAGTTTTTTGGAGAAGCTAAAGGTTGTCGCTTTATACACGGGTTTCTGGCTGGTTTTCGCCGTGGTTTTCGCGGCGATGTTTGCAATGCTTGCCGTGTGTGTCGTGGGGGTTCCGTTTGGGCTGATGATGGCGGTGCTTGGAGTCGCGGTGCTGATGTTCAAGGCGGATTTCGTCTTAACGCAGCTTGCTCCCGAACTTATGCTTTTCGGAGGGCTTGCGGGCGCGTTTCTCACGGCATTTCTGGGCGCTCTCGCAGTCAAACTCGGCTTTATAGTATCTCGGTTTTTCCTTAGAATAAAACGTCGCTGCGACGCTTTGAGGAACTGGTGATGGAAAAAATCGTGAACAGGCTGCTGATTATCACGGCAGCGGCAGCGGCGGTTTTCGGAGCGCTTGCTTTTGTTTTCAGAAACGCCGGGCACGACAACGCGGCTGAGGGCGACGAGAGCTTTTTCGTGTGCGATTATGTCGAGCTGAATCTGTTAAAGCTGAACGCCGAGATAATCCCGTACAGCGGCGATGAAATCCGCGTTTGCTACAAGAACAACCTCCCGCTGATAATCGAGCACGGCGACAACAGCATAACAATTTCCGAGGACGAGAAGTTTGTGATTTCTCTGTTTCCCGCCTCGCAGAGCGAGTTCGGCGTGAGCGTTTATCTTCCCGAGAGAAGCTATCGTGAAATCTCAGTTGTAACGGGCGGCGGTAACGTCAAGGTCGGACGAGTGGACAGCAGGCTGCTGAACGTTCTCACTGAAAGCGGCGATATTTCCTTCAGCAGCGCGGTTTCTCAGTTCAACATCTCGACAACGAGCGGGTTTGTTTCGCTTGACATCGAGGCGGTTATGAAAAATTGCTCGATTTTGTCGAGAAAAGGGAACATAGACGTGTTCGTATCGGAAAAAGCGTCGGTTGCCGTGGATTTTGAAACGCAGACGGGGGAGTGCGTTCCCGAGATAACGGGCGGACGTCCCTCGGGGAGCGGAGTTTACGGGATAAACGGCGGCGCAAGGTCAATTTACGCGGTTGTTCAAGAGGGAACACTTACGATAAAAAAGCGGTGAATTTCGCGGAAAGGGCGTAAAATGAAACATTTCAGACAAATCCTCACCATAACAACAGATGATGTTGAGCAGTTTTTGAACCTCTCGTATGAGGTTGAGGAATGTGTTCGCAGAAGTATGATAAACGAGGGAATTTGCGTTGTTGCGTCACAGCACACAACCGCCTCGGTTTTTCTCGATAACGACAATGAGTGCCTTTATCACGACTGGAAAGTGTTTCTGGATAAGGCGACAAATGTTGAAACCGATTATGAGGTTGACTACATAAATCGCGGAAAACAGCACTTAAAGCAGATTTTGCTCGGTTCTTCGGTAACGATACCCATTTCGGACGGAAAGCTCGATTTAGGACCGCGTCAGTACATAATGTACGGCGAGTTTGACGGTATGCGTGAAAAATATGTAATAGTAAAAATTATCGGTGAGTAAATTTATGGAAAAGACCTCTTTCGGAAAAATTATTCTTTCAAAAAAAGCCTATTGGCTCAGCTTTATAATTCCTGCCGCGATTTTGTTCGCGGCTTACGCTCTTTTCAGGGTTTTCCCGCTTGGCGTGAAATCCGTGCTTGCGCTTGATTTAAACGCGCAGTACGTTTCGTATTTCGATTATATGTACGACGTTTTCGGCGGGAGCGAGAGCATTTTCTACACCTGGAGCGGTTCGCTTTCGGGTGAATTTTTCGGCACTTTCGCTTACTATCTCGCAAGCCCGTTTAACTTCATAATCTGGCTTTTCCCGCGCGAGTTTATCACCGAGGGAGTTATGGTGATGCTCTTGGTAAAATCGGGCGCGGTTGGGCTTTCGGCTTCGTTTTACCTCAAAAAGCACCGCGGTTTCTCCGACTACACGACAATTCTGTTCTCGATAATGTTTGCGCTTTGCGGGTATTTTGTCGCGCACACGATAAATCCGATGTGGCTGGACGGTCTGGTTGCGCTGCCGCTTGTGATAATGGGCGTTGAGCGGATTTGCCAGAAGCGCGGATTTTTGCTGTTCACGCTCTCGGTTTTGTACATCTTTATCGCGAACTACTACATCGGCTATATGGTGGGAATTTTCTCGGCGCTGTACGCGATTTACTACGTTTCCTCGAGAACAATCGGCGGCGTTAAGGACTATTTCAGAGCTGTGGGAGTTTACACGGCTTCGTCTGTTTCGGCAATTCTGATGTCCTGCGTTGTGATAATCCCCGCGTTCAAATCGCTTCAAAACGGCAAACTCGGTCACAAGCCGGACTTTTCGTTCGTGGAGAACTTCAACATTGCCGACAGCTTCATCAAGCTGTTTCCGGGAACTTACGACACCGAGCGCCCCGACGGACTGCCGATGCTTTACTGCGGCACGCTCGCGCTGATTTTCGTGCTGATTTACTTTATGTGCAAAAAAATCCCCGCACGGCAGAAAATCGCAGGCGGATTTTTGCTCGGGGTAATGACGCTTTGTATGTACATAAAGCCCATCGATATGCTCTGGCACGGCGGACAGGTTCCCGTGTGGATGCCGTTCCGCTACTCGTTTACCATAATTTTCCTGCTGATTATCTTCGGCGCGGAGGCGTTCGAGAAAATCGAAAACGTTCGCCCGAAGCACATCGGAACTGCGTTTCTGATACTTCTCGGAGTGCTGCTTTTCAGCGATTATTACGCGGGCGGCGAGCATTTCAACACGACTCTGGTTATCGTGATTCCGCTGATTGTACTTGCGATAATTGCGGCAATAACGGTAGGTTACAGGAAATACCACAAGACAACCGCGATGAAAACTACGCTTTGCATTGCGGTTTGCGCGGAGCTTTTGCTTAACGCGACAATGTACGTCTACAAAATCCACGGCGATGTGTATTATTCCGACCGCGAAAGCTACGCCCACGATATCCCGCAGACGAGGAGCATTGTCAATCAGGTAAAGGCGCAGGACGGCGGTTTTTACCGAATGGAAAAGACCTATCACCGAACAGTGAATGACGCTATGTCGGTTGGACTTTACGGCTTCTCGCACTCCACCAGCACCTACAACACCAAAATCATCGACCTTCTAGCTGATTTGGGCTTCGGCGCGCGCGACCACTATTCGCGTTATGACGGCGCAACCTTGCTCACCGACGACCTTTTCGGCGTGAAATACGTAATTGCAAAGGACGCGAGAACGGCTCAGTATGACGAGCAAATAACTGCGGCAAATCAGCTTAACGCGCGGGTTTACAAGAACTCCGACGCTTTGCCGATTGCTTTTCTCGCCGATGAAAAAATTATCGGCAGCAGCATCTACAACGATTCGCCGTTCCTGTTCCAACAGCGTCTGGCGTCAATTCTTGTCGGGAGAAATAACGGCGATGACGTTGAACTGTTTTCTCCGATAAACGACGTCATTTTCGACAGCAAAAACATCACAATCGGCTCGACCACGGATGGATATTACACCTACAAAAAGCGCGTCAGCGGCGATGAGGCAAGCGTTTCGTTCAGCGTGAAGATGAATAAATCCGGCGCTGCTTACGTTTATCTGCCGACAAGATACGAGCGCGAGTGCCAGATGTACCTCAACGGAGAGTTTTTACGCAACTATTTCAGAAACGAAAATCACTGCATAGTTTATCTCGGCGATTATGAAGCGGGCGAGGAGTTCAAGCTTGATTTGAAGCCGAACGACAACGAAATCATTTTCAAGGACGCGGAGTTTTACGTTCTTGACAGGGAAGCGCTTTCGGAGTTCACAGGGGCGCTTGGAAGTCAAAGCTGCGAGGTTGTCAAAACCGGTCACTCCACGCTGGAAATCAGGGTGAACACCGAAGAAAGCCGCGCTCTTTTCACGACAATTCCCGCCGAGGAGGGCTGGAGCGCCGAGATTGACGGGCAGCCGTGTACGATTGCGTCATCGGTTAACGGAGCGCTGATGTGCCTGAACGTGCCTGCGGGCGAGCATACGATAAAGCTGACGTTCTTCCCCGCGGGAATGAAAACGGGCTTGATTTTGACCGCAAGCGGCGCGGGAATACTGATAATAATGATTGCGCTGAGCCTTATTCTGAAGCACAGAAAGCGTAAAAAGGCATTAACGGAACAGGTTCCGGAGGAAATTGAGAGCGTTCCCGAGGAACCCGAAACAATCCCCGATTTCCCGGAAGTGCCGGATATTGATGACGATGACGAAGCGTTTGGTGTGATTTTTGAAGATGCTGTTGTTCCCGAGGAGAAGGCAGCTGAACCCGAGGTTAAAGCTGTCGGACCCGAGCTTGAAGAGGGCTTTGTGGTAGTACGCGACGAGGGCGAGCTGCCGGTGATACCCGAGGACACGTTTGAGGAGGACGGCTTATGAGGCTGATGATAGCGTCCGATATTCACGGCTCGGCGTATTATTGCGAGAAAATGCTTGAAGCGTACCGCGCGGAAAAAGCGGAGCGGCTGCTGCTGCTTGGGGATTTGCTCTATCACGGTCCGCGAAACGACCTGCCGCGCGATTACGCACCGAAGCGGGTTATCAAGCTGCTGAACGCGTACAAAAACGACATTTTGTGTGTTCGCGGAAACTGCGAGGCGGAGGTTGACCAGATGGTTCTGGAGTTCCCCGTGCTCGCGGAGTACGCGTTTGTGGCGTTGGAAAAGGGCGCGATTTTTATGACGCACGGTCACAATTTCAACGAAAGCAAGCTCCCGCCGCTCCACAAGGGCGACATTCTCCTGAACGGTCACACGCACGTTCCGAAATGCACGGAGCACGAAAATTTCGTCTATATGAACCCCGGCTCAACGTCAATCCCAAAGGAAAACAGCCCGCACGGCTATATGATTTACGAAAACGGCTTGTTTTTGTGGAAGGATTTTTCGGGTGAAATTTACAAAGAATACCGTTATTTTTGAGAAAATCTCGCCAAACCCCCTTGACAAATCGGCGCAGATGTGGTACAATATTAGGGTAAAATCGCCGGTGTGTTGGAATTGGCAGACGAGACGGACTCAAAATCCGTTGCTGGCAACAGCGTGTGGGTTCGACCCCCACCACCGGCACCAGCAGCGTGACGCTGCACCCTATTCGCCCTTAGTTTGTGCTAGGGGCGAATTTTTTGCCCGAAAATGACTTTTGTTCGACCGTCCTCTTCTGCGTTTTTTAAATTTTCGCACTTCGCACGAAAATTTAAAAAGCCGCGGGTTGTGCGCAAATCAAACTTGATGTTGCTCGAATCTAAACAAAAAAGCTCCCAACATTCGGGAGCTTTTGTTGTTAATCCACAAACTCAACGTGAACGTTCTTGAACTCGCTTTGCGCGTCGAGCAGTGCGCCCTTGAAATTCTCCGCGTAATCCTCGCCGAACTTCTCAGAAAGCCCGCGCGCGTTTATAATGCGGATTTCCGCCTCGCAGCGAACCTCTCCCAGACAGTCGAAAAGCGCGTCAAGATTTGCTCCGTAGTAGTCGGGAAAATCAAACGCTGCCGCAAATCGCTCGTGAAGCTGTTCCTTTCCCGCGACTGAGTTTCCGTCAATTAAAAGCGTTTTTTTCATAAATTACTCCTCCCCGTAAAGCAGCTCAAAGCTCGCGTAATGGTCGTCCGTGTAGTAAATCAGCCCGTCGTTTGAGAACACAATCCGCTTTGCACCGCGGCTTTTCTTGCCGAGCGTGTCGATATCGCACTCGGTGTAACTCCGCCCTGCCTTTTTCGGGAGCAAGCCCTCGTAGTTCCCGAAACGGTCGCCACCGATGCACATTCCCGGCGCGTAAGATTCAAGCGAGCCGCCGCTCCAGCCGAGCTTTTCCGCTTCTTTTTTTGTGATGAAATTGCTCGGCAAATGCCCGTAAACGTGGATATAAAGCGCCACATCGTCCTTGCTCGTGTAGCTGCCGTTCTCGTCAATAACCGCGCTTTCCGCTGAACTTTCCGTCGAGCTTGCTGTCGGGGAGCTTGATGTCGAGGAACTTTCCGCCGTGCTTGATGTCGGGGAGCTTGATGTCGAAGAACTTTCCGCCGAGCTTGCTGTCGGGGAGCTTGATGTCGAGGAACTTTCCGCCGAGCTTGATGTCGGGGAGCTTGATGTCGGGGAACTTTCCGTCGAGCTTGCTGTCGAAGAACTTGTTGTTGAACCGATTTCCAAGGAACTTGTCGTCGAGCTTGTTTTTGAAAAACTCTCGCTCGAAAAAGTTGTCGAAGAGCTTTCATTTTGTGGCTTTTGGTTGTTTTTACAGCCGACAATGCCGAACAATAACAGCAAGGTCAGCATTAATGATAAGAATTTTCTCATTTTTTGCACCTTTCGATAATAGAATGTACAATATATTTTAACATATTTTTCTGCTTTTGTAAAGTACCCGAGTTAAAATATGTCTTGACAACAGCGTGGAAATGTGGTATTATTGTGTTATAGGAATAAATTTTCAGAAAAGAGGTATAATAATGGAAAGAGTATGTCCGAAATGTGGAACTTTGGTGACCAACGATGGTGTGTTCTGCCCCGAGTGCGGAACCAAGCTTGAGAGCGCGGTTGATTTGAACAAGCCGCAGTCAGAGCCGGTTTCCATTCCTGTTCAGCCCACTCCCGTAAATATTCCGCAGGCTTCTGTTCCGATGCAGAATACATACCAGCAGCCGGTTTATCAGAACCCCGCGCCGCAGTATCAGCAGAACTTCAACAACGCGCCCGCTCCCGAGAGATATGAGCACATGAGCGTTGGTTCTTGGGTTGGAACGGTTATACTTACGACATGGTTTGGTCTTATCAGCTTGATTTTGCTGTTCGTCTGGGGCTTTGGCAGTAACACTCCTCAGCCGAAGAAGAATTATTGCCGTGCGATGCTTATTTTCGAGCTTATCGCGTTCATCTTGATGATAATTGCATTTGTAGTATTTATGTGCTTCATCGGCTGGAACTTTGACAACATCGTCAAATGGTTTACTGATCTCGGCGAGGGATTTGAGAGAGCATTCAGATATGCCAGATTTTAATGGGTAACGCTTTCGGCGCTTTCGGCATAAAATGCGGCAGGGTAAAAAATACAGCCGCGCCGAAGGTGGCGAGGAGCAGCGCTCTTTACCCTCAGAATAGCCGAAGGCGGCGGATTTTTGTTCGCGGCGGCTGTTTCAGATACCCAAAGCGCGGGCAGTCTTTTGGCTGTCCGCGTGTTTTTTGATGAAAAAAAGCGGAGCGTGAAACTCCGCTTTTGTTTTGCAGCAAGTGAGAATTACTCAAACGTATCTTCCTCATCGCGCGCGTTAAACAGCTCAACGAGCTTTTGCATTTCCTCCTCGGTGAGCGAAACGCCCTTGCTCATACGGGTGTGGTCGGGACTCCAGTCGCGGATATCGAACTTCGGTTCGCGTTCGTTCCAGCTCACCATATTCAGCTCGCGCGTCCAGCCTCTTGTCGTTTCGGAGATTACTCCGAGCTCCTTTGTGATTTCAAAAGTAATTTCAGCCATTTTGGTTACTGCCTTTCTTGTCGGATTTTTTCTTCTTTTTTATTTTTGTGTTATCGGCGGGGACAATCCCGTCGTAAACCGCGTGATATTTTGTCGGAATGAACTTGTTTATGTGGAGCTTTCCGAAAAACCAGCCGTTGAAATCGATTTTCTCAAAAATCTCGTTGAGATAAGTGTTGATGCGGTTTCGCTCGGTACTTGCCGTGAGAAACTCGCGCATTTTCGCGGGCGGCTCATAGGTCACCACGAAATCCACCTTGTTTCCGACTTTTTGGAGATTTTCCATTCCGTCCGCAAGCTCTTCATCGCTTGGAACTTCTCTCTGCCACCAGTTTGAGCCTTCCGACAGCTCGTACACATCGTCCGTCTGACCTCCGCCGAACGTGAAAACCGTTTTCTCGGCAATCTCGAACACCTGCCCGCGCATAAGCTGCCGCAGTCTGCCGCTAATCAGCCGCGTTTTACCGCCGCACCATTCGGTGATTTCGTACTGCTCGAGCAAATCGTAGTTTTCGTGAGAGCCTTCCACAAACAGCACGTTGTAGGGGAGCTTTCCGATTTTCTTGAGGAGCTTTTTCTCCTTCGGGCTTCCGTCCCAGATAAATCCGAAATCCCCGCAGATAATAAGCGCGTCGTTTTTCCTGAGTTTCCTCAGTGACGGGTTCTTAAACCGCGAAAAATCCGCGTGAGTATCGCCCGTTATGTAAATCATCTGACCACCTCTTTTTGTTTTTGGGAGCTGTCCGTGAAAAATATTACAAATTTCTTACAATATCAAAAAAACCTTTACAACTGCGATGAAAATATGTTATAATAAAAAAGATGAGAATAATCTCCCTTATTATATTTTAACCGAAAAAAGGTGGTTTGTCTATATGCGAAAGCTAAAAAAATTCACAATAATTTTTACATTATTTTTACAAATTTCATTATTAAGCACAAGTTTTACTGCTTTTGGCGCTTTTTCGCCCTCTTTTGAGCTTCACAGCGAGGGTGTTTATATGGTAAATCTTGACACGGGAATTGAAATTGTTGCGAAAAATATCGACAAAAAACTCGTTCCCGCTTCTACGGCAAAGATAATGACGGCGCTTGTCACGCTGGAACGGGTGAAAAATCTGGAAAACAAGGTCGAGTGCCCGTATGTCTGCTTTGACGAGTTCTGGGAGGGAAACCCGAATTTATACGGCGCGTCTGAGGCTGCCATAGAGCCGCTTCAGGACAACCTCACCTACAAGGACTGCTTGTACGCGCTTATGCTGGCGTCGGCTTGCGAGGGCGCGAATATTCTCGCCTATAATGTCGGGCAGGGAAGTATCGCGAATTTTGTTTCGATGATGAATCAGACTGCCCAGAAAATCGGCTGCAAGAACACGAATTTCACCAATCCTCACGGGCTTTATGATGAAAACCAGTACACCACGGCTTATGATTTGTACTTAATCACAAAGTACGCGATGGACAATTATCCCGCGTTTATGAAAATCTGCTCGACCTATGAGTACGATATGCCCGCAAATGAAAACAATCCCGACGGTTACACAAAGGTTTCGACAAATCGCCTTATGAGCACGGCAAGCGAATTTTACTGCGAGGGTGTAAAGGGCGTTAAAACGGGAAGTATCGACTATTATTATCACAAGAAAAACGGCGAGTGGGATACCGAAAACGGTGAAAAAGGCTCGCGTGCGCTTGTCACAACAGCGGAGCGAAACGGCTACAATTATATGATTGTTTCGCTTGGAGCGCCTTATTTTGACGAAAACGGCGAGGAAACCGACTGGAATTTTGCCGACCACTACAACCTTTACGAATGGGCGTTCAGCGAGTTTGAGTATTCGCAGGTTATCGGCAAAAACGAGCAGGTAATGCAAGTTGAGGTGCTGAAGGGGCAGGACGCGGACTCGGTTGGAGTTGTCACAACGAAGGATTATTTCACGCTTATGCCCAAATCCCTCGACAAGTCCTCAATCCAGCAGATTAAGCCAACTCTTGAGCCTATGACAGCGCCGATTTCAAAGGGAACGGTTGTAGGAAAACTCGAGCTTCGGCTTAACGGAGAAACGCTCACGGAAATCCCGCTTGCCGTGGAAATCGACATCGCGTTGGATTTTGGCGCGGAGCTGAAAGAAAAGTTGCTGAAAATCGCGACATCGCCGTGGTTTATCGTGGGAGTTTGCGTATTTGTCGCGCTGCTTGTTGCGCTGATTGTGATGATAAACATCGAAAAGAAGAAGAGAAAGCGCGCCCGTGAGCTTAACCGCCGCCGTAAAATCCAGATGGCGCCGCGCTATAACGACAAAAACAGAAGAAAATGATGAACGTTAATTTTATCGCGTTTGGCAAGCTGAAGGAGCGCTTTTTCCGCGACGCCTGCGAGGAGTATCAAAAGCGGCTGTCGGCGTTTGCGAAAGTTACCGTGAAAGAGCTTGAGCCTGCGTTTTTGCCTCAAAATCCTTCAAAATCGCAGATTGACGCGGCTCTTGAAGCGGAGGCGAACAAGCTGCGCGGGATTTGCAAAAACGGCTATAAAATCGCGCTTTGCGTTGAGGGGAAGGAGCTTTCAAGCGAGGAGCTTGCCAAAAAGCTGGAAAAACTTGGCGGCGAGGGTTCGTCCACGGTGAATTTTATCGTGGGAAGCTCGTTCGGGTTGTCGGAGAATTTCAAGCAAGAATGCGATTTTCGGCTGTCGATGTCGCCGATGACTTTCCCGCACGAATTAGCCAGAGTAATGCTTTTCGAGCAGATTTACCGCGCGTTTTCGATAAACGCAAATTCAAAGTATCATAAGTAAAACAATCCGCGCAGCTTTGAAACTGCGCGGTATTTCGTTATTTCTCAATTGCAGGAGTCCAGTATTCCTGATTGTAAATATCCGTGAAGCAGTAGGATATGCGAACCTTTCCGCTGTCGATGTAAGCGTTTGTGACTTTCATCTCGCCGGTAACGGTCATCTGCTCGCCGAGGTAGTAGGAGTCTTGGTAAACCTTATCGTAGCTGTAAAAATCGCAGATAAAGTCGAGTTTGTCGCCGTTTTTCAGCTCGGTGAGGTTTTTGGCAACGGTTTGGGTTTCGCCGTTTTTGTAATCGGTGTTCGCACCCGCGATATAGCCGTTTTTGTCCTCGAACACGATTATCAGATTAACACGCTCGCCGTTCAGCATTGCCGGAACATAGCCCATATCGGTGTAGCTTCCGTCCGCGTTTTTGATGGAATCGGTGTGATAATAGGCAACAATCTGTCCGTTTATCGCAACCCAGTCCTTGCCATCGTCCGCGACAAGATTTCCGTCATCATCGAAGTAGAACGTGTTGTCCATTCCGAGGTCAACCCAGCCTTCTCCGTCATCGTAGAACATATTCCGGTCAAGCCCGTTAACCAGCTCCCACTGCGTTTCGGGGAGCGTCATCACATACTGCCCGTCCCTCTGCTCCCAGAAAAGATTTGACGCGTCAAAATAATTGTTCGCGAGGTACTCGGAGGCGCTGTTTTCGTCAATCGCTTCCATAAAAGCGGTGTTGCTTTTGTCAAGACCGTTTATCGTTGAGCGACCGCCTAAAAATCCGCTTATGAGCTGTCCGATAATGTCGGAGCTGCCCGAGGAGTAAGAAGAGCTGCCCGTGCCGAAAATCGAGCTTATCGGTGACGAAGAGCCGCCCGCCGCGATTTGACCGCTTGTTTCAAGACTCGCGAATTTGCGGATACACTCGGCGTACTCTGAGTTCATACCGATATCCTCGTAGGTATCGCACGCCTTGTCAACGTAAGATGTGCGCTTGTACGGGAAGTAAATCGACACGCCGTAAGCGTTGGTCATATTGGTCGAAGTTCTGTTGTATTTAACCGCGTTTTTGAGCGAATTTGCAAGCGATTTTCCCTCGGCAGTGTTCATATTTTCCGCGAGATTTACAAGGTCAACTTGGTCGATTTTGGAACTTATCGCAAATTCTCTGGTATTATAACGCGCGTCGGAAACCGATTTGTAGTCGTTCTGCGAAATTTTCGTGGTGACTGATTTTGAGAACGCCGCGAGATTTTCGGGAACGGTGTGGGAGAACTCGGCGAGGTCGATTATCGAGAGCGTGGTTTTCTGACCGCTGCACTTTCTCCCGCATTCCGAAACAAAGTCGTCGATGATATTCTTGCCGATATCAAGCGTATTCATCGAGGTGTTCCCTGCAAATTTTGTCAGCCAGTTCGTGTAATACCAGCCGATTCCCGGCTCGGTTTCTTCGGAGGCGATGAGGTAATCTGCGTAATCGTTGAGCATAAGCGCGTTCTCGGCGGTTGCCATAAGGCATGCGTCAAAGCCGATGAAATCGAAGGTTGTGCCGCTGTTTTTGAGCGCCTTGTCGATACCCGCAAGCGTCATCGAGCCGGTTGTCGAGAACTTCTCGTCAAAGCCGTAGCCGCTCACAGAACCGCCGCCGTGGTCCCACAAAATCAACTCTCGGCGGTTTGCGGGGAAGTTGCTTGTGCAGTATTTGATGAACGAGGTGAGCGTTTCGGGCTTTGTCATCGCCTTTGCGCCGTCGTCGGCAACAAGCGTTTTGATTTTGCCGCCCTTTATCTGATAAATCTGGTTTACCGAGGAGCTTACGCCGTTTTTCCATTTTGTACAGCCGCCCGTGTAGACGATGAGGTTAAAATTATTGCCGAAGCTCGAGCTTGCCGCGCGCATTTCCTCCATATCCGCAGAAGCCATTCCGTGCTTTGACTCGAGGTCGGTTCCGCACATATACACCATAATCGTCACGGAGTCGCTGTTTGCGCCCATAATCGCGGTTCGTTTCGCGCGCGAACCGTCCGCAACGTTATAGTTCACGCTTCCGCCGCCGCCAACGTATTCGTTCACATAGGAGTTGTTTGTGCCGATATTGCCGCCGTTTCCGCCGTTGTTTCCGGATAAATCAACCGAGCCGCTGCACTTTGAAAATAAGAAAATCACCAGCAAAACGATAATTGTAAGACCGCCGCCTCCGCCGATAGCGGCACGCTTTGCCGATGAGCCGTGAGAAGCGCTTTGCGATGAGTAGTCGTGCGAGCCGACTCTTCCAGTGCCAAGTCCCGAGCCTCTTCTGTGAACGCCACTGCTTGAGCCGGACACGTTCTTTTCACGCGAGTGAGGTCTGTTGTTCCTGTCCATATTCTACCTCCAAAAATAAATTCCGCATACATTATACACTTTTTTGGCACATTTGTCAAGATTTCCCGTCCCGATGCGCTTTACGATATTATCAACATTTGTGTAAAATTTACGCGCAGTCCCTTGACAATCGGGGAAAACTGTGTTATATTAATTATGAGAATAAATGAAAAGGACAACACGGAATGAACATACTTCACTTAAAATACGCATCTGAAATCGCGAAAACCGGCTCTTTGAACAAGGCTGCCGAAAATCTTTATATGGGGCAGCCCAACCTGAGCCGCGCAATCAAGGAACTCGAGGCAAATCTCGGGATAACGATTTTCGAGCGCTCGGCAAGAGGAATGACGGTTACTCCCGAGGGCGAGAAATTTATCGGCTACGCGAACAAAATTCTGACGCAGATTGACGAGGTTGAGGCAATTTACAAAAACGGCACTTCGGTAACGCAGAATTTTTCGATTTCCGTGCCGAGAGTGAGCTATATCTCCGAGGCTTTTGTAAACTTTTCCAAAAAAATCAAACAGGACGCGCCGTTTGAACTTGTTTACAAGGAAACAAACGCGATGCGCGCGATAAAAAACATTCTTGAAGCGGACTATAATCTCGGAATTATACGTTACGCTGAGAATTATGACGCGCATTTTAAACAGCTTCTCTCGCAGAAAGGGCTTGTCGGTGAGCTTGTCGCGGAGTTTTTCTATGTGCTGATTATGAGCAAAGAGCACCCGCTTGCCGACAAAGAGGACATACGTTTTGATGATTTGAAAGCGTACACCGAAATTGCCCACGCAGACCCTTATGTACCGTCGCTGCCGCTGGCAACGGTGAGGAAGGAAGAGCTGCCCGATGATATCGACAAGAGGATTTTCGTTTTCGAGCGCAGCAGCCAGTTTGAACTTCTGAGCGAGAACACAAACACGTTTATGTGGGTTTCCACGCCGCCGCAGAAAACGCTTGACAGATACGGGCTGATACAGAAGAGCTGTCGGGACAACACGCGGCTTTACAAGGACGTTCTCATTCACCGAAAGGATTACAGGCTCACGGAGATTGACAATCTGTTCATCACCGAGCTTACCAATTCAAAACGCAGAAACATCAAATAAAAACAGCGCCGTTCCCGAAAGAGCGGCGCTTGATTTTTAAAAATAGCTTACTTTAATTCGTTTGCCCATAAGTTTCAGGCATTTTGACAGCTCTTCAACAAGATTCATCTTGATGTTGAAGTTAATCGGCAAATCGGGGTTCTGGTGAGCGGGATTGACGGCTCTTCCGACGTAGAAGTTGATGTCGGTTGCCTCCTCGAAAAGAAGCTGGCAGATAAGCGCCGCGCCGTCCTTTTTGGTGCTCCACTTGTCGTAGAGCGCGTTTTCCGCGAGGTAATCTTTCGCGTAGGTCAGCACCTTGTTCACCGTGATAACGCCCTCTGTCACCAAATCCACGCCCTCAATCTCGGCAATCGGCGGCACATCGGAGCTTTCAAAGTTCAGACTAGCCTTAATGGGTTTTCCGAGGTATTTTGAGGCAATGGTCGAGGTTGTGCCTCCGCAGATGATGTGTTTTCCCTCTTTCGAGAAGAAAAGCGACATCATTCGGTCGCAGTCGTCGCGGTTTGACGGAGGACCAAAGAGAATGTTCATTGGTTCACGGCGGCGTATTTTCACAACGCAGGCTGTCGCGTCATCGCCGGGCTTGTTACCGTAAAGTCGCGCGCACTCGTCCACGAGAATTGTGGAGATTGTTTTCGCCGTGTAACCCGCAAGCGAAATTGGCTCCATAAAGGCGGTTATGTCCTTCATCTCCCAGCCGAAGTTATAGTCCGTGCCAATTCCCGCGTGAGGACAGCCGTCGCTTACCGCGATGAAATGGTCGTTTTCGCGCAGCTTAATCGTTGAACGAAAAATCTTTTTTCCGCCGATGTGCATTTCGGTTGTCGGGTAATCGTAGTTTTCGCCGTCGCGGATAAGGATAACGCGCGGGTTGTCGTATTGAATAAGCTCGGCGGTTTCGTTGTTGATGAGATGAATTATGGTGAACGTGGAATAAGCAACGCCGCGCTGGTTGTCGATAGGCAAAGTCGCCGCGATTGTTTCAACGCAGTCCTCGAGAGAAAGCCCCTCAGCCATCATCGTTGAAATAATTTTGGAGGTGAGCGTTGAGAGAATGCTCGCCTTAACGCCGCTTCCAAGACCGTCCGCAAGCACGATTACCGAAGAATCCTCGCCCTGCTCGACAACATCAACGTGGTCGCCGCAGAGCTGTTCTCCGTAATGATTTATGCTCTTGTAGCCAATGTCCACGCAAAGATTATTCATCGGAAATACTCTCCTTCAGCTTGGAAAGCGCAATTTTTGTTTCCGCAGCGGTTTCTCCGAGCAGCGACGCGATTTCCTGAACAATTCTCATCTGCTTCTCGACAACCTTGTCCGCGATTTCAACAGTCTGGCGGCTGAAATCCTCTTTCTGACGGCGCGCTGCCTGTTCCTCGGTTTCATCGCGCATAATGCAGATAAGCAGGTGATAATCCCTGTCGTGGATTATTGTGTACTTAACGTACTTGTTATATTCGGCAAGATAGGTTCTGAAATCGCGCAAATCCTTGCCCGTCTGAAGCACGTCCATAAACGGCTTCGGGTCCATAATTCTGATAACCTGTTCGCCGAGAACATCGCTTTCCGAGCGGATATTCATAATCTTTCTCGCAGACGCGTTTATCTGCTGTACCTCGAGATTTTCGTTCAGGACAATCAGACCGTTCGGTGTGTTGTTTACGATATTGTCGGAGAAACTCTCCGCCTTGTCCTTGAGGAACGGCAGGCACATCGAAATCTCGGCTTTGCCCTGATAAATCGCGATTGCCTTTTCACGGCAGGTATCATAGCCGCAAGAGCCGCAGTTCAGCTCGTCCGCTTCCTTGAATTTGCCCATCTGCCGCAAAATCGAGCTGATTTCGGTTTCGGTGGGCGTGGGGAGTTTCTTTTCGATAACGCCGAACGTTTTCCTGATTTCAACCGAGTCGGGCATATCAACATCAAAGTCCTTTTTGCCCGCGTAGCTTGAAATTGCCGCGTAATCCTTGATAGGGGAGCGGTGGTTTTTCTCCATAACGGGACCGCCCACGCAGCTTCCGATACAAGCGGACATCTCGATAAACGCGTGTCTGATGCCGCCGTTTTCGATTTCACGCAGCGCCGCTATGCAGTTCTCAACACCGTCGATTGCAAGATATGTGTAATCTGCGGCGTTGCAGTCCATTGTTTTCAGAATACCGCCGGTTGTCGGGAAAAAGCGCGCGCGGCTCTTTTCCTCGGTATCGCGCTCGGCTTTAAGTTCGATATGCTCGGCGTTAAGCCAACTCGTAAGTTCCTCGAACGTGAGCACAGCGTCGGTAATTCCCGCGTAATAATCCGCCTCGTCCTTTTTGGAAACGCAAGGCCCGATGAAAACGGTTTTTGCCTGAGGATTGCGTTTTTTGATGTCCTTGCAGTGCGCCTGCATAGGTGAAAGCACGTCCGCAAGATACGGGAGAACGGTCGGGAAATACTTTTGGATAAGCAGGTTTATCGAGTGACAGCAGGACGAAATCACGATATCGCGCTGTTCGTCTTTAAGAAGATTTTCGTATTCCTTTTTAACGATTGTAGCGCCGATTGCCGTTTCCTCAACGTCGAAAAATCCGAGCTTTTTGAGGGCTTCGCGCATTGATTCAATGCCGACGCCCTTGTAATTCGCGGCAAATGACGGCGCAAGGCTCACATAAACGGGCGCGCCGCTTTGCAGAAGAACCTTTACTTTTTCGGTATCGTCCTTAATCTGCTTTGCGTTTTGCGGGCAGACAACAAAGCATTGTCCACAGAGAATGCACTCGTTTCCGATGATGTGCGCCTGATTTCCCGAGAAGCGGATTGACTTCACGGGGCAGTGGCGAATACATTTATAGCAGTTTTTGCAGTTGGATTTTCTCAGAGTAAGATAATCCGCCATAAATCAGTTTCCTCCCTTGATAAATGCGGTTACTTGCCGAGTTTTGCGAGAATGTTCTCTTTGAAGAACGTATCAACGGTTTCGGGAGAAACGGAGTAAAATTCATCGTCAACGGTAACGCAGACGCCCTGCTGGCACTTGCCCATACAGAAAGTGCCGCCAAGCTCTACGGTATCGGTGAGCGCGTTTTCGTTTACAAGCGACTGAAGTCTTTCAACAACCTGTCTTGAACCCTTTAAATGGCAGGAACTGCCGATGCAGATGGTAACTTTCATTTCATAATCTCCTTATCAAAAGTGTCAAACAGAATAAATCGCCGCGCCGCTTTTCTTTCCGGAAACGGCGCGGCGAAAAGCCTTATTCGTAATCTACCACGTCAACCCACGAGAGCAGGAATTCGCGCTCTTTCGCGTTGCCCTTGACGGACTGCGAAGCCGCTACAATCGGCATCCATTTCTGAACATACTGTCTTGCGGTATCGCTCTTCTTGCAGAACAAATCGAGGTACTTCTTTGCGCCGTCTATGTCGCCGTTAAGCCAGAACAGCAGGTAAGTTCTCGCAGCGTCTGCGGAAGCGTTGCCCTGAGTTGCATGCGACCAGTCGAGAATGTAGGGGGTGTTGTCCTCGGCGATGATGATGTTCGACATCCAGAAGTCGCCGTGGCAGAGCTTGTTGTGCTTGGGCATACCCTCAAGGCGGGTGTGCAGGTCATAGCGCGTTGTCGCGTCAATTTCAGCCTCGGCGATTTTACGGTTCATCTTGTCCTTGAGCTTGTTGAGCATAGGGCAGGTCTTGGACTGAACCAGAAGCTGCAAGTTCACAAATTCCTCGAGATATCTCTCTTTTTCAGCGGGATTTTCCTTGATAAGCTGAGAAAGCGTCTTGCCCTTGATGAACTCGGAAACGATAGCCCATTTTCCGTCAACCGTTGTAACTTCGATGATTTTGGGGATATTGAGCCCTGTTTCTTCAACTCTTGCCTGATTGAGAGCCTCGTTGAGGACGTCAGCCTTTGAGTAATCCTCGTTGAACAGCTTTATGCACTTGTCGCCGTCGCGATAAATTGTTTTGGTGTTGCGAACCGCAATTACTTTATCAAGATTCATATAACTTCCTCCTTACTTGCTCTTCTTGCCGCGAGATTTAGCAGTTGTCGCGGGGGTTTCGATTTCGGTGAAATGCTTGTCGCCGTAGTAAGCGTTGAGATACATCTGCTTGATTTCGCTCATCAGCGGGTAGCGCGGGTTAGCGCCGGTGCACTGGTCGTCGAACGCCTGCTCGGTCATATCGTCGAGTCTTGCGAGGAAGTCCTTCTCGTCGATACCGTATTCCTTGATAGAATTTTTGATGCCGATTTTAGCCTTGAGGTCGTTGATTGCCTTGATAAGACCTTCGAGCTTTTCTTCGTCGTTCTTGCCCTGAATACCGAGGTAATCGGCAACTTCAGCGTAACGAGCGAGAGTGTGCGGGTGGTCGTACTGCGAGAACGAACCCATCTTTGTGGGAACTTCAGCCGCGTTGAAGCGAAGCACCTCTTCAATCATAAGCGCGTTTGCAACGCCGTGAGGCAGGTGGTGGAACGCGCCGAGCTTGTGAGCCATAGAGTGGCATACGCCGAGGAATGCGTTTGCGAACGCCATACCTGCCATAGTAGCTGCGTTTGCCATCTTCTCGCGCGCTTCAACATCTGTCTGACCATTTTCATAAGCGCGGGGCAGATATTTGAAGATAACCTTGAGTGCGCGAAGTGCAAGACCGTCGGTGTAATCGGTTGCCATAATTGAAGCGTAAGCCTCGAGAGCGTGAGTAACCGCGTCGATACCGGAAGCTGCGGTAAGTCCCTTGGGAGCGCTCATGTGGAAATCGGTGTCGATAATCGCCATATTCGGGAGCAGCTCGTAGTCTGCGAGAGGATATTTGATGCCGCTCTTTTCATCGGTGATAACGGCAAACGGAGTAACCTCGGAGCCTGTACCCGCAGAGGTAGGAACAGCGATGAAATATGCCTTTTCGCCCATTTTCGGGAAGGTGTATATACGCTTTCTGATATCCATAAAGCGCATTGCCATATCCATAAAGTCAGCCTCGGGGTGCTCATAGAGGACCCACATAATCTTGCCTGCGTCCATAGCCGAGCCGCCGCCGAGCGCGATGATGCAGTCGGGCGCGAACGCTCTCATCTGCTCTGCGCCCTTGATAGCGCAAGCGAGAGTGGGGTCGGGCTCAACGTCGAAGAACGCCGCGTGCTCGATGCCAAGCTCGTTCAATTTATCGATAATCGGCTGTGCGTAGCCGTTTTTGTACAGGAAGCTATCGGTAACGATAAACGCTTTCTTCTTGCCCATAACATTCTTGAGTTCCTCAAGAGCAACGGGCAGGCAGCCTTTCTTTAAGTAAACCTTCTGAGGCGCTCTGAACCACAACATATTCTCTCTCCTTTCGGCAACGGTTTTAATGTTCAGCAAATGCTTTACTCCGACGTTTTCCGAAACGGAGTTTCCGCCCCAAGAGCCGCAGCCCAGCGTGAGCGAGGGCTTGAGTTTGAAGTTGTACAAATCGCCGATACCGCCTTGAGAAGAGGGTGTGTTTACGAGGATACGGCAGGTCTTCATTCTCTCGGCAAACTCGTGGATTTTCTCATCGCCGGTTGCCACATCGAGGTAAATGGAAGATGTGTGACCGTAGCCGCCGTCTGCGATAAGCTGTTCAGCCTTTGCGAAAGCGTCCTGCAAATCCTTTGCCTTGTACATTGCGAGAACGGGGGAGAGCTTTTCGTGAGCGAACTCCTCGGAGAGTTCAACACTCTCAACCTCGCCGATGATGATTTTCGTTCCCTCGGGAACATCAACGCCCGCGAGTTTAGCGATGGTGTGAGCCTTCTGACCGACAATCTTCGCGTTAAGCGCGCCGTTTATGATAATAGTCTTGCGAACCTTTTCGGTTTCCTCGGGATTGAGGAAGTAGCAGCCGCGAGCGATAAACTCCTTCTTAACCGCGTCGTAGATGCTCTTGTGAACGATAACCGACTGCTCAGAAGCGCAAATCATACCGTTGTCGAATGTCTTGGAGTGAATGATAGAGCTTACTGCGAGGAGAATGTCGGCGGTTTCGTCGATGATAGCGGGGGTGTTTCCGGCTCCTACGCCGAGAGCGGGCTTGCCGCTGGAGTAAGCCGCCTTAACCATTCCGGGGCCGCCTGTTGCGAGGATAATGTCCGCTTCTTTCATAACGAGATTGGTCATCTCGAGCGAAGGCACGTCAATCCAAGCGATAATTCCTTCGGGAGCGCCCGCCGCAACAGCCGCCTCAAGAACAACCTTTGCAGCTTCGATTGTACATTTTTTAGCGCGGGGGTGAGGGCTTATGATGATACCGTTGCGGGTTTTCAGGGAGATGAGAGTCTTGAAGATAGCGGTAGAAGTGGGGTTTGTGGTCGGGATAACCGCCGCTACAACGCCGATTGACTCGGCAACCTTCTTGATACCGTAAGCCTTGTCCTCTTCGATAACGCCGCAGGTTTTTGTGTCCTTGTAAGCGTTATAGATGTACTCGGAAGCGTAGTGGTTCTTAATAACCTTGTCTTCAACCACGCCCATTCCGGTTTCCTCGACAGCCATTTTAGCGAGCGGAATTCTCATTTTATCCGCGGCAACGGCTGCTGCCAGGAAGATTTTGTCAACCTGCTCCTGTGTGTACTCGGCAAACTTCTTCTGCGCTTCTCTTACGCGCGCGAGTGCTTGCTCGAGCTTTTCCACGCTGTCAACGATGTCATAAGTTTTGTTCTTCACGTTACTTTACCTCCAGATTTATATTTGTTGATTTAGATGTGCCAGTGATAATGCCAGATTTTCCTGCCTTAATGCCACGCCCTTCGGTACTTTAAGGTTAATCGGCGCGAAGCTCCAGACTGCTGTGATGCCGTTTTCCACCATCAAGTCGCAGACCTCCTGTGCCGCCTCTTTGGGAACGGTGATGATACCGATTTTTATGCCGTTTTCGCGGCAGAAGTCCCGCATTTTTTCGAGCGGATAAATCGGTTTTCCCGCCTCCGAGGTTCCCGAAACGTCGTTGCAGTCGAAAGCGGCGGCGATTTCAAGACCGTAGTCCGAAAAACCTTCGTAGTCGAGCAGAGCCCGACCGAGTTTTCCTGCGCCCGCGAGGATTGCCGGACAATGCTTTTTCTGTCCAAGACAAACCTCAAGCCGTTCGATAAGCGCTTTGGTTTCGTAGCCGATTTTAGGGCGTCCTTTTCCGCTTGCGGCAGCCAAGTCCTTGCGTACCTGAACCTCGCCCAAACCCAGCTCCTCGGCGATTTTTGTCGCAGAGATTGTTTCGGTTTGAACGTCGTTCAGATACCGCAGATACATCGGCAGTCTGCCGAGAGCGGCTCTTGATACCTCGTTCATTTCGCCTCCTCCTTCTTTAATTCGATTATATCATACTTTTATTTTTATTGCAATTGCTTTTTTGATATATCGGTATTATTTATATCGATATACCTCATATCTATCCGATAAACGCTCTTGTCAGGCGGCTGGGTTCACGGCATTACTAAATAAGAACAAAATGTTCATATAAATTTCGTGAAAATTGCCTAGTGATTTTTTCGGTGAAATAGGTTATAATATATTCACGATGAAAATTGATGTGAACAAAGCGAGTGAAAAATATGAGCGTTTACATTTGTATAGATTTGAAATCGTTTTATGCGTCGGTTGAGTGCGTAGAGCGCGGACTTGACCCGCTCAAAACGAACCTTGTTGTCGCCGATGAAAGTCGCACGGAAAAGACGATATGCCTTGCGGTATCGCCGACGCTGAAGGCGTATGGGA
Source organism: [Eubacterium] saphenum (assembly GCA_004555855.1). Taxonomy (GTDB): domain Bacteria; phylum Bacillota; class Clostridia; order Oscillospirales; family Ruminococcaceae; genus CAG-115. Next base: position 16,387 of record SFJQ01000004.1, on the reverse strand, counting down.
TTGCGGGAAGGGCGCGGCTTTTCGAGGTTGTGCAGAGAGTGCGCGAGGTGAATCAAACCCGCCGCCGATACACGCCGGGGAAGATGTTTTCGGGGAAATCGGTCTTTGACGAGGAGCTGAAGCAAAACCCAAATCTTGCCGTGGATTATGTGGTGGCGCCGCCGCGAATGGCTTATTATATAAAGTACAGCGCGAGAATTTACGAGATTTATCTGAAATACATCTCCGCTGAGGATATCCACGTTTATTCAATCGACGAGGTTTTCATAGACGCGACAAATTACCTCAAAACGTATAAAAAATCCGCGCGGGAGCTTGCGCTTATGATAATCCGCGACGTGCTGAAAACAACCGGAATTACGGCAACGGCGGGCGTTGGTGAAAATATGTATCTTGCAAAGGTCGCGATGGATATTGTCGCGAAGAAAATGCCCGCGGACAAGGACGGCGCGCGGATTGCCGAGCTTGACGAGATGAGTTACCGAAAACTGTTGTGGGAGCACACGCCGATTACAGATTTCTGGAGAATAGGCGGCGGCTATGCGAAAAAACTTGCCGAGAACGGAATGTTTACGATGGGAGATGTAGCGCGGTGTTCGCTGAGCAACCAAGCGCTGCTGTACAAGCTGTTCGGGGTGAACGCGGAGCTGCTGATTGACCACGCGTGGGGGTATGAGCCGTGCAAAATCGAGGATATCAAGAGTTACCGTCCGAGCGCAAACAGCATAAGCAGCGGGCAGGTTCTCACAGAGCCTTATCCTTACGAAAAAGCGCGGCTGATTGTCAAGGAAATGTCGGACGCGCTCGCGCTGGATTTGACGGGGAAAGGGCTTGTCACAAGGCAGTTCACGCTCACTGTCGATTATGATAAGGAAAACTGCTGCGGGGATTTTTCGGGGGAATTTTCGGCTGACCGTTACGGGAGAGCCGTTCCCGCGCACTCTCACGGCACGGTGAATTTAGAGCGCGAAACCGCTTCATCTCGCTTGATAAGTGGCGCGGTTGTGGGGCTTTTTGATGGGATTTGCGACCGGAAAATGACGGTTCGCAGGATAACGATTTGCGCGTGTTCTGTCGTTTCCGAGAAGCAAAAGCGCGAGGATTTCGAGCAGCTCAGCCTGTTCACGGATTACGAGAAAACCGAGCGCGAAAACGCTGTTCTTGAACGTGAAAAAAGCGTGCAGAAAGCGGTGCTTCGGGTTAAGGAGAAGTACGGGAAGAACGCGGTTTTTCGCGGAATGAGTCTGGAGGAGGGCGCGACCGCTCGAAGCAGAAATTCGCAGATAGGCGGTCACAGGGCGTGAAATGGGAAAGTACGATGATATGATAAATTTGCCGCGCCCCGAGCCGACGCGCTCGCGTATGGGCGGGCTTGCACGGGCAGCACAGTTTGCTTCGTTTGCGGCGCTCAAGGGTTACGATGAGGCTGTGGGCGAAACGGCGCGCTTTGTCGGTGAAAAAATCGAGCTGTCCGAGGATGAACGCGCGTATCTCGACGAGCAGACCAAAAAAATCCGCGAAATCCCCGAGCGAGAAATCGCGGTGACGTATTTTTCGGCAGATAAGCGCAAAAGCGGCGGCGCGTATCTCATAGCGCGCGGTTTTGTGAAGAAAATCGATGAAATCGAGCGGGCGCTTGTGCTGACGAGCGGCGAGAAAATCCCGCTTGACGATATTTTCGACATCGATTTTTCAGACGAACAGCAAGCAGGCGCCCCTGACGATTAGCGCGGCAAGCCACGCAATCAGGCATTGCTCGACGACAATTCCGATTGCCCATTTGCCGCCGAGTTCGCGTTTAACCGAGGAAATTGCCGCAACGCACGGCGTGTACAGCAGGCAGAACGTGAGCAGAGCCGCTGCGTCGGGAACAGTGAGCAGCGCTTGAAGCTCGGCGGTGCTTCCGAACAGCACGGAAAGCGATGAAACCACGCTTTCTTTCGCCATAAATCCCGCGATAAGCGAGGTGCAAATTCTCCAGTCTGCGAAGCCGAGCGGAATGAAAATCGGAGCGATAAAGCCCGCGATTGCCGCAAGAATGCTGTCCTGCGAGTTGTCGGTGAGCTGAAAACCGAAGGTGAAATTCTGCAAAAACCATATAATAATGGACGCGATGAAAATTACCGTAAACGCTCTCTGTAAGAAGTCCTTAGCCTTGTCCCAGAGCAGCATCGCGACATTTTTCGCGCCGGGGAGCCGGTAGTTCGGCAGCTCCATAACAAACGGCACAGCCTCGCCCTTGAACAGCGTTCCGCGCGAGAACAGCGCCACGATAATTCCCATCAGAATGCCGCCGAAATACAGCGCAACCATCACAAGTCCCGCGATATCGGGGAAGAAAAGCGACGTGAAAAAGCCGTAAATCGGGAGTTTTGCCGAGCAGCTCATAAACGGCGTGAGCAAAATCGTCATTTTTCGGTCGCGTTCCGAAGGGAGCGTGCGCGACGCCATAATTCCCGGCACCGTGCAGCCGAAGCCTATCAGCATCGGCACAATGCTTCGTCCCGAAAGACCGATTTTTCTGAGAAGTTTGTCCATCACGAACGCAACTCTCGCCATATAGCCGCTGTCCTCGAGCAGCGACAGGAAAAAGAACAGCGTGACGATGACAGGCAAAAAGCTGAGAACGCTGCCAATTCCCGTCAAAACGCCGTCTATCAGCAGCGAATGCAGCACTTCGTTTACATTCAGTGCAGAAAGTCCCTTGTCGGCGGCTTCGGTGAGCCAATCGATGCCGCTTTCAAGCAGGTCTTGGAAGAATTTTCCGATAACGTTGAACGTGAGGAAAAAAACCGCCGCCATTATCAGCACGAACATCGGGATTGCCGTGAATTTACCCGTGAGCAGCTTGTCGATTTTTTTGCTTCGCTCGTGTTCACGGCTTTCGCGCGGCTTTACAACGGTTTCGCGGACCAGCTTGTTGATGAAACGAAACCGCATATCCGCGATTGCCGCGCTTCGGTCAAGACCGCGCTCCGTTTCCATCTGGCAGACGATGTGCTCGAGCATTTCTTTCTCGTTTTGAGTAAGATTGAGCGCTTCTTCAATCAGCTTGTCGCCCTCGACAAGTTTGCTTGCGGCAAAACGAAGCGGGATACCGGCAGCCTTTGCGTGGTCCTCGATAAGCTCCATAATTCCGTGCAGACAGCGGTGAACAGCGCCGCCGCAGTCGCTTTTATCGCAGAAATCAATCCTTCCGGGGCGTTCCTGATAATGAGCAACGTGAATTGCGTGGTCAACAAGTTCGTCGATACCCTCGTTTTTCGCCGCGGAAATGGGAACAACTGGTATCCCGAGCATATCCTCAAGTTCATTTATATGTACCGAGCCGCCGTTCTCGCGCATTTCGTCCATCATATTCAGCGCGAGTACCATCGGCACGTCAAGCTCCATCAGCTGCATTGTGAGGTAGAGATTTCGCTCGATATTTGTCGCGTCAACGATGTTGATGATACCCTTGGGCTTCTGGTTGATGATGAACTCGCGCGTGACGATTTCCTCGCTGGTGTAAGGAGACATCGAGTAAATTCCGGGCAAATCCGTGACAAGGGTTTCGGGGTGATTTTTAATCGAGCCGTCCTTTCGGTCAACGGTGACGCCGGGGAAATTCCCGACGTGCTGATTTGAGCCGGTGAGCTGGTTGAACAGCGTGGTTTTACCGCAGTTCTGGTTGCCTGCGAGCGCGAAAGTGAGCTGCGTGCCTTTCGGGAGCGGGTGTTCATCGGCTTTGACGTGAAATTTACCGCCCTCGCCAAGACCGGGGTGAGCTTTTTTGCGCTTGGCTTCTTTTGCGGGAATGGGAGCTTTTTCCTTTTTTTCGGCGGGCTCGACGAGGATTTTTTCCGCGTCCGCAAGCCGCAAAGTAAGCTCGTAGCCCTGCACGCAAAGCTCCATCGGGTCGCCCATCGGCGCGTATTTTACAACGGTGATTTCCGCGCCGGGGATAACGCCCATATCGAGGAAATGCTGCCGCAGAGAGCCTTCGCCGCCCGTTTCCTTTATTACGGCAGTTTTGCCGATTTCGAGTTCTTTTAATGTCATATTTTTTATCTCCGAATTTCTACACAGGTGTGAGTTTGTTTTAACTAACTCAATTATACAACATTCAAATTAATTTGTCAAGACTAACTCGAAAAAATTATTTGTAAATTTTCCCAAAAATTATCGCAAATTCAGCTCGGAATTTATGGAATTGCAGGCATTTTTCAGCGTTTCGTAAGCCAAGCCGCGTTCGGTTTCGCGCTTTACGCAGGTCATTATCGTAAATCCGCCGTTCCAGCAAAACACGGCACAAAAATCCTCGTTTGAGATTTCGTATTCGTAAAACGGGTCAACAACACGCAGTTTCGCGCCCGAAAACTCAGCAGCGGCTTTTGCAAACGGGAAAACGGGGTCAAAGCTGTCGCGGGGGCAAACCCAGTTATCGAAAGTGACGTTAAAAACGCCCGAATTATCGTTGCTGATATTGTACAAATCGTTCACCTCAAAACTTTATAGATAGAATGGCATAGCGGTTATATATAAATTGTATATCTCTTTGCGGGATTTGTCAAGCGATTTTTCCCATAAAACTACGATTTACCGCTGAAATGTTAATTTTTTAGCAAAATACCGAAATTCACTTGACATTGCCGCAAAAAAAATATATAATATTAGGTGATTGAATGTGCGCGGCGGGAAGCAGCCGCTGTTAAATAAATACATAAATGGGAAGGATTGCTATGAGAAAATTTGACACGAAAATTCAGTATCTGAAATATAAGGTTCTGCGCGAGGTTGCGAAACAGGCTTGGGCGGACACTCTTTTCAACAATTTGTTGAATATTCCGTCAATCATTGTTCCGGGAAATGTCCCGACAATGCGCTGCTGCGTTTACAAGGAAAGAGCGATTTTAGCGGAGCGCGTGAAGCTGGCAATCGGCGGAAATCCGTTAAATCCGAACGTAATCGAGGTAATCGAGGTTGCGTGCGACGAGTGTCCCGTCGGCGGATTTGAGGTCACGAACGCTTGCCGCGGCTGTTTGGCGCACCGCTGCGAGGACGTGTGCAAATTCGGCGCGATTTCCTTCGACCACAACCACGTTGCTCACATCGACAAAACCAAGTGCAAGGAGTGCGGCTCGTGCGCGAAGGTTTGCCCGTACACCGCGATAGTAAGCCGTACGCGCCCCTGCCAGAACGCCTGCAAGGTCAAGGCAATCTCGATGAACGAGAACAAGGCTGCGGTTATCGACAACTCAAAGTGCATTTCCTGCGGTGCGTGCGTTTACCAGTGCCCGTTCGGCGCGATTATGGAGAAGTCGTTTATGCTGAACGTAATCGACCTCATCAGAAAGAGCCAGCAGGGCAGAAGCTACAAGCTGTACGCTGTGGTTGCGCCGTCCATTTCCAGCCAGTTCAACTACGCAAAGCTCGGACAGGTCATCACGGGCATCAAGGAGCTTGGTTTCCACACGGTTGTTGAAGCGGCTCTGGGAGCGGATATCGTTGCGCTTGCCGAGGGCAAGGAGCTTACGGAAAAGGGCTTTTTGACAAGCTCTTGCTGCCCTGCGTTTGTGGATTATATCCACAAGAATTTCCCCGAGATGAACGAGAATATTTCCCATAATCTGTCACCGATGGCAGCAATTGCCAAGTACATAAAATCCACCGACAAGGACGCAAAAATCATATTTATCGGGCCTTGCACGGCGAAGAAGATGGAGTTCCAGAAGGAAGAGGTCAAGCCGTACATCGACTCGGTTCTGACGTTCGAGGAGCTTCAGGCGCTGTTCGACAGCCGCGATATCGATATCACAACGCTTGAAGAGGGCGTTTTGGATAACGCTTCGTACTACGGAAGAATTTTCGCGCGCTGCGGAGGACTTTCGGACGCGGTTGCGGAGAGTTTGAAGGAGCAGGGAATTACCGATTTCGATTTGAAGGCGGTTTCGTGCGATGGTATTGAGGAGTGCAGAATTGCGCTGCTGAAGAAGAGCAAGGGTGTTCTGGACGCGAATTTCATCGAGGGAATGGCTTGCGTGGGCGGCTGTATCGGCGGCGCGGGTTGCCTGACGCACGGCGCGAAGGACAAGTCCGAGGTTGACAAATACGGCAAGGAAGCGATGGAAAAGACCATTACGGACGCGCTTTCTGTACTGAAATGACGGACAAAATCGACGCTTTGACGGCGGAAATGATAAGCTATTTTTCTGGCGACGCGAAACGAATACAGCATTTTCTCAAGGTTCACGCGTTTTCCGAGATAATCGGCAAAGCGGAGCGCCTTGACGAGCACACGCTGTTTATTCTGGAAGCGGCGGCTCTGGTACACGATATCGGGATAAAGCCCGCCGAGCGGCTCTACGGGAGCTGCGGCGGTAAGCTGCAAGAGGAGCTTGGACCGAGCGAAGCGCGCCCGATTTTGGAAAAGCTGGCCTTTTCCGAGGAGGACATTGCTAGAATTTGCTTTCTGATTTCGCGTCATCACACCTACACAGACATTGATGGAATTGACCTGCAAATTCTGATTGAAGCGGATTTTCTGGTTAATCTTTACGAGGACAAATCCCCTCCCGAAGCGGTTTTGTCGGCTTATTGAAAGGTTTTCTCGACAAAAACGGGAAAAGAACTCTGCCGTAAAATTTACGGAGAACAAATTTTTGAATAAAAACAAAAGCGGTCTTGGCAAAAGACCGTTTTTATTTGCACGGCACTTGACTTATTTTGAAAAATGTGGTAAAATTATGTAGGAAAAGAGGGAGAAAAATGTTTCTTGATGAAATCAAAATCGGCGGGAAAATCGAGATTTCGTCCGCTGTAATCGAGGAAGAGGAAATGCTTTCGTTTTCGCGGCGGTTCAACAACATTCCCATTCACACGGACGCGGATTACGCAAAAACCACGAAATTCACAAAGCCGCTTGCTTCGGGGATTATGTCGTTTCTGGTTGTCTGGGCAAATTACGTTCAGCAGGATTTTGCCGGCGAGCAGCTTATCGCGGGAAAATCCTCTAAAATCGACTGGTTCAAACCGGTGTTCGCGGGAGATGTTTTAACGGGAACAGCCGAGGTTACCGCGATAACTCCGCGAAACGAGTTTAACGGTGTGCTTGAGGTAACGATTGACGTGTTCAACCAGAGCGGCGAGCTTGTGCTGAAAAACGTGACCGAAAGCATTGTGAAGCGAAAATAATTGAAAGGATTTACATAGATGAACAAGGAATATCTTATGGGAAACGGCGCGATTGCGCTGGGCGCGCTCAAAGCGGGCGTTAAGGTCTGCGCGGGCTATCCCGGAACGCCTTCGTCCGAGATTATCGAAAACATCGTGAAATACAAGTCGCCGGAGGTTTACGCGGAGTGGTCGGTGAACGAGAAAGCGGCTCTGGAAGTAGCGGCAGCGGCGGCTTATTCGGGCGCGAGAACGCTTGTCACGATGAAACAAGTTGGGCTGAATGTCGCGTCAGACCCGCTGATGTCGCTGGCTTACGTTGGCGTGAAGGGCGGAATGGTCGTGGTTGTCGCGGACGACCCGGGACCGATTTCCTCGCAGACCGAGCAGGACACGCGCGTTTTCGCGGAGTACGCTCGGATACCCGTTTTCGACCCATCAAGCCCCGAGGAAGCGTTCGAGATGATACAGCAAGCGTTCGACTGCTCGGAAAAATACCACACGCCTGTGATTTTCCGTCCGACAACGCGCGTCTGCCACGCTTATGCTTCGGTTGAATTTGACGGCGCAGAGCCGCGTGCTTACGAGGGTTTTGTCAAGGACTCGAAGAAATGGGTGATTTTCCCGCGCCTTTCGTTCATCAACCACGAGCTTATCGAAAAGCGAAATCCCGAAATCGGCGAGGATTTTTCGGACAGCGGGCTGAATTTCGCGCAGGGTTCAGGCAAAAAGGCGGTTTTTGCTTCGGGAGTGAGCTGGGCTTACGCGAAAGAGTTTCTGCAAAATCGCGAGGATGTTGTGTTGGCGAAGATTTCCACGCCGCACCCGTTTCCCGAGAAATTCGCGCTTTCGGTTCTCGAAAAGGTTGACGAAGCGCTCTGTTTCGAGGAACTCAGCCCTTACATTGAACAAAATCTGCTGAAAATCGCAGGAAAACATCATCTTCCCGTGAAGATTTTCGGCAAAACCACAGGCAACGGCAAGCTGTCGGGCGAAAATTCCGCGGATATTGCCGAGGAAATAATCGGCGAATTTCTGGGTGAAAAGAAAGCGGAAAAGCGCGATTTTTCGGATATGCCGAAATTGCCCGTAAGACCGCCGGTTTTGTGCGCGGGCTGTCCGCACCGAGCGTCATTTTACGCGGTGAAAACGGCGATGAGCGGGAAAAAGGCGATTTTCTGCGGAGATATCGGCTGCTATACGCTCGGAAACGCCCTACCGCTCGATATGACCGACACCTGCTTGTGTATGGGCGCGGGAATTACGATGGCGCAGGGCTTCAACAGAGTTGAAAAAGATACGATTTGTTTCGCGTTTGTCGGGGATTCAACGTTTTTTGCTTCGGGAATGACGGGCGTTGTGAATGCCGTGTACAACCGCGCAAATATGATTTTGTGCGTTCTCGACAACTCCACGACAGCGATGACGGGACATCAGCCGCACCCCGGTACCGGCAAAAATCTGATGGACGACATCACCTCGCGCGTTGATTTAACGAAGGTGCTTGAGGGCGTTGGAGTTGCGAAAATCGTGACGGTTGACCCGCTTGATTTGAACGAAGCGGTGAAGGCTGTAAAGGAGTGCGCCGAGCTTGACGGAGTGAACGCGATTATCTTCAAGTCGCCGTGTATTGCGGTTGAAAAATCTGCGAAAAAGATGTGCGTGGACGAAAGCTGCGTGATGTGCGAAACGTGCATAAACGAAATCGGCTGTCCTGCGCTTTCTGCGGGCGGCGAGGGAATTTCGATTGACGCGACGCTTTGCACGGGCTGCGGACTTTGCGCGCAGATTTGCCCATTAAGCGCGATAAAACCTGTCGGAGGTGACGCAAATGGATAAGAGCATACTTTTGTGCGGCGTGGGCGGACAAGGAACGGTTCTCGCGTCAAAGCTGATTGCGGCGGCGTTTATGCAGGCGGGCGAGGTCGTCCACTCAGCCGAAACCATCGGAATGGCGCAGCGCGGCGGCTCGGTCACAAGTCACGTTCGTATCGGAGAAAGCGCGTTTTCGCCGCTTATCCCGAGCAAAACCGCCGACTTAATTCTCGCGTTTGAACCCGCCGAGGCTGTCAGAAATCTGCCGCTTTTGAAGGAAAACGGCGCGGTTATCGCAAACAGCGTTCCCGTAAAGCCGGTAAACGATATGAGCTACAACGGCGCGGAAGCTGTCGATTACCTCAAAAACAAGGTGAAAAGCGCGATTATCGTGGACGCGGAGGAACTTTGCAGGGAGTTCGGCTCATCGAAATTTTTCAATATTGCAATTCTCGGAGTTGCGTGCGGAGCGAAAAAGCTCGGTCTTTCGCGCGAGCAAATTCTCGGTGAAATCGAAAAGCGCGTGCCGAAGAAATATCTTGAACAAAATATGGCGGCTTTCCAAAAGGGAGAGCGGATAGGAGAAAGCTATGCAGCTGAATGAAACGCAGATTGAACAGGTTGACAGGCAGATAAAGCGGCTGATTAATTCGGGGAGTTATTACGGCGAGAAGTACAAGGCGCTTGGGATTGACGGGATAAAGTCGCCCGAGGATTTTCTGAAACTGCCGTTCTCGGAGAAAAACGACCTCAGAAACGCTTATCCGCTCGGGATAATGGCTTGCGATGAGAGCGAAATCGTGCGTATTCACTCGTCCTCCGGCACAACGGGACAGCCTGTTATCATTCCGTACACCGCGAAAGATGTCGAGGACTGGGCGATAATGTTCGCAAGATGTTACGAAATGGCGGGAATTACCAAAAACGACAGGATTCAGATAACCCCCGGCTACGGCTTATGGACAGCGGGAATAGGCTTTCAGGCAGGCTGTGAGCGGCTTGGCGCGATGGCAATTCCGATGGGTCCCGGCAATACCGAAAAGCAGCTCAAAATGATGATTGACCTCAAATCAACCGTTATCGCGGCGACTTCTTCCTACGCGCTGATGCTGGGTGAAGAGGTTACGAAGCGCGGACTTCTTGACAAAATTTGTCTGAAAAAGGGCATAATCGGCTCGGAGCGCTGGAGTGACGCGATGAGAGCGCGTATTCACGAGGAGCTTGGAATTGAGCTGTACGACATCTATGGTCTTACCGAAATTTACGGTCCGGGTATCGGCATAAATTGCCAAAACGAGTCGGGAATACATTACTGGGACGACTACATTTACATCGAAATCATCGACCCCGTGACCGGCGAACCCGTGCCTGACGGCGAGGAAGGCGAAATCGTCATCACAACGCTGGTTAAAGAGGGCGCGCCGCTTATTCGTTTCAGAACGCACGATTTGTCGAGGATTATCCCCGAAAAATGCCCGTGCGGGAGCAAATTCCCGAGAATTGACATCATCAGAGGCAGAAGCGATGATATGTTCAAGGTTCGCGGCGTGAATATGTTCCCCGCTCAGGTTGAGGAGATTTTGAGCAAGGTTGAGGGCGCGTCGAGCGAGTACAGCGTGACGATTGCCCGCGACGATGACAACAACCGGGACGTTATGCTTTTGACGGTCGAGGGCGACGGAAATTACAGCTTTGACGAGATTAACAAGAAAATTCTCGAGCTTTTCAAGTCGATGATAGGAATGACGCCGAAGGTAATCGTAGTGCCGATTGGCACGCTCCCGAGAAGCGAGAAAAAGACCAAGCGCGTCACGGATTTGAGAAATAATTGATATGGAAATTGTTGTAAGAAAATACAGTTCAGGCGATATCGGGCAGGCGATTTCGATTTGGAACGAGATTGTCGAAGAAGGCGTTGCCTTTCCGCAGCTTGAGTTGCTCGATGAGAAAACGGGCGAGGAGTTCTTCCAAAGTCAGTCCTACACGGGAGTTGCCGTTGATGAAAACGGCGCAGTTGTCGGTTTGTACATACTTCACCCGAACAACATCGGTCGCTGCGGGCATTTGTGCAACGCGAGCTATGCCGTGAAAAAGGATATGCGCGGAATGCACATCGGCGAAATTCTCGTCCGCGATTGTATGAAAACCGCGAAAACGCTTGGTTTCGGGATTTTGCAGTTCAACGCTGTGGTGAAATCCAACAAACCCGCGCTTGCTCTTTACAAGAAGCTGGGATTTGTGCAGCTCGGCGTTATCCCGAACGGATTTTTGATGAAGGACGGGAGCTTTGAAGACATAATCCCGCATTACATCGCGCTTTAAAACAACCCGTCGGGCAAAAATCCGGCGGGTTTTCTTGCAAATAGCTTCGTGTTATAGTGAAGAAAAAATCTCGCAGATGTCGCACGGTTTTCGGGGCAATCGGGACGTGCCGACAGCAATTCAGGAGGTTCAGCAGAGAATAATCTCGGAGTTGCTGCCGATTATCAAGAAATCAAAAAAAGAAAGTCGGATATCTTTTCGGATATCCGACATTTTTTATATAGCCGAAATCGTGTAAACGTAGGATTTTTCTTCGCCTGCACCGAGAATTTCTATACCGGATTTTTCCGCAAAAACACCCGAGCAGTCTTCATAGTCCTGCGAACCGCACCACGGCTCAATGCAGAGGAACGGCGCGTCCCTGAACTGCCAGATACCCAGCCCCGTGAAGTCTGGAAAATCTACGCGAACGCCCTTGTTTTGCTTGTCGAGAAGCGAAACCGAGCGGGAAGCGGGGTGCTCCATATACAAAACGTCGTTGTAGAACATCTCGTGATTGAGCGGCATTACCTTGCTGTTTTCGATGATAACTCGGCGGTTATTCGGCTCGTAAACGCCCGTGACCTTGTTGAAATACGGGATATTCGCGGTTTCGTTTTCGGAGAACTCAAGCCGATAATCGGTAAATTCACCGGGCGCAGCAAAAGCGGGGTGACAGCCGATGCAGTAAGGCATTTCCTCGGAGGAGTTGTTTTTGACGGTCTGCGTGATTTTAACGCCGTTTTCAGTAAGCTCGTATATTATCGTGAACTTGAAGTCAAACGGGAACATCGCAAGGGTAGTTTCATTCTGCGAGAGCGAGAAAACCGCGGTATCATCGGTAATTTTCTCGGCAGTATGCTCAAAATCGCGGACAAATCCGTGCTTGGAGATTGCGTATTCCTTGCCGTTGATTAGCGTTTTTCCACCTTTAAGCGTTCCAATCATCGGGAACAGAAGGGGAGAGGTGTTTGCCCAAAACGCGGGGTCTGCGCTCCACATAAGTTCTCTTCCGTTCACGCAAAGCGACTTCAACTCCGCGCCCTTTGAGAAAATTTTCGCGGAGCAGGTTTGGTTTTTAAGAACAGTTTCCATAAAATTCCTCCCGAAAAGATTTTTCATTGCCTTAATTATACAACTTTTCCCTCAAAAATTCAACCGTTTTCTCAGAATTTCGGCTTGTTCGCGGAGTGCTTTTTCACCCACGCCCTGATAATTATGATAAGCAAAACGATGATTGCGATTGTGATGACGATTTTGAGGATAATCGCGAGGTAATCGGTTTCGGGTGTGGTAATCGCCCAGATTTGCCCGCGGTTGTCGCGGAAAAACATAATTCCGCTGTCGGAAACGGTGATTTTGCCGTTCGTGAAATCAATGATTTTTGCGATTTCGCTCACATTTTGCTCGCTGTCGCTGTCGAGGATACCGTAGAGATACCACTTTCCGCCGTCGCTTTCAACGGGCGCTGCCGTGTATATCCGAAGCCCGCTTCCGAGCGTAATCACGGGCGCGCAGGCGTTTTTCATCTGCGGGAACTTTTTTGTGATTTCCATATTCAGTCCGTCCAGCACGAAAAATCCCTCTGTTGAGCCGACGTAAAGCCGATTGTCCGCCTCTGCGGGAGCTGTGAGAGTGCCGCCGACTTCGCATTTCAGCAGTGAGTCCTCCTCAACTTTTCCGTCATCGAGCAGCCGCAGCTTGTACATAAATCCATCGATGCCGCTCATAAAAATCGCGTACTGTCCCGCCAGCACATATTTTACCTCGGCGCCGATTTGATTTTCGATGAAATTCTTGTCTGAAATCGAGAAGCAAACCAGCTTTTCGCCGCTTGAGAACACGACAAATCCGTTGAAAAGGGCAGGCGAGGAAGGCGTTTTTTCGGTTTTGTATTCCGCGATTATTTCGAGATTTTTGTTCAAATCAACGCAGTAAAACGAGCAGCTTTCATCGGTTTTTGTGCCGAAAAATACAAGGTTGTCGAGTATCGCGACATCGGTTGCGATTTCGCCGAATTTCCTGAAATTAAGAACGCTCATCTTTTCGGTATCGACAACGCAAATTCCCGTGCGAGTCGGTTGTACAAGCGTGTTCCCGAGGATTGCGCCCTTGTAATTCTCGGAAACCTTTTCCTCAAATTCAGCCGATGAAACGAGCTTCCCGTCCTTCTCGGACAGCTTGTTCAGCTTGTTCCCGACGGGCGCGTACAGAAATTCTCCCGCGCTCAGCGGAACTCCGGCAGTCGAAGCCTCGCTTGTGTTCCACAAAATCTTGACGTAATTCTTGTCGTACGGCGTTTTCGCGGGACTCACAAGCTCGCTTTCCACGGCAAAACCGGCGCTTTCGGCGAAAGCAGTTACCGATAAAACAAGCGCCGATAAAATCGAACAAATCACAGCAAATATTTTTTTCATAGCAAAATCTCTTTTCCGTTTGTAAATGAATATAGATAAGTCTGCGAAACGCTTTTCCCAAGCAGCATCGGGAGTATTTTCGCATAAATTTTAACCTGCTTCTCATAAGCGTCCTTTTCGGCGTTTATGTCAAAATCCGTTTTGTAATCTATGACAACAAGCTCGCCGTTTTCCTCAAAGCACGCGTCAATTCTGCCCTGAATACCGACAACGCCGCTCAGGTTTTTGTCAATTTCGCCGCCTTCAACCTCGGCGTAAAACGGGAATTCGCGCTCGATATAAGAGCTTTTCAACAGACGCTTTCCGAGTTCGCCTGTGAAAAATCCCACGATTTTTTCCGCGTCAATGCAGCTCAGCTCGTCCTCGGTGATTTTTCCCTCATCGCAAAGTCGGCAAAGCTCGGCTGCGATATTGTCCGAAAGCTCGTTTTCCCGCGAATTTCTCACAACGTCAAAGGAAATATGCTCCATACAGTGATGATAAGCGTTTCCGAAATCCGCGCCGCTTTTTTTCCCCGACAGCGCAAACGCGGGTTTTGTGAGCGTAAACGGAATTTGCTTATTTCTGTGAGCAAGCTCCGTTACCGAAAATTTGGCTTGACGGCGCGTATCTTCAAGGTGGCTGTAGGGCTTTGTAATCAGATTTACAAGCTCCTCGGCTTCTTCAGCGGACGCGTCAAAACAATTCTCGTACTCCTCGGAATATTCGGGAGCAGACGGCGCGTCGCTTATTATATGCAGCTTCAGCGGAATGTTTTTGAACGAAAGCTCGTTGTCGTTTGTGACTGAACACTCCCTCATCAGCGAGCTTAAAATCCATTTGAACGGGACAGTTCCGCCGAAAATCTCGTCGGGATTGAATTTTTTCGCGGCGATTTCCGAGAGCGTTTTTTCGGAAAAACTGCCAATCATAATCAGCTTCTCCTGCGCGCGCGTCATGGCAACGTAAAGCAGCCGAAGCTCCTCGCCGATTGGTTTTTTACGGTTGACCATCTGAAGCGCGTATCCGCTGAAGGTTTTTTCACGAAAACGGTTTTTCCGGTCAACATAGTCCATCGAAAAATAGTAATCGTGGTTTATCAGAAACGAGCCTGTGTAATCCCTTATGTTGATTTGCTCGTTAAGCTCCGCGAGGATACAAATCGGCGCTTCAAGACCTTTGCTTGCGTGAAATGTCATAATTCTCACGGAATTTGCCGCGTCCTCGGGAGTTGACGCTTCTTCGATATCCCGATTATTCTGCATGGATTTTTCGAGAAAACGAATGAAATCGCTGAGCGTTCCGCATTCTCGGGACACAAAATCCGATGCGATTGTTTCAAGTCTGCGAAGATTTGAAATGCGCCGATGGCTGTCGTCATAAGCGCTTATTACTGCGAAAATATCGGTTTCATCGTAAATTCTTCGGATAAGATTGTCCGTTGAATTGTTGCTCATAAAGTAACGAAAGCCTTCAAGGTCGCGCAGAAAAGCGTCTGCTTTCGGGTTGATTTCGCGCGAAATACCGCGACCGAGAAGCGATTTTTCGGTTTCCTCGGAAAGCACCTCGGCGTTGTTCCCGAAGCCGGAATTTTTCTGTTCAAGCGTTTTCGTGCAGAAGCTCAGGCAGCGGTAAAGCGAGCTTTTTTTGGTGCAGGCGGAGAAAACTTTTGTTTCGTCATCGGAGAGCATTTCGCTCGGAAATCCCAGAACGCCGAGCTTCAATTCGGCGATTTCTTCGGCGGTAAAACGATAAAGCGGCGACATAAGCACGTTCAGCGTTTCCTCATCACGAAGCGGATTGTCGATAACCTTCAGCAAATTTACGATTAGCTTGATTTCCTCGGAGAGCAGAAAATTCCTGCCCTTCGGCGAAATTGCGGGAACATTCAGCTCGGCGAGAGCGTCGCGGTATTGCTTGATTTTGCTGTTTTTCCGCATAAGGATAATAAAATCCGAATAAGACGGACGGACGGCTTCACCGTTTTTTGTAATGAAAAAATTCTCGTCCTCCATTAATTTTTTGATTATTCCTGCGGTAAAGCGCGCGCTTTGCATATCGCTTTCGCTGCCTGATTTATCGAAATCCAGCGCATAAAGCTCTGCGCAGAATTTTTCTTCGTTTTCTTCAGAAATCTCGGGGTAATCTGCGCCGTATTCCAGTGCGTTTCCGTTTTCGTAATCAACGCCGCCGTATTCCTCGGTCATAAGCCCGTTAAACGCGGCGTTCACGACATCGATAACCTGCTTTCTGCTGCGGAAATTTATGTTCAGCGGGAGAGCCGTAAACCCATCGTCACCCTTGCTGAGCTGCGCCATAATCGTCGGATTTCCGCCGCGGAACGCGTAAATTGACTGCTTGACGTCGCCGACATAGAACAGATTTCCGTTTCCGAGAAGCCTGAAAATCTCAGCCTGAACGTTGTTTGAGTCCTGAAATTCATCGACGATAATGCAGGAAAATCTCTGCGAAAGCTGTTTTCGGAAATCCTCATCGCTTTGCAGTTTTTCAAGCAAAAGCAGCTCGCAGTCCGAAAAATCTATGCACCCTTGCGTGCGTTTAATCTCGGAATAGTAAGAAGCGTAGCGTTTAACAAGCCGCGCAAAAGTTCTCACGGCAATTTCAACCATCCGGGCAGCAACAGCCGCGTCGGAACTGAAAGCGCGCGTACCTATTACAGGATTGTCAGGATTGCTGTTCACATCGGCCACGGGTGCGAAATC
>SFJQ01000063.1 GCA_004555855.1 [Eubacterium] saphenum | reverse complement strand
GATTTTCTCAAGCTGCTTGTGACAACAAAATATTAGGGCGAGGACAACCCCGCCTTTAATTTTGCCAAAAAATAATTCCCGAAAACCCTTGACAACCGCGAAAAAATGTGCTATAATATAAGTCTAAAAATGGGGCCGTAAAGGCTTCGACGGGGATTTTGAAGCACGATAAGCGAGTAGTGCGGGCGAAAGCACTTTAATAGTCGCAACTTAAATTTAAACGCAGACGACGATCTCGTTTTAGCAGCTGCCTAAGCGCGCTGCCGTCATACCTCGCAGTACCACGGGCGGGGATATGGCGTCGACTAGTGGTGAACGTCATTGATGAGTAGCCTTGCAGTCAGTGATGTACCAAAGGCTACCGAGCGGTTGAGCCTGTTTGTCGGCGCTTCCGTGAGGGAATTTCAGTAGACAGACTGCACTCGGAGAAAGTTGTGTCGATGGGTTTTCGGACAGGGGTTCAATTCCCCTCGGCTCCACCAACCAGCGTGACGCTGGACCCTATTTCGCCTCTAGTTACTGCTAGAGGTGATTTTTTATTCCCGAAGAAAACTTTGTTGACCGTGTCCTTGTGCTTTTTCAGCGTTTTATTTGTAAAGAGTTTCGACTTTAGGAGAAACTCTAGTGCACAAGCACAAAAACGGCAAAAGCCGCGGGTTGCGCGTAAATCAAGGTTTGCGTTTTGCCTTTTCTCCCGCAAGCGACTTTTGTACACCAAATTGCCCAAATCCGCGGGATACGCGCTAATTAAAGCTCGCGTTTACCCGTTTACTCCCCGGAAAATCCCCCTTGACTTATTCGCGGATTTGTGTTAAAATAGAGTAGAATTGAAAGCGATATCTCACAAATTGATTTGTCTTGAAAAAAGAGGAGAAAAGAATGACAGTCTTGACAAAAAAACGTTTTTCGGTTAAGTATCAGATTTTAGCGGGGCTTGCGGCGGTAATCGGAGCGGTTGCTCTGCCGCAGATTTTTCACGCAATCGGCGCGGTTTCGGGACTCGGCACATCGCTTGGAGAAACTTTTTTGCCGATGCACCTTCCGATAATCCTCGTGGGACTGCTTGCCGGACCTTACGCGGGAGCGGCTGCGGGCGCAGTCAGCCCGCTCATCAGCTTCCTGATATCGGGAATGCCTAAAATCGCGATGCTTCCGTTTATGTGCATTGAGCTTTGCGTGTACGGCTTGATTGCGGGATTGCTCGTAAAAGCGAAAATGCCGACGATTTGCAAGCTGCTGATAGTTCAGGTTGGCGGACGTTTGGTACGCGCTGCGGCGATTGCGATTTCGATATTCGCTTTTGGCAACGAAAGCGTGAAAACCGCGGCTCTCTGGAATAATCTCACGATTGGTTTACCGGGAATTTTGCTTCAGATTTGCATAATTCCGCTGCTGATTTACAGAATTGACGGGCTGAAAAAGAATGAGCGATAATCTTGAAAAATGCCATGAAATGTTGAAAAGCGGGGAATACACGCTTGTGCTGTTTGACGGAAAAACGCTTCTCTCGGACGCTAAGCGCGGCGTGAAGCCTTTGCTGGACTTGCTTGACGGGAACGAGGACTTGAGCGGATTTTCGGCTGCTGACAAGGTTGTGGGAAAGGCAGCAGCGTTTCTGTACGTTTTGCTGAACGTGAGGGAAATCTACGCCGATGTTATCAGCAGCAGCGCGCTTTCGGTGCTTGAAGAACGCAAAATTCCCGTGCAGTACGGCGCATTAACCGACAAGATAAAAAACCGCGCGGGAACGGGATTTTGCCCGATGGAGACGGCGGTTCTCGGAGAAAACTCTCCCGAAAAGGCTCTCGGGAAAATCCGTGAAAAAGCGAAAGAGCTTGCCAAAAACAACAAGACAGCCTCATAAAACGGGGCTGTTTTTGATT
The DNA here is from genome assembly GCA_004555855.1 of [Eubacterium] saphenum. GTDB lineage: Bacteria > Bacillota > Clostridia > Oscillospirales > Ruminococcaceae > CAG-115. Next base: position 7,378 of record SFJQ01000063.1, on the reverse strand, counting down.
TGCAATTTTTCTTGACAATGAGGCAAAATAGTGATATAATAAAACTAGTATGCAATAAAAGAGGGAATAAAAGTGACAATATTTTACAATTTTGGCGGAAATATGTATATTAACATCACAAACGGCTGCCCGTGCAAATGCGTTTTCTGTATCAGAAAAAACGCGGACTCGGTTTGTGACAACGACAGCCTTTGGCTTGAACACGAGCCGAGCTTTGAGGAAGTAAAGGCGGCTTTCGGGAAATTCGACAAAAACGGCGTCGAGGAAGCGGTTTTCTGCGGTTACGGGGAACCGACCGTGCGCGCGGAAATGCTGCTTGAAACGGCGAAGCTTATCCGCGAGAACACCGATATGAAAATCCGCCTGAACACGAATGGCTTGGTTCGGCTTATTCACAGGGATTTTGATATTACGCAGTTTGCGGGGCTGCTTGACAGCGTTTCCGTAAGCCTGAACGCGCCGACTGCAAAGCGTTACAACGAGGTTACTCAGCCGTCTTTCGGCGAAGCGGCATTTGATGAAATGCTGAAATTCTCGGTTGATATGAAAAATCTCGGCATAAAGACGGGATTTACCGTGGTTGACATCATTTCCGATGAGGAAATCGCTGAGTGCGAAAAACTTGCCGAAAAGCTTGGGATACCGCTTCGGGTAAGGCATTATATAACCGATAACGAAAGCTACACATAATGAGAATTTTAGGAATTGACCCGGGTTATGCGATAGTCGGATTTGGAGTTCTGGAATACGACAACGTGCATTTCAAGGTGCTGAAATACGGCGCGATTACGACATCTCCCGATGATAAATTTGAAACGCGGCTGAAAGAGATTTACGATGATATGAACGTGCTTCTCGACAAGTTCAAACCCGATTGTATGAGCATCGAAAAACTCTATTTCAACACGAATATAACCACGGGAATTGACGTTGCCGAGGCGCGAGGTGTGATAACGCTTGCCGCAGCGCAGAAAAACGTGTCGATTTTCGAGTACACGCCGCTTCAGGTGAAGGTCGCGGTGACGGGCTACGGCAGAGCTGAAAAACGGCAGATGCAGGAGATGACGAAAAATATCTTGCACTTAAACGAAATCCCGAAGCCCGACGACGCCGCCGACGCGCTTGCAATTGCTATCTGTCACGGTCACACGGGCGCGTCAAAGCTGTCGGAAATTGCTCGTGAAAACAATTGAGGAGAAAATTTATGATTTACAGTCTTCGCGGAGAGCTTATAACATGGGAGCAGGGGCTTGCTGTTGTCGAGTGCAACGGCGTGGGCTATGCCTGTCGGACAACTGCAAACACGCTTGCCGAAATACGCGACAAAAGCGAGGTTTTCCTGTTTACCTATCTTCACGTCACGGAAAATTCGCTGGATTTATTCGGCTTCTCGGACAGCGCTGAGCTTTCCTGCTTCAAGCAGCTTATCTCGGTATCGGGAGTAGGTCCGAAGGCGGCACTGTCGATTTTATCGGACATCACGCCGTCAAAGCTTGCTCTTTGTATTGCCACGGGCGACAGCAAAACGCTTACAAAATCTCCCGGTATCGGCACGAAAATCGCGCAGAGAATTGTGCTTGAGCTGAAAGACAAGATTGCCAAGGAGCAGCATTTTTCATCGGAGGCTCTCCAAAGCGTTCCGCAAATCGGCAAAAACAACGTAAGCGAAGCAATGGAAGCGCTTGCGGTGCTTGGATTTGCGCCTGCGCAGATAAATTCCGCGCTTATGGGGGCCGATGTGAACGCTTCGGTTGAGGATTTGATTAAATTCGGACTGAAAAACATTTCGTCAAAATAACGAGGTGATAATTTGAAAAATAATAAAACCGAAAACAATATCGCTATTCTGGCAGCGTTTATTCTCGGAATTGGCTCGGGCGTGTTAATTTGCGTGACTTTTATGCCCGACGACAAGAATTTTCTGATTTCGATTGCGATATTTTTTGCGATAATGGTTGGGATTTTGTTTGTAATTTTTATGCTGGGAAAATTTCTCATTCCGTACATAAACCGCAGAAAAGCAGCCGTAAGAGCGCTCGGCAAGGATGGAATAAAGATTTTGCGGCACGATAAAACGGCAAAGCTCGCTTATAAGGGGATTTACGCGCTGCTTTGCGGGAAATATCCCGATGCTGAGTCGTTCCTTCAGGAAGCGCTCGCGCTTGCCGATGTCAGACAAAATCAGATGTTCTGCGTGGAGTGGCTTATAAAGCTGTACGAGGCGATGGAGGACGAGTCGAAAATCCGCTGGTGTATCAGAAAAGCAGTCGAGTATTCACCGGACAATCCCGAGGCTCAGTCGCGGCTCGGTCACACTTATTTTTCCGAGGGAAATCTTGAAAAAGCGGAATATTGCTTTGAACAGGCGCTGCGCTATGACCCGAACAACGGCTATTCGTATTACAGTCTGGCGAAGATTTATCTTGTTCGCGGCGAGGACGAAAAGGCGCTTGAAACGCTTGAAAAATTAATAAAAATCAACGAAAATCACCCTCTCGCGCACTCGGAATTTGCGAATTATTACGCGATGCACGGCGACCGTGAAAAAGCCGAGGAAGAGTGCAAAAAGGCTCAGCTATGCGGGCTTAAGGAGCCTGAGGAGCTTAACCGTCGCATAAACGCGATTTTGAGCTTTAACGAAACAAAGTTCAGCGATGAGGATTTGCCGTCGCTTTATTATAGGAGAATTGAGAAAACCGAGCAGGAGTAAGCTCGCAGAGGAAAGGTTTTTTGATATGCTTGAGATGTCCAACGATGAGTTCGATTTCACCGAAAACCGAATGGTAGCGCCAACGGCGAGCGTTTCCGACAGCGATATGGAGCTTACCCTGCGCCCGAAATCGCTTGCCGAGTATATCGGACAGGACAAGGTTAAGGAGAATATGGCGGTTTACATCGAGGCGGCGAAAAAGCGCGGCGAGTGCCTTGACCACGTTCTTTTATATGGTCCTCCCGGTCTTGGAAAAACAACGCTTTCGTGTATAATCGCAAACGAAATGGGCGTAAATATCCGCATAACCTCGGGACCTGCTATCGAAAAAGCGGGGGATTTGGCGGCGCTTCTCACGAATTTGCAGCCGAACGACGTGCTGTTTATCGATGAAATCCATCGGCTTTCGCGGCAGGTTGAAGAGGTGCTTTATCCCGCGATGGAGGATTACGCGCTGGATATTGTTATGGGAAACGGTCCTGCGGCGCGTTCTATTCGCATAGATTTGCCGAAATTCACGCTTATCGGCGCAACCACGCGTTCGGGGCAGCTCTCTGCGCCGCTTCGTGACAGATTTGGCGTTGTGCAGCGGCTGGAGCTGTACACCCACGAGCAGCTTTGCGATATCGTACAGCGTTCTGCGGTTATCCTCGGTATACCTTGTATGAAGGACGGAGCGCTTGAAATCGCGCGCCGTTCAAGAGGAACGCCTCGAATTGCCAACCGCTTGCTGAAGCGCGTCCGCGACTTTGCGGAGGTTCTCGGAAACGGAAAAATCACGCGCGAAATCGCTGATACCGCTCTGCAAAAGCTGGAAATCGACAATCTCGGCTTGGACAGCTTGGACAGACGTTTCCTTGAAATGATAATCAAGGGCTACAACGGTGGACCTGTCGGTCTGTCAACGCTTGCTTCCGCGCTGAATGAGGAAGCAGTAACGCTGGAGGACGTCTGCGAGCCGTATCTTATGCAGCTTGGATTTGTCGCAAAAACCGCGCGCGGGAGAATTGCCACGGAGCTTGCCTACAAGCATCTCGGAATTGCCCGCGACACAAACGGACAGCAGACCTTGGATGATATGTAAACGGTGAAATTATGATAGTTTGTGCAAATAACGGGAATTTTCCCGTGAATAATACCGAGGAGCTGAAAACCGCGCTGAATATGGCTTGCGGGGAAATCTGGCTCGGCGAGGGAACCGACACTTATCCTTGTATCGCGATTTTGTGCTGCGAGGAAGGCGCGTCGCTCAACTATTTTGCAAGCGAGGGCGGCGAGATGTACGTTTCGGTGGGGAACAGGCTGCTTAGCGGCACGATTGACGTAAACATTGACGGAGAGGCATATCAGATAGAGCGCTCGCAGATTGTACCTTATGACAGGCTCTTGCCTTGTGCCGAGGAATTTTTGAAGAAAACCGCGCTGCCCGAATGCATTGTGTGGGATAAACTTTAAGAGGTGATTTTATGAAATATAATTGTCCGATGATTGTGGTTTCCGATATGGAAAAAACGGTTGAGTTTTACAAAAACGTGCTTGGACTTGACGTTATTCAGGATTTCGGCGCGAACAAGACGCTCACGGGAGGAATTTCGCTCCAGACCGAGGAAAGCTACAAGGAGTTTATCGGGAAGGACAAAATTTCCTTTGGCGGCGATAATTTTGAGCTGTATTTTGAAGAGGACGAAATTGACGCGTTTTTTGAAAAGCTGAAAGAATTTAATGTTGAACTTGTTCACCCCGTACAGGAGCATTCGTGGGGACAGCGCGCCGTGCGTTTTTACGACCCCGACAGGAACATTATCGAAGTGGGAGAAAGCCTTCAGGCGGTTTGCGCGCGTTTTTCGGAAAGCGGAATGAATGCAAACGAAATTGCCGAGCGAATGGACGTGCCGACGGAAATGGTTGAGAACTGGCTTTTTGATTTGGATAGGAGATAAAATTGAGATTATCGGATAAATGGACGGACTATGAGCTTCTGGACTGTTCGGACGGCGAGCGGCTTGAACGCTGGGGAGATGTGATTTTGATACGTCCTGACCCGCAGATTATCTGGAAAGACTCGCAGACCGCGCCCGAGTGGAACACGGCGCACGCGCGTTATATTCGCTCGGACAAGGGCGGCGGCGCTTGGGATTACCGCAGAAAGCTGCCCGAGAGCTGGCAGATAAAATACCGCGATTTGACGTTTCTGGTGAAACCGACAGGCTTCAAGCACACGGGACTTTTCCCCGAGCAAGCGGTTAACTGGGACTACTGCACGGAGTTAATCAAAGGCGCAAATCGCCCGATAAACGTGCTGAACCTTTTTGCTTACACCGGCGGCGCAACCTTGGCTTGCGCGGCGGCGGGAGCTTCGGTTTGTCATTGTGACGCGGTTAAGGGAATGGTTGACTGGGCGAGAACCAACGCGAAGCTGTCGGGTTTATCGGATAAGCCGATACGCTGGATAGTTGACGACGCGAACAAGTTTATCAAGCGCGAAATCCGCCGAGGAACGCGCTATGACGGGATAATTCTCGACCCGCCAAGCTACGGGCGCGGCACAAACGGCGAGATGTGGAAGCTCGAGGACAGCATTTTCGGGCTTATGCAGGACATTACGGAGCTTTTGTCGGACAAGCCGCTGTTTTTGCTGTTGAACAGCTATACAACGGGGCTTTCGGCTTCGGTAATGAGCTATCTGCTCCATATGACCGTCGGGAAACGCTTTGATATCGACATCATCTCCGAGGAAATCGGTATCCCTGTGAAGAAAACGGGAATGCCGCTGCCTTGCGGAAGCACGGCTGTTGTGACATTCAGATAAAACATAGCGGTAAAGCAATGCGCTTTGCCGCTGTTTTTATGAAAAAACACTTGACTTTATTGCTCGGGTTATGGTATAATATATAATGTATTTTTGCGTTTAAGAAAAGGTGTATAATTTTGGATATAATCAAAACCGAAAATCTGTGCTATGATTACGTTACAACGGACGATGACGGAAATGTAACCGAAAAGAACACAGCGCTTATAAATGTAAATCTCACCGTTCCCGAGGGGCAGTTTTTGGCTGTTCTCGGGCACAACGGCTGCGGAAAATCAACGCTTGCCAAGCATTTCAACGCAATCCTCACTCCGACTTCCGGAAAGGTTTTCGTTGACGGTATCGACACTTCCGATGAGGACAGGATTTTCGATATTCGCAGAACGGTTGGAATGGTTTTCCAGAACCCGGATAATCAGCTTGTGGCGACAATTGTCGAAGAGGACGTTGCTTTTGCGCCGGAAAATCTCGGTGTTCCGCCGAAAGAAATTCGCGAGCGTGTAGACGACGCGCTGAAGCAGGTTGATATGTATGAGTTTCGCGAACACGCTCCTCACCAGCTATCGGGCGGTCAGAAGCAGCGCGTTGCCATCGCGGGAATTATCGCAATGCAGCCGCGCTGTATTGTAATGGACGAACCCACGGCAATGCTTGACCCGAAGGGCAGAAAAGAGGTTATGCGTACGATAAAGCAGCTCAACAAGGAGCACGGCATAACCGTTATCCTGATTACGCATTATATGGAAGAAGCGGCGCAGGCGGACAGAGTTGTCGTAATGGACAAAGGCTCGATTATAATGGACGATGAGCCGCACAAGGTTTTCTGCCGTGAAAAGGAGCTTCGTGCTGTCGGTCTTGACGTGCCGCAGGTAACAGAGCTTTGCTTTATGCTCAGGGAACACGGCGTTGAAATTCCCACGGAAATCATCTTCGAGGACGAATGTGCCAGTGCGATTTCCGCGCTTTCGCTCAAGAACAAAATCGCTTCGATTACCGAGGAAAAGCCGCGTGATTTTGCCGAAAAAACCGCCGAAACCGTGCGTTTGGAAAACGTGACGTATAAGTATAGCGTCGGCACGCCTTTCGAGAAAACCGCCGTTGATAACGTAAGCTTGTCGATAAATCAGGGCGAGTTTATCGGGATAATCGGTCACACGGGCAGCGGAAAATCCACGCTAATCCAGCACCTCAACGGGCTTATAAAGCCGACTTCGGGAACGGTTTTCATCGACGGCGAGGATATTCACTCAAAGAACGTGAAAATCCGCGATGTGCGCTTTAAAGTGGGAATTGTTTTCCAGTACTCCGAGCATCAGCTTTTCGAGGAAACCGTTGCCAAGGATATTGCGTACGGTCCGAAAAATATGGGACTTTCCGATGAGGAAATCAAAGTTCGCGTTGAGGAAGCGGCGGAAAGTATGGGGATAACCCATCTTCTCGAAAAATCGCCGTTTGAGCTGTCGGGCGGTCAACAGCGGCGCGTTGCTCTCGCGGGAGTGCTGGCGATGAATCCCGAAACGCTTATTCTCGATGAACCCGCCGCGGGACTTGACCCAAAGGGACGAAATAAAATTCTCGGTCTTATCAAGGATTACCGTGAGAAATCGGGTAAAACGATAATTCTGATTTCGCACTCGATGGAAGATATTGTAAAATTTGCCGAAAAAGTGCTTGTGATGAATAAGGGCAGGGTTTTCTGCTTTGATTACACGGACAATGTTTTTAAGAACACGGAAAAGCTTGTTTCGATAGGACTTGACGTTCCGCAGATAACGCGGCTTTCTCACAAGCTCAAAGAGAGCGGAATTGAGATAGGAAACGATATTTATACAACGGAAAGAGCCGCAGACAGGCTGCTT
>SFJQ01000062.1 GCA_004555855.1 [Eubacterium] saphenum | reverse complement strand
TAAGGTGAGAATAATTTTTAATCCGGACGAAAGAACAAGGGAGGCAATCGTGCAGGAGTTTCCGTTTACCCTTCGCACGAGAATGAATAACGATGCCAAGTAAGCTTTTTATACGCACGGGAACTGCAATTATTGAGATGAAGCGAATTAAGCAAAGCTGTCGGAACAAGCGGTTTCTGTCGCACTATTTTTCTGCCGATGAAATCAGATTTTTCGTGGCGCACAAGCTGTCAACGGCGCTTATTGCCGAGAATTTCTGCGTGAAAATTGCGCTCGCAAAGGCAATCGGCACGGGTTTTCGTCTTATTCGCGCTCAGGATATCACGGTGCTGCGGGACAGGCTGGGTTCGCCGTTTATCATCACCGAGGGCAATGCGAAAAAGCTCGAGCAGCGCGAGGGCTACGAAATTAACGTTTCGGTTGACCATTCGCGGCATTACGCGGTTGCAAGCGTAATCATTAACAAGTAAATCACAAAAGCTATGCCGCAAGACATAGCTTTATTTTTGAGGGGGGGATTTTGTGAAACGGCTGGTAATCGGTCTGGCGGCGCACGTTGACGCAGGAAAAACCACGCTTTCAGAGGCGCTTTTGTACAACGCGGGCGAAATTCGCCGACAGGGCAGGGTGGACAACGGCGACGCGTTTCTCGACACAAATCCTCAGGAGCGTGCGCGGGGAATTACAATTTTTTCCAAGCAAGCGATTATGCGCTTCAACAACGCAGAATACACGCTTCTCGATACTCCGGGACACGTTGATTTTGCCGCCGACGCCGAGCGCGCTTTTTCGGTAGCGGACTGCGCGGTGCTTGTCATAAGCGGCACGGACGGCGTTCAAAGCCACACGAAAACCTTGTGGAAACTGCTTTGCAGAGCGGGTTTGCCGACCTTTGTATTCGTCAACAAAATGGACATTTCCCATAAAACCAAGCCCGAGATTATCCGCGATTTGCAGACGTTCGACAAGAATTTCGCCGACTTTTCCGAGAACATCGGAGAAACCGCAGCCGAGTATGACGAGGAGTGTATGAACGCGCTTCTGGAAACCGGAGAAGTGCCCGAAAACCGCATAGCAAAGGCGATTTCCGAGCGCAAAATCTTTCCCGTGCTGTTCGGCTCGGCACTTAAAAATGATGGAATTTCGCAGCTTTGGGAAATTATCGACAAGTTCTCCTTGCCGAAAAACCGCTTCGATGGCTTTGCAGCGCAGGTTTTCAAGATAACCGACGAGGGCGGCGCGCGGCTCACTCACCTCAAAATCAACGGCGGCGAGCTGAAGGTGCGCGAGATGCTCGGCGATGAAAAAGTCACGCAAATCCGCTTGTACAGCGGCGCGAGGTTCACTTCCGCAGATACAGTTTTCGCAGGGCAGCTTTGCGCGGTAACCGGTCTTTCGCGGACGTTTGCGGGGGAGTGCTTCGGCGAGCAAAAGCGCTCTGTAAAGCCAATTATTGAGCCTGCGCTGAGTTATCGGGTGATTTTGCCCGAGGGCGCGGACGTTGTGAAAACGCTTGCGCTGCTGAAAAAAATCGAGGAAGAGGACCCGCAAATCAGGTTTTCGTGGAGCGAGCGGCTGCGCGAAATCACCGTTGGGATAATGGGCGAAATTCAGCTTGAGGTGCTGAAAAATCTGATTACAGAGCGATTTTCGCTTAACGTGGAATTCGGCGAGGGGCAGATTTCGTACAGGGAAACAATTCTTGAGCCGGTCGAGGGCGCGGGGCATTTCGAGCCGCTTCGTCACTACGCCGAGGTGCATTTGCTCATCGAGCCGCTTCCGCCGGGCAGCGGGGTTGTGTTCGCGCGGGAATGCCGAAATCTTGACGAAAACTGGCAGCGGCTGATTATGTCAAATCTGCGCGAGAAACGGCATCTCGGCGTGCTCACGGGTTCGCCGATAACCGACGTCAAAATCACGCTGAAATCGGGGCGCGCTCACCTCAAGCACACTGAGGGCGGCGATTTCCGTGAAGCGGTTTGGAGAGCCGTTCGACAGGGACTTGCTTCGGCAAAATCCCGACTTCTCGAGCCGTTTTACGAGTTCTCGCTGGAAATTCCCGCCGAGTGTGTCGGACGAGCGATGACCGATTTACAGCAAATGGGCGCGGAATTTTCAACGCCGACGGGTGAAGAAATGCGTCAAATTGACGGAATTTGTCCCGTGTCCGAGATGCGTGGTTATCAGAAGGAAGTTATCGCGTACACGCGCGGTCTGGGGCGGATTTCCTGCAATTTCAAGGGCTATTTTCCGTGTCACAACGAGGCGGAGGTTATCGAGAAAATCGGCTATAATTTCGAGAATGACGTTGAAAATACGCCGGACAGCGTGTTCTGTTCACACGGCGCGGGGCATCTCGTAAAATGGGACGAAGCGCCGAAAAAATGCACCTCGCGAGCGTTCTTGAGAAGCCGCGAGGCGTGTCGGAGAGCGAAATTCTGTCCTATAAGCAGCGCGCGGCAACCGACAAAGAGCTGATGGAAATTTTCGAGCGAACCTACGGAAAAATCAGGCGACCTGAGCGCTCGGCAATGCGCCGCGACAAGTCAACCGAGCAGAATTACAAGTCGCCGAAGCCGAAAACCGGCGAGGAGTACCTGCTCGTTGACGGGTACAACATTATTTTTTCGTGGGAAAATCTCGCTTCTCTTGCGCGCGAAAACCTTGATTTTGCGCGGGCTAAGCTCGTCAACATTTTGTGCAATTATCAGGCTTTTCGGCGCTGCAATCTCATTCTCGTTTTTGACGCGTATAAGGTGAAAAGCGACAGGGAAGTGGAAGAATATGGAAACATCACGGTGGTGTACACGAAGGAAGCCGAAACTGCCGATATGTTCATCGAGAAAACCGCGCATAAACTCAGCCCCGAAAATCGCGTTCGCGTTGCCACTTCCGACGGCACCGAGCAGCTCATAATCCTCGGAAGCGGCGCTATGAGAGTATCTGCTGAGGTTTTTCGGCTGGAGGTTGAAGAGGTTGAACGGGCAATTCGTGACGTTTTGGACACGCTTAATTGAGGAGATTTCCGGAAATGATTATCGAACCTATTGCACATATTGAGAATGATTTCAAGGAAAAATTTGGTATTCCACGACAAAGCGGGCTGTGCGATTTGCCGTCAAAAATTGTCTTTGAACCGAAATTCCGTGATAGAAACGCAATTCGCGGGATTGAAGATTTTTCGCATTTGTGGCTTATCTGGGGCTTTTCGGAGTTTGACGGGAAATTCTCACCGACTGTTCGTCCACCGCGGCTTGGCGGCAACGTCCGAAAAGGCGTTTTTGCAACGCGCTCGCCGAATCGCCCGAACCCGCTCGGACTAAGCGTGGTGCGGCTTTGCGAAATCTGCGCGGACGGCACGCTTGTGGTATCGGGCGCGGACTTGATGAACGGCACGCCAATCTTCGACATCAAGCCTTATCTCCCGTATGCCGACAGCGTTCCCGACGCGTCAAACGGCTGGTCGCTGAGCGAAAAATCGGCTGTTCTCGAGGTGGATTTTCCCGAGGAGCTGCTCGAAAAAATCCCCGAAATCAAGCGTAATTCCCTTATTCAAATTCTCGCGCAAGACCCGCGCCCGCAGTACCAGAACGCACCCGAGCGAGTTTACACAATGGCTTTCGCGGAGCGGCAGGTGAGCTTTCGGGTTGACGGAAACACGCTTTTTGTGGTAAAAATCGAATAAAAAAGCACGGCTTGAAAACCGTGCTTTATTTTTAGGAGTGATATTTATCGTAGTTTACAAGCTCGTCGATGAGCTTAGGCACCATCTCTTCCTCGGTTTCATCGGGGAACTGGCAGGTGCCGACAGCCATGTGACCGCCGCCGCCGTATTTCAGCATCGTTGAGCCGACGTTAACGTGCGAGGTTCTGTTGAGAATAGAGTAGCCGACCGCGCAGGAGCAGCCCTTTCCACCCTTTCCGTCAACAATCCAGCAGCTTATATTCTGCTCGGGATAAAGCGAGTAAATCAGGAAACGGTTGCCTGTGTAAATCGGACTAACGCCGCGCAAATCCGTGATGATAACGTCTTTCTCAACGTGCGTGTATTTATGTACCATTTCCTTGAACAGCTCGGTCTGTTCGTTGTAAAGAGCAATTCTTTCCTTGATATCGGGCATCGCGAGGATTTCTTCCGTGGTCATATACGAGCAGCATCTCAGAAGCTTTTCCATCAACTGGTAATTGCTTATCGTGAAATTTCTGAATCTTCCAAGACCTGTTCTCGGGTCCATCAGAAATCCTACCAGAATCCAGCCCTGCGGATTGAGTATTTCGTCGCGCGTGAGATTTCCGCTGTCCACCTTGTCAACCGCTTCCATCAAATCATCAAAGTTCGGGAAGCGCTCCTTGCCGCCGTAGTACTCGTAGATAATTCTCGCGCAGCTCGGTGTAATGCGGCTTTCGCCCTTATACTTACCCTTGTAGCGGCAGCGTTCCTCTTCGCTTGAATGGTGGTCAAACCAAAGCCCGCAGCCTTCCACAAACGGAACGTTTGCCAGACAATCGTTTTCGGTCACCGGAATAAGTCCGTCCTGTAAATCCTTCGGGTGAGCGAACGTCCAACTGTCAACAACTCCCGCGCAGAGCAAAAGCGCTCCGCATGCGAGTCCGTCAAAGTCCGAACGGGTAATCAATCTCATTGCCACGTTGTAATCACTCCTCAATGATTAGTTATATTATACATTATAACACACTAGGTGCAGAAAATCAACACCTTTTTTCAAAAAATGGTATTATTTTTTTGTAAGCATAATTAATCGCAGTTTAAAGCGGTCCATTCTGTTCAGTTTTTTGTCCGCAGCGTTGAAAACGCTCTCAAGCAGACGTGCAAGCTCGGCAATTTCGGTTTCGTCTGTTTTTCCGGCGAAAGCCGCCTTCAGCAGCACTTCCTTATGCGCCGTTATCGCAACACACAGCTTGTTTTCGCAGCGCTCGTAGAATTGCTCGGGAAGCTCGCCGGGAGCGGGTTTTTGACCACAAATCGCAAGCACCGCGAGAATTTTCCCGTAAACCGGCTCGGCGCTTTCGCTCTTGTACAGCTTTTTGAGCGCTTTTCTCGCGTTTTTGTCGAACGATTTCAGCTTGACCGATGTCAGGACAACTGCGCCGATTACAAGCAAAATCCCCACAATCGTGAGAATTATCGGAGAAGCGTCAACGGGGAGATTTTCCTCTGGCGCGGTTGGTTTATTGGAGGGATTTTCGGTAGTGTTATCGGAGCTTGCAAAGCTGTCGCTTTTTTCAAAATCGGAGCTGTCTGAGCTTATACTCTCGCTCTCTTCCGAGGAAGCCTCTGAGGACGCGGAGCTGTCGGACGATGAATCCTCCGATGAATTTTCGATTTGAATGGCATTTGCAATCGAGCTGCTTGTCGGGTCAAACGTCACCCAGCCGATTTCGTCAAAATACGCTTCGCACCACGCGTGGAGGTTTTTCGAGCGTAAAATCGCGTAATTATCGCCTTCGGTTTTCGGGGCAACAAAGCCTGTGCAGTAACGAGCGGGAATGCCCAGCTCGCGCAGCATCAGCGTCATCGAGCTTGCAAAAAGCGCGCAGTGACCGCTTTTCACGTCGTTCAGGAAGCTCATAATCGGATTTTTCATATTGATTTTCGCGTCGAGGGAGTAGGTGTAGTTGTTTATGAGAAAATCCGTGATATCGAGAGCCGCTTCATAGCCTGCCTTCGAGTCAATCCTGTCGTCCTTGTAGACGTTGAAAAACAGCTTGTTGTTTAAAAGATACAGGTCGATGTCCGATTTCAGATGTTCGGGAACCGAAAGATACGTCTGATAAACGTAATTTTTATAGTCCTCGTAAAGCCCGTCCTTGTCAAAATACGAGTCGAAAATCTCGTCCATCGGGTATTTTTCGCCGATGCTTTTCAGGTAATCAAACGTTTCAAGACGGCTTTCGCGGCTGCTTCCGGTGTAATTTATCGGGGGAACAAGAGCTGCGCATTTTACCGTGTTGATTTTGTCGTAATTTTCGTTTACGCGCACAGAATAGTCGCCGTAAACATCGAAAATTTCGTTCTCGAAGAAGCCGAACTCCGATGTGTAAGACGGCAGAAAAACAACGTCCGTCGGGCAGAGATAATCAACGATAAGCTCGCTTTCATTTATCCCCTTTAACAAGAAATCGCCAAACGTGTCGGAAATCGCAAATTCTTCCCCGTAGGACTGCGCCATCATTTGCAGAATGCGCATTTCCGCGGGACGATAAACCTCGGAAAGTTCGCTGCTTTTCCACAATTTCGGCTCGTGCTTTATCGGAGAAGTCCACGACGTTCCCGTGAAATCGATACCGATATCGCCGCGAAGATAAACCTCGCTCGCGGGACTGGTTACGCGGAGAATTTCCTGATTGCTTTTGCCGGGGGAAATAATGTTCAGCGATGAATTTGCGCCCGTGCCGTAGCTTGAAAAATACTCAGAAACCGGCCCGTTTTCAAACGGCGAGGTTATTCCGGAGCTTTGACCGATATTGTTCAAAAAGTTGTAGAAATCGCTGTAATCGAAGCCTTCTCTGACGGGCGCGAAGCTGTTTGCAATAAGCGCGCATGCCGTGAAAAGCGCCGCCGCCCAGCAAGCCGACGCGAGATATTTTGAATAGAAAATCCCGTTCATCTGAGCGCGTTTCACAAACGCAGCCTTTGCGGTTTTATTGCGAAATTCCCGCTCTTCCTTTCGTGTATCCGCGCGAAAACTCCCGAAAAATCCTTTCTTGATTGCCGCACCCTCGGAGTAGGTTTTTGACAGAGAAATCGCGCCGATGTAAAGCGCAAGAGCAGGAATTATCCAGAAATTGAACTCGAAGTTTCCCGCCACGATAACAGGCGCGCACAACAGAATAAACAGGATAAACGACGGGTAAATCACGGGTTTGCGGAACATCGAAGCCGCCGTTATCATCGCAAAAATGCACATAAACGTGCAAATTCCGAGAAGAACTCCGTCGGCGCAGGGCGGGTATGTCCCCGAAAGCTGCGCTTCGGTGTGGAACGTGAATTTCTCGGTGTAGAACACGATTCCGTTCATTCGCATAATAATCAGGTCGGTGAAGTAGGAGATACGCTCCCACAGATTTTCTCGGTTGAAGAATATAATTATCCCGCCGAAAAACACAAAAATCGGAATCGCGATTTTCTTTTTCACAAGGCTGAAAACCGTGCAGAAAAACACGCTGAAAAGCGCGCAAATTCCCGCTGCCGCCCATAAATTCACGGGCATTTCGTATTCGACTATCAGAAAAAGCGAAGCGCACACGCAAAGCGCGGTGCAGTAAAGCGCTTTTTTCAGCGTCTGGACAAGCGCAGACGGTTTTTTGCCGTAGTATCTGTCGTAAACCAGTACTATCCCCGATTGTTTTTTTGTTTTCATATTACTCCGTTAGAAATTTGGTTAAACGTTCTTGAAGATGTGTATTCCGTGTTTTTTGAGAGAGTCGTTGACATAAGCGTAACGCATATTTTCCCACTGATTGTAGTCCTTAAATCCGTCAAATTTCACGCCGCCTTTTATCTGAACCACAACCGCCGCATTGAACAACGGCGAAACGTTCCAGATATAGTTTATCCCCTGACGCGAGGCTTTGAGCTGCGCGACGTCGCCCTGTTTTATGTTTTTCGGGCAAAGAATCCTTGTGAGCGGCTGCTCGTCAAGCGTCGGCGTTTTCACATTTATGCTGTCAAAACAGCTTTGGAGAGCGTCCCGAACCGAGCTTTCCGCGCCGAAATACTCGCAGAAATCGTTGTACCCCATCAGCAAAAATCCGCCGAAGCACCTTGCCGCGAGATTGACGATTTCCGCGGCAAACTGCGCGCCGTCCTCTCCCGCGTCAATCATTTTCATCTTCTTGAAAGCAAGCGTTCTTGTGGTTTCGGGAATTTCCTCGACCAGCTTGTCGAGCTTCTCAAGCACCTTCGGCGTGTTCACCTCAAACGCTTCTTTTATGCAGCTTTCTTCCTCGCTTTCAAAATGCGCGAGAAACTCCGACGCGTCCAGCGAGAAAATCTTGACTTTTTCGGAAAGCGTTTTCTCGGAATACTCGTTCAGCCGGTCATACGCGGACGTGTAAAAATCCAGCATTGTATCAACGGTTTTCTGCTGTCTGAGAAAATTCGCGTATTCCGACAGCGATGAAATATACAGCCGAAGCGCGTTTCCCGCCATCAGCGAGGGCGTGCTCTTGAGCTTTCGGTAATCGCTCTGCAAAAGGCGTTCTTCGCACGCCATCTGCTCGTCAATATCCTCTTTTTCGGATTTCGTGCGGTTTATCAGCGTTTGCAGCTCCGACTGGCATTTGTTGATGATTTCGGTCGCGCAGAACGGGCCTTTTTCAAAGTGATTGAGCGCGTCGTCGCAGGCGGAAATCACGCTTGAAACCGCCTCGGGCAGCACAATTGCCGCGCCCTCTTTAACCAGCCGCGCGTATTCCTCAACCTTTTCCGTGACATAATTCTTGCTTGATTCCGAGCCTTTTTTCAGCGATTTCATCGAGAACAGGGGATTGTACTTTTCGTCATATTCGATTTTTGGAACAACCCCCGCTCTTGACGCAAGAAGCATTGCGTTGGGCGTGATTTTGCTTGTGTAAACACCCATCTGCATTTCGCCGACGGTGTTTTGTCTGAGGTAGCTGCAAAGGCTTGAGAACAGCTTTACCGACAGATACGACACGATTTTCCCGAGCGGAATTTCCATTCCCGCGACATCATAAGCCAGATATCTGAACGAGTGCGATCCGCTTTGACCGAGCATATTGTACGACACAACCTTGTCCGCGTCGTCGTCTTTTTTGTAGATGAACTCGCCTGTCGAGAGCAGTTTTTCCGCCGCGGAAGAAAGCGTTTTTTCGTAGGTTTTTTCCGCCGAGGCAACGTAGCAGGCGTTAAACGGGGGCTTGTCCGAGGTTACCTCAAACGCGCCCGTGTACTTCTGCGAAAATTTCGCTTTGCGGCTCTGGAACGCGTCCAGCTCGCCCTTTGTGATAATCGTGTTCGCGTAGTAATTTGCGAGGTCGCGCGCGTCTTTTTCGAAAAGCTGCGCGGTGTCGCCGACAAACATCAGCGAGTTGATTTTCACGGGGAAGCTCGTGGTTTTGAACAGCGCCGTGAGAATATAGCCGAAATCAACAACGGTTCCCCCGAAAAACGGGTCGCCCATATTCCCGACAACCGTTATTTCAAGCGGGTTTTCGTTCTTGGCGAAGTGGTTTATCAGCTCGTCAAGACGGTTCAGCAGCGCGCCTATGTAGTGAAACAGCGCAATTCTCCCGCATTGGCGCTTTTGCAGACCGTATTTGGGAACAGCCGGATTGTAGTTTTTAAGTCCCATATCAAACCATTCGAGCGCCTGCGGCGACAGAAGGTCGGGCTTGTCGAGGTAACGGTAAATCGCCTCTTCGGGATTTATCGCGATTTTCTCGTTATCGGAAAGCGCCGAGCCGCAAAACTCCGCGTTTTCAAGATATTCCTCCAAGCCAAACGCAAGATATCGGATTTTATCGGTTTTTGCGTCAAAGCGGTTTTCTGCGGCGTGTTTTGTCCTCAGAAGGCAGTCGATGCCGTTTTTACCGACGCCGATTATCAGCAGCCTGTTCATTCCGAGCATATTTTTTTCGCCGTCGTACAGCTTTAAAATCCTGTCGGGCTTCAGCCATTCAACTTGCTTTTGAATATCCACGATTTTTTACCTTCTTTGTCAATAGTTTGAGCTGC
>SFJQ01000061.1 GCA_004555855.1 [Eubacterium] saphenum | reverse complement strand
AGCCTCCTGTGTTATTTCTATTTTACCACAGTTTGCTCCATTTTTACAGACTTTTTTCATGGGCTCAGCGGATGCCTTCGGCGACCAAGAACCTTTTTCTGAAGAAAAAGGTTTCAAGACTTCCAAAAAGACTTTTTCGCTTCGCGGTGCACGACCCAACAAAGCAAAAATCCCGAGCAGCACGCTCGGGACTCTTCTTATCCATTAAACTTCTTCTTATGAAACGCAATCCCGAAACCAATTCCCGAAACTCCTCCGCAAAGATGTCCGAAATGCGAAACATTATCATTAACCGCAATCCCGCTGTAAATCTCCTGCCCGAGATAAATCGCCGCAATCAATATCAGCGTCAGCGGAATCTCGCCCTTCTTCATACTCGTAAACGCGCTCAGAATTATCATCAAGAACACCAACCCCGACGCCCCGAGTATCCCCGTGTCAAAGAAAAACATATTCAGCAATCCGCCCGCAAGCGCCGTTGCCGCCATCATTATCACCGTATTCCAGCTTCCATAATGGTTCTCCACAATCAGCCCCACAAGCAGCAGCATCGTGATATTCCCCGCAAAATGCGCGAAATTCGCATGCCCGAAAACATACGAGAACATTCGCAGATAAGTCAGCGGGTCAAGCAAATTCGCGTGACCGTAACACACAAAAAGCAGTCGATTTGAGCCGCCCTGCGTCAGCATATCAACCAGCAGCGTCACCAGACAAATTATCGAAAATGTCAGAATTACTGGCGAATTGTAGGTTAATTTCAGCCTTGATTTACTCATAAGCACCCCTTTACTTCAACAGCGTCTTCACTCTCTCCATAGCCTCGGCGGTTTTTTCGTGCGTGCTGAACGACGTCAGTCTGAACCAGCCGTCGCCATTCTTTCCAAAGCCCGCGCCCGGAGTTCCCACAACCTGCACCTTCGTCAGCAGCAGGTCGAAAAACTCCCAGCTGTCCATTCCGTTCGGGCATTTCAGCCATACATAAGGCGAATTTACGCCGCCCGTGTACTTGATACCGATTTCATCGAGCGCGTTCATAATAATCCGCGCGTTCTCCTGATAATAAGCGATATTCTCGCGGCACTGCTTCTGTCCTTCTTCCGTGAAAACAGCCTCCGCCGCTCTCTGAACAGGATAGGAAACGCCGTTGAAGCAGCTTCCCTGACGTCTTGCCCAAAGGTCGGCAATCCTGATATCCTCGCCCTTTGAGTTCTTTCTCACCAGCTCAAACGGCACAACCGTGTAACCGCAGCGCGTTCCCGTAAAACTTGCCGTTTTCGACAGCGAGCAAATCTCAATCGCGCACCTTTTCGCGCCTTCAATGCAGTAAATCGAGCGCGGAATGTTGTCCTCGGTGATGAAAGCCTCATAAGCCGCGTCGTAGATAATAACAGCGTCGTTTTCAAGCGCATAGTCAACCCACTCCCTGAGCTGTTCCTTTGAATATGCGGAGCCTGTCGGGTTGTTCGGGGAGCAGAGGTAAATCAAATCAGCCTTTACGCTTTTGTCGGGCAGCGCGTTAAAGCCGTTTTCCTCAGTAGAGTCTGCGAAAATAACGTTGTTTCCGTTCATAATATTGCTGTCAACATAAACGGGATAAGCGGGATCGGTGACGAGAACGGTGTTGCCGCTGCCGAAAATGCTGATGATATTGCCGCAGTCGGACTTTGCGCCATCGGAAATCCTGATTTCATCTGCGGGAACGTCCGCGCCGAAGCTCTTGTAGTACTTTGAAACCGCCTCGCGCAGAAAATCATAGCCCGCGCCGCTGTCCTCGTAGCCGCGGAAGGTTTCCTGAACGCCCATCTCCTTTGTTGCCTTAACCATCGCGTCCACAACAACCGGAGCAAGCGGACGCGTAACATCGCCGATACCCATTCTGATGAGTTTTTTCGCTTCCTCGGGATTTTGCTCGGAATACGCCTTAATGCGCTTTGCTATCTCGATAAACAGATAATTTTTCTTTAAATTGCCGAAATTTTCATTTAACTTTGCCATTGCTCACTAATCCTCCAAAAATTTTGTAAGGCAACACAATTTTTCAAAAGTTACCCCATAGTACTATTAAATCACAAAATTCATTTTTTGTCAAGATTAACGCGAGGTTTTTTGACAATAATATTCACAGAAGGGAATAAAAATCGGTTTTTTGACGGAGAAAAATCACATTTGGGCAGGAGTGTGGAAAATTCCACAAATTTTCGACAGTTTTTAGTGAATAGTAACAAAAAATGGCGGTATTGCGATTTTTTTTCATTTCAGGCTTTAAAAAATGTAAAAAGTGTGGTATAATAATAAAGTGTGAGCAGGCGGCTTTGCTTTCCTGCGATGAATTTATCCTGAATATTATTCATTTTACATATATTAAATACAAAATAATGTCCCGGTTGGGGGGCAGAGGGGAATTTCTGTTTATGGAAAAATTTGTTATAGAGGGCGGAAAAAAGCTCTCGGGCGAGGTTACCGTAAACGGCGCGAAAAACGCTGTGGTTGCTATTCTTCCCGCAACTATTCTTTCGGACGAGCCTTGCATTATTGAAAATATACCCGGCATCAGCGATGTTACCATCACGCTTCAGATTATGTCCGAAATGGGCGCGAAAATTCGCATGATAAACAAAAACTCCGTTGAAATCGACACGCGCGAGCTGAAGAATTTGTCCATACCTTACGAAAAGGCAAAGCTTATGCGCGCGACAACCTATTTCCTCGGAACTCTGCTCGGACGTTTCCACTCCGCGCACGTTTCAATGCCCGGCGGGTGCAACCTCGGCGACCGTCCGATTGACCAGCATCTGAAGTGCTTCGCAGCGCTCGGCGCAAGATGCGAAATCGACGGCGGTATGGTAAATCTCAGCGCAGACAGGCTTGTCGGAAACCAGATTTTCTTTGACAAAAACTCCGTTGGAGCTACGATAAACGGCATTATGGCGGCGGTTAAGGCAGAAGGTCTTACCATTATCGAAAACGCCGCGAAGGAGCCGCATGTTGTCGATTTGGCAAACTGCCTCAACTCGATGGGCGCGGATATCATCGGCGCAGGTACCGATGTCGTCAAAATCCGCGGCGTGAAAGAGCTTCACGGCACGACTTACAGCGTTATTCCCGACCAGATTGAAGCGGGAACGTTTATGGCGGCGGTTGCAGCAACAAAGGGAAATGTGCTGATTAAGAACGTTATCCCCAAGCACCTCGAGCCTATTACAAACAAGCTGCTCAAAATCGGCGTTCAAGTCGAGCAATTCGACGACGCAGTGCGCGTTATCGGCGGTGACAACTACGTTGGGACAAGCATCAAGACTATGCCTCACCCCGGTTTCCCGACCGATATGCAGCCTCAGATTTCCGCAGTTCTCACCTGCGCGAAGGGTACTTCGATGGTCACCGAGAGCATCTTCGACAACCGTTTCCGCTATGTCGATGAGCTTCGCAGAATGGGCGCGAACATCTCCGTTGAGGGCAGAGTCGCGGTTATCGAGGGCGTGTCGAAGCTGCGCGGCGCTCCCGTCAAGGCAACTGACCTGAGAGCAGGCGCAGCGCTGATTATAGCGGCGCTGAGCGCGGAGGGAACGTCCGAAATTTACGATATTTTCCACGTTGAACGCGGCTATGAGAATATGGAAATCAAGCTCCGCCAGCTTGGCGCGAACATCGTCAAGGTTGACGAGCCCGACCCTCAGAGCGACGCGTCGGCAAAAGCCGTGATTTAACGCGATTTTTCGCATAACAGCGCGGTTTCGGCGATATTTTTACAGGAACGAATTATGGCAAGAATTTATCCTATTTGTTCGTCAAGCGACGGAAATTCAACATTTATCGGCACTCGCGGTCACGGGATTCTCGTGGACGCGGGCTGTTCTTTTAGGGCGCTGAAGAACGCGCTTTCACTTATCGACACGGATTTTGACGGTATCGAGGCGCTGTTTATCACGCACGAGCACTCCGACCACATCAAGGCGCTCGAGCAGATAATAAAGCACACAAAGCTTCCGATTTTCGCGTCGGGCGGCACTATAAACGCGCTGAAAAGCTCGGGGAAACTGCCCGAAACAGCGCAGCTCTACGATATCAGGGACGGCTACAAAAGCGCGGCTTTTGAGGTGAGCGCGTTCCCGACTTCCCACGACAGCGCCGAGAGCGTCGGCTATTCCGTGCGCTTCGGGCGTGACAGCTTCGGTGTCTGCACCGATACGGGTTTTGTCACGGAGCAGGCTGAAAAAGCGCTTGTGGGCTGTCGAACGGTACTTCTCGAGAGCAATTATGACGAGGAAATGCTCTGCAAAAACCTGAACTACCCGCCCGATTTAAAGCGCAGAATTTCCGGAAATCAAGGGCATCTCTCAAACGGCGACTGCGCGGAATTTGCGCTGCGGCTGCTGAAAAAAGGCACGCGGCACTTCGTTCTCGGGCATCTCTCGCGTGAAAACAACACTCCCGCAACTGCAAAATCCCGCACCGAGCGTCTTCTCACGGACAACGGCGCGGTTATCGAAAAAGATTTTACGCTTTGCGCGGCGCCTGTGATGACAACGGGCGAGTACATAAGCGTCTGACATCGGAGGTTGATTTATATGGCAAAAAAATCGGTTCTCGACAAGCTCAAAATGATATTTTTTCTCGCGTATTTCCTGATTTTATCGGTTGAGCGAATTATCAGCCTTGTGTGTGTTTTCACGGGCGATTTGTCAAAATATGACGCGCTCGAATGGTATATGACCGCGCTCACGCTGTTTGCGATTTTCGGAGCTTATGTCTTTATTGCAACAAAATGCCACATTACCGTAAATCACTATGACAACGGCAAGGTTTCGGCTTCTCCGACCGCCGATGACGAAAATTACGCGAAGCTCTCAATCGCCGCGGGAATACTGCTTCTCGGCGGTATGGTTCACACGGAAGGCACAATCCCCGGAATACAGTTTGCGTCCTACGGAATGCTGCTCGGAGCGATGGGTATTCACGCATTTCAGTGCGCGAAACGCGACGGAAAGCCGCTTATGAAATGGCTTTCGTTCGCGTACATAACCGCGTTTTCGATGTCAATTCCCGTGGTTTATCACACGAACATTGAACTCAAGTACCTGTTTTATCCGATTGAATGCGTGGTTTCGGCAGGAATGGTTGTGCTGTTCACGATAATGCTGAAGCGCTTCTTCACGCAAAACGCCGAGAGCGATTTCTCGCCTATCCCGTATATCACGGCGGTTGTCGGCACTTTCGCGGTGATTATCCTGCGCTGGAGCGAGGAAATAAACTGGTTTGTGCTTATTTTCATCTGCGTGACTTCGGTGCTTTGGTTCCTTTCAAATATTATTTCGATGATAAAGAAAAAGTAAAATCCAACACAAAAATGCGGCACATCGCGAAAGATGCGCCGCTGTTTTTTTTCAAAGCCGCAAATTTACCGGCTTAGAAGGTTCTCCCTTTCCTGAATGACAATTTCGAGCCTTTGCTTCACCTTTTGCAGCGCAAACTCCAGCTGAAATATCTTCACTTCAAGCTCGTCCTTTCTTCCAGACTCCTGCGCCGTCTGCTTCATTTGCTGTAAATCGTTAATTTTCTTTTCAAGCTCGCTCTTCTCGATTTCAAGCTCTTGGATATGCTCGTTTATATCTTTTTCCCGCGCGCTGATGTCAATCGGTTCGTCCGACTGCCACGTTATCTCGCTCGGGCAGTTTTCCTTGACATATTGCACAAAGGAGTCGGTTTTGTCCGTGCCGAGATAGAACAAAGTCGAAGTGTGGAAAAATGCGTTAGTGTGGACAAAACCGCCCTTTGTGATTTCCAAGGATAAATTTTTTATCCCAAGAATCGGTATATCAACCGCAAATTCAAGCGCCGCTTCAAAACGGTCGTCCTCGACAAACGTGTCGTAATCCAGAATGCTTTCGGTCGGCACATTCCTGCCCGACAGCAAAATCTCCATAAGCTTTGTGGTATCGATATTGCTGTATTTCCGTGTTGTCAGATAACCGTTTTCAATCGTTGTGCAGGTCGCGGTTGTGCTGATTTTCAAATTCTCGGTGAGATTGAGGTCATCGATAAAATCGCCGAGAGTTTTCGGAATGTAGTTCTGGTTGTAATAAACATAAAATTTCTCGTCCTCGGGGTACTTTACGGCAAGCGCTGTTTTTTCGCTGATTTTATCGATAGGGTAAACCGAAGCCGTGGTTTCGTGCTTTTCATCGGTGTACTCGTCAACACCGCTTGCGGTTGTTTCGCCGAGAAATTCGCCGAGCTTTTCCGCAGATATTTCCGCTCCCGCCGTATCGTATGCGATACCGTTATACATAAACTGCGTGTATTGACCGTTGATTTCAAGCTCGTCCCAGTGCGGCAAGCGATATGTCTCGGAAACACTTGATACATAGGCGGAAGATGAGTCGGACGGCTGATATGCAGGTTGTGTGATGGCATTGTTGTGGATTAAAACACCGACTGTGGCGCCTATCCCGACTACCGCGGCGCACGCGGCAATCGGCAGAATTTTCATATAAAACGGCTCCTTTCGTTTGTGAATTTGAATGAAATCGGGCTGCTCGGCGGTATCGGTCGGTGCGGCTTCGTCGATGAATTTCTCATTAACATCGCCGAGAGTTTTCAGCAAGCGTTCTTCTTTCATATATCAATTCCCTCCTTCTCGAGAAATCGTCTGAGCTTCTCGCGCGTTCTCGCAAGCGACATTTTAACCTTGCTCTCGCTGAAATTATAGTCTTGCGCGATTTCGCGGATTTCGCTCATATACCAGTATCTTCTCATAAAAATCTTGCGGGCGTCGGCGGGAAGCGTTTCCAGGAAAGCGTTCAGCGCGTCACGCAGGGCGATGTCCTCGACAATATCCCGCGCGTTTTCACTCGGGATACACTCGGAAAGTTCCTCGAGAACTGCCTGAGGTTCACCGCCGCCGCGCTTCCCCGCACGCTTTTTGTTGTACAAATCGAGCGAGAGGTTTCGCGTGATTTTCCCCAAAAACGCCGACAAGCTGTCCGGCTTACTCGGAGGAATGGCGTTCCACGCGCGCAGATACGTTTCGTTCACGCACTCGTCCGCGTCCTCGGGATTGTTAAGTATTTTCATCGAAATGTATCTGCAAAATTTTTCGTATTTCCCGCGAACCTCGCGCAAAGCGTCCTCGGAGCGCTCCCAGAACAGCTTCACGATTTCATCATCGTTCATATTCTCCCTCCTCCGATTTTTTCTGAAAAGCCTTTCACCTATTAAGACGGGAATTTTTTCCTGAAAGTCACAAAAAACGGCGCACTTTTCAGCACGCCGTTTCTGTTTTTTTACTGCAAAATTACTTTACAACTCTTACGCCGACAACATTCGCGATGCCCTTGAGCTTATCCGCGATACCATCGGTGTTGCCCGAAACATCAAGGCAGGTGTAAGCGTAGTCCTTCTTGGACTTGCTCATCATATTCTCGATATTCAAGCCGGCTGCGGAAATGGGAGCAGTGATGTTGTTGATAACACCCTCGACATTCTTGTGGATAACGCAGATTTTTGCGCTGCCCGTGATAGCCATATCGAGATTAGGCAGGTTAACGGAGTTTGTGATATTGCCGTTTTCGATGTAGTCGGCAACTTCCTTGCAAGCCATAACCGCGCAGTTGTCCTCGCTCTCGGGAGTGGAAGCGCCGAGATGCGGCATTGCAACAACGTTTTCAACGCCAATGAGCGCGTCCGAAGCGAAATCAGTTACATAGCAAGCCATTCCGCCGTTTGCGAGAGCGTCGATAATGTCAGCGTCGTTAACGAGGTCGCCGCGCGCAAAGTTCAGCAGGCGAACATTCTTCTTCATCTTCGCGATGGTTTCCGCGTTAATCATACCCTTGGTGTCGGGCGTTGCGGGAACGTGGAGCGTGATGTAATCGCACTTCTCGAAAATCTCATCGTTGCTCTTGACATAGTGAACCTTGCCCGAGAGCTTGAGCGCGTGCTCAACGTTGAGATACGGGTCAGCGCCGTAAACGTCCATTCCGAGAGCCGCAGCCGCGTTTGCAACCAGAATACCGATTGCGCCCAGACCGATAACGCCGAGCTTCTTGCCGGTGATTTCCGGACCTACGAACTGGCTCTTGCCTTTTTCAACGAGCTTGGAAACCTCGTCGCCCTTGCCCTTCAAGGTCTTAATCCAATCCATCGAAGCGGGGATTTTTCTCGAGGACAGCAGAAGTCCTGCGATAACAAGCTCCTTAACAGCGTTTGCATTAGCACCGGGGGTGTTGAAAACAACGATACCCTTTTCGCTGCACTTGTCAATCGGGATATTGTTTACACCTGCGCCCGCTCTTGCGATTGCGAGGAGGTTGGAGCCAAGCTCCATCTCGTGCATCGAAGCAGAACGAACGAGGATTGCGTCGGGGTTTGCCGCGTCATCGCTTACAGCGTACTTGCTCTTGTCAAGCAAATCCGTGCCGCAAGCCGCGATTTTATTCAGCGTTTGAATATTATACATAACTTATTCCCTTTCTTTCCCTTTTGCGGAAGCAATCAGCCGTTCTCGGCCTCAAACTTCTTCATAAACTCAACAAGTTTCTCAACGCCCTCGATAGGCATAGCGTTGTAGATGGAAGCTCTCATACCGCCGACGGTTCTGTGACCCTTGAGGTTCTCAAAGCCCGCAGCCTTTGCTTCCTTGACAAACTTCGCGTCAAGCTCCTCGTTTCCGGTAACGAAAGGAACGTTCATCAGCGAACGGTCCTCGGGACGAACGGTTGCCTTGAACAGCTTGCTCTGATCGAGGAAGTCGTACAAAATCTTAGCCTTCTTCTCGTTGAGCGCCTTCATAGCCTCAAGTCCGCCCATCTTCTTGAGCCACTTGAATACCTTGCCACAGATGTAGATAGAATAGCAGTTCGGGGTGTTATAAAGAGAATCGTTGTCAGCCTGAGTCTTCCACTTGAGCATTGTGGGAGTGCCGGGGAGAACATCGTCGGTAATCAAATCCTCGCGGATAATCGCGATAACCAGTCCCGCAGGACCAACGTTCTTCTGAACACCGCCGTAGATTACGCCGTACTTGGTAACGTCAACAGGCTCGGAAAGGAAGCAGGAGGAAACGTCCGCTACAAGAAGGTGACCCTTGGTGTTGGGAAGAGTCTTGAACTTTGTTCCGTAAATGGTGTTGTTCTCGCAGATGTAAACGTAGTCAGCATCATCGGGAATGTCAAGGTCGGAGCAGTCGGGAATATACGAGAAGGTCTTGTCGGCAGAAGATGCAACAGCAACAGCCTCGCCGTAAATCTGAGCCTCCTGATAAGCCTTCTTAGCCCACTGACCGGTGATTATGTAAGCAGCCTTCTTGTTCTTCATCAAATTCATCGGAACAGCCGCAAACTGCTGGGAAGCGCCGCCCTGAAGGAACAGAACCTTATAGTTGTCGGGAATGTTCATAAGGTCACGGATATCCTGCTCCGCAGTCTTGATGATATCATCAAAAGCCTTGGAACGGTGGGACATCTCCATAACGGACATGCCGGTGCCGTTGTAGTCAAGCATCTCGTCGGCAGCTTCTTTCAGAACCTCTTCGGGCAAAACCGCAGGTCCTGCGCTGAAATTGTAAACTCTCATTTGTTATCCTCCTGTAAGAAGTAAGAAATCAGATGTAAGAATAATTTCAAACATCACTATTCCTATTATATGACAAATTCCGCCGATTGTCAAGGTACTTTTGTTTTTTTTAGCGTACTGCTATGCTAAATCCACAAATTTTTGCAGAATTTTTTCTC
>SFJQ01000060.1 GCA_004555855.1 [Eubacterium] saphenum | reverse complement strand
TTCATCTCGTTTTCCCTGTCCTCGTGAACCGAAAAGGTCATTGTTTTGTCCAGCATATTATCATTCCCTTCCTGTGTTTGTTTTTCTTTTCTAACCATATTATACACTTTTTTAACCGAAAAAACAACCACATTTATTAAATTTAACCAACAACCTGCCTAAAATCTCCGATTATCACAAATTTTTTTGCATTTCTTTGGCAATATTAAACAAAAAACATTGCACAAAATCTACATATTTATAAAATTTGTTAAAACACTTGTATATCGGAAAAAAATGTGGTATAATAAGAATAAGGTTTTTTGTGTAAATATTATTTTACACAGAAAAGTAAATTTTTTTCGAGGGGAGAAACTTTTTATGGCAGTCGGCGACGGTGGATTTAAAACAGCTTTCCAAGGTTTTGACAAGAACGAGGTAAACGAGTACATAAGCAATCTTCGCAAAAAGATGAACGAGCTTGAAGCGGAAATGAAGGAAAATGACAGCAAGGTTAAGGCTGCCGTTAAGGTTTCCGATGAGGCTGAGGAGAAAATTCGTAAGATTGAACAGGCGAACAGCGAGAAGATTACCGAGCTGGAGCTTCAGATTAAGACCGAGCGCAGAAATGCCGAGGACTTGCTCAATCAGATTGACACCCTCAAGAGAAAGGTCAAGAACGGCGGCGGTTCGTCTTCGGGCGCGGCTTCAAATGCGTCAGCAGACGCGCAGAAGCAGGCTGCCGAGATAATCGAAAAGGCAAACAAAACCGCTCAGGAAACCGTTGCGGCGGCGAATAAAACCGCGCGCGAGGTTGTCGATAAGGCAAAGCAGACCGCGAAGGAAATTGTCGAAAACGCTCGGTCTGCGTCTGCGGCAAGCGGCGCGGCAGCTTCCGTTAATCTTGACGGATTTATGTCCGAGGTCAAGAAATTCCTTGAGCAAATCAACAGCGGTTACAAGAAAATCTGCGATAAGGCAGAGGGAATTTCCGTTGAAACAGTAAGCGCGCCCGCTCCCGCTCCTGTGGAAATTCCCGATTTCTCCGAGATTTCGGCACCCGCGGCGGCTGCTCCAACGGCACAGGTGCCCGAGGCAGAGGTTCCTGTATTCACAGAACCCGAGCCTGCTCCCGAGCCCGCGAACGATATTTCCTTCGAGGATATTCAGGAACTCAGCTCCGATATGTCCGAGGAAACCGATGACGATATGATGGCGGGCTTCGGCACGCTTGACGAGCCTGTAACCGAGGTTAAGATAAACGACACCTCCGAGCACAGCAAGGCTGCGTTTGATATGGATTTTGACAAGGAGCTTATCGCGCAGACTGTTCCGAGCGGCAGCCTCAATGCTAACGAGATTGACGAGGATTTGCTGGCGGCGGTTCGCGAGGAAGAAGCAAAGCACGCTGTTCAGCCCACTCCCGAAGAGGACAGACGCGATTTCGATATGGATATGTCGGACGATGACGGCGAGGACGCAATGCGTAAGATGCTGGAGGCTGCTGAAGCGGCGTTTGGCGGCGGCGGAAGCAATCTCGATTTCGATACCGACGAGCAGCCCGATAACGAGCCTGAGCCTGCAAATAACGACAATCCTTGGGAGGATTTGCAAAAGCAGCTTATGGCGATGGAACAGAGCGGCAATTTCGGCGACTCTCAGCCCGAAGCGGCTCCTACGTCTGCGACCGAAGAGCCGCTTGGACAGATGTTTGAAAGCGAAGAAACTCAGGTTCCCACAACCGATGACTCGTCGATTTGGGATTTCTCAAGCTCTGAGCCCTCGTCCGATGACGATGATATGAGCAGCGATGTTTTCGCGAATTTCTGATTGATTAAAAAAAGAGCCGAAGCGTGATTTCGGCTCTTTGGTTTGGATTTACGGGATAATTATGATTGAACTTAACACAAATGAGCTTAAAGAAAAAGCAAAAACGCTTCGCGCGGGCGACAAGGTTTTGCTGTCGGGGACGGTTTACACCTCGCGCGACGCCGCTCACAAGCGCATAAAGCAGCTTATTGAGGAGCAAAAGCCGCTTCCTTACGAGCTTTCGGGAGCTGCGATTTACTACGCGGGACCGACGGCAGCGCGTGACGGAATGGTTATCGGCAGTTGCGGCCCGACAACCTCCGGCAGAATGGACGTGTATTCGCCGATGATGCTGGATATGGGTTTGTCCGCGATGATAGGAAAGGGCGAGCGCTCCGAGGCGGTTTGCGAGGCTGTCCGGAGAAATGGCGCGGTCTATTTCTGTGCAATCGGCGGCGCGGGCGCGCTTGCCTGCAAGTGTATAACCGAGTGCGAGGTTATCGCTTTCGAGGACCTCGGCTGCGAGAGCGTGAAGCGCCTCAAAATCGAGAATTTCCCGCTGATTGTCGCTGTGGACAGCGTTGGCGGAAATATTTTCAAGACAGGTCGAGAGCAATTCAAGCGTTAAATTATCGGAAAAACTACTCGGAATTTTTGGGCATTTTGTATAGATAAACGGCGCAATATTCATTAAAACGCTGTTTTTTGTCGGGAAACTGAAAATTGTTGTTGACAAAATTTGCAGAATGTGCTAAAATAAGGTGTGTGAAATCCACGCGTTTTGGGAGGAGCTATGGAGGATTATTCCAAGTTGAGCGACAGCGAGCTTTTGCGGGATAATCCGTCCGACAGCGGCAAAATCGCCGAGCTTATCTCACGTTATATGAAAACCGTGTTCGCCGGCGCACGAAAATTCTCACAGTTCGCGGATTACGAGGAGCTTGTGTCCGACGGTATGCAGGGGCTTCTGGCGGCTGTGAGCAATTATGACAGCGAAAAGGGCGAGTTTTCCGCGTTCGCGGCGGTTTGTATCAACAACAGGCTGCGTAATACCGCGAAAAAGTCCTCGCTTCGCAGGAAAAATCTTGCCGCGGAAGAGGAAATGCGTGAGCTTCCCGACAAAAAGCCAACTCCCGAGGAAGCTGTTATCGAGAAGGAAAACAGCGAGGACGTGCGAAAAAGCCTGAAAGCCGAGCTTTCCGAGCTTGAGCTGCACTGCATCGAGTGCGCGGCGATGGGTATGTCCTATGCGGAAACCGCGAAAAGACTGGGCGTGGAAAAAAAGTCTGTTGACAACGCGCTTTCAAGGGCGAGAGCCAAGGTGCGCAGGATAATGGGCGGTAATTTGTGAAAAAGCCGAGAAAAAGGCTTCAATATGTCCCGATAGCTTAAATGTTAAAGCGTTGCGAAAGCAAAGATACGGGTGCAAGTCCTGTCGGGCAAATTTTATTTTTAAGGGGTATACTTATGTACACTGACAAGACACTGAAATGCAAGGACTGCGGAGCGGATTTCGTGTTCACCGCCGGCGAACAGGAATTCTACGCTGAGAAGGGTTTCGAGAACGAGCCTCAGAGATGTAAGGCTTGCCGCGACGCAAAGAAGAACGCAAGCAGAGGTCAAAGACAGTTCTTTGAGACCACTTGCTCGGTTTGCGGCGGAGTCGCAAGAGTTCCCTTCGAGCCGAAGGGCGACAGACCCGTTTTGTGCAGCGAGTGCTTCGCTAAGCAGAAGGGCGAATAATCAAATCAATGCGCGAAGTTCGTTTTTCGCACCGAAAAAGTACCGAGCATACCCTTTTGGTTATCCCCGGCATCGTTTTGGTAAGGCATTAAATTTGGAAGCAGCCGTTGTATGACGGCTGTTTTTTTGTCATTTTTTTCCTCGAATTTTCATAAAAACTGCGCTAAAAATACTGATAGCCTTTTTATTCGTTTGGGATAAAAAGTTATCAAATCATTGGAAAGGAAACGCTTTTTATGAAAAAGATTATTTTATCTGCAATCCTTTGCGGCTCGCTGATTTTAACGCTCGCGGGCTGTGGAAACAAAAACAACGACAACTCCGATAGTTCCTCGGGAGTAAGCTCCGAAGAATCCTCGTCCGAACAGTCCTCATCTGAAAGCTCCTCGGAAAACTCGGGAGAAAGCTCTTCTGAAAACAGCGGCGGCGCCGGCACAGGAAACGAGGGCGGCGTTGACAACAGCGCTCTTTCATTCCCCGACAACCGCGCGGGCAGAATGGCGGCAGCCGCTCTCAGAACCGATGTCTGGCCTGCGATGGACGTTGTAAGCGAGGTTGATATGATTGGCGCGATGTTCTCGACAGACGAGGGCGAGGTTTTCAATCTCGATGACCTTGAGGAATATTGCTTCTGCACAAACGTTATGAGCGCACAGCTCAACCGGGTTATCGTTGTAAAGCCCGTGAACGGCAGAGAAGGCGCGGTTGAGGACGCGATAAACACCTACCTCAACTACTCCCAGACAGGTGCCGCGTTCTATCCCGCTCAGGAAGAAAGCGCTGCGGGCGCGGTTTCGGGCAAGACTCCCGATAACTATATCTACCTCATCGTTCACAAAAACGGCGGGGCAATCGCCGATGCAATCGCCAACGTTCAGTAACGAAAAACGCTCTCTTTTCACGGAGAGCGTTTCTTTTATTCATCGGGATTTTCGCGCTTTTGGGACTTTTTTCGCCACTTCACGCATTCGGTTAACAGGTACTCAATCTGCCCGTTTACCGAGCGAAAATCGTCCTCAGCCCACCGCATAAGCTCGTTGTAAAGCGTTGCGGAAAGCCGCAGGGGAACTTGCTTTTTTGCGTCTTTTTTTTCATCGGGCATTCCGCTCACCGCCTTTCGGTTGCTGAAATCAATAAACCGAGCCGCTGTTTACAATCGGCTGTGCGTCCTTGTTGCCGCAGAGAACAACCATCAGGTTGCACACCATCTGAGCTTTTCTCTCGTCGTCAAGCTCGACAACATTGTTCTCGGACAGCTTTTTGAGCGCCATCTCAACCATTCCGACTGCGCCGTCAACAATCTTCTGACGAGCCTCGATAACTGCGTTTGCCTGCTGGCGCTGGAGCATTGCAGCAGCGATTTCCTGCGCGTATGCAAGGTGAGTTATTCTCGCTTCGATTACCTCAAGTCCCGCTATCTCAACGCGCTCCTGAAGCAGCTTTTTGAGCTGCTCGGAAATCTCCACGGACGAACCGCGAAGCGTTTTCTCATCGTCATCGGTAGAGTCGTAGGGGTAGCAGCGCGCAACGTCACGCAGCGTGGAGTCAGCCTGAGTTGACAGGAAGGTGTTGAAGTTATCGACATTGAAAACAGCCTTCGCGGTGTTCACAACGCGCCAGGTCACCATAATTCCAATCTCAATCGGGTTGCCCGACTGGTCGTTGATTTTCTGCTTTTCGTTGTTGTGAGTCATCGTTTTAAGCGAGATTTTGCGGTTGATTGTTGTCGTCACAACGCCGTTTGTGGAGATAGTCGCGACAACGTTGCTCGTACCGCTTGCGTTTTTCGGCGTAACCGCGCCGCAGAACGGGTTAACGAAGAAAAATCCCTCTTTTTTCAGCGTGCCGATGTACTTACCGAAAAGCGTGAGCACCATTGCCTCGTTCGGCTTCATAATGCGCAGTCCCAAAAACGGTATCCAGCCGATACACAGGTAAATCAGCGAAATCACAAAGCCCAATCCCGCCATATCCGAGTCCTTGCTGTCCATTCCGATTGCAAAGTAAATCATCAGTCCAAGCGCCGCGCAAAGCAGCAAAACCGTGATAAACAGCATCAGCCAGCCGCTTACAGGGTGAATTTCCTTCTCCTCATAACAATATTTTTTCTCGACCTTTTCCATAAATAAACCTTCTTTCGCGATTTGTTTTGATATCACTTTGATATCTTGGTGAAATTATAACACGTTTAGAAATATTTGTCAAGAGGTTTTTTAAAAAAATTTTCGGCTGCCGAGAAAATTTTTCGGCAGCCGAGTTTATTTTCGGTTAAGATTTGAGTTTGCGGGATTATCGAGCAGCTCGCCGCTCTCGGAAAAACGCGAGCCGTGGCATGGGCACTCCCATGTGTTCTCGTCCGCGTTCTTTTTGAGCGCGCAGCCCAGATGCGAACATCGCGGGGCGGTCGGCGCGGCGAGATTTTTCACGGCGTTTATTCCGTTGGCGAGGAGCTGCTTTTGCAGAATGCTGCGCGAGGGGTTGAACACGGGCGCGTTTTCGTTTTCTTTGCCGAGAATTTTGTCGCGGATAATCTCTGCGGCAGCCATCGCGTTTGTCATTCCCCACTTGTTGAAGCCCGTCATAACGTACCAGTCGGGCGTGTTCGCGCTGTAATTGCCGATGTAGGGCAGCCCGTCAAGCGTTATGCAGTCCTGCGCCGCCCACAAATTCACGGGTTTCGCCGCGGGATAAAAGCGCTCGGCAAACGTGAGCAGCTCGTCCGCTTTTGAAGGGCAGCCCGTTTTGTGCGCGCCGCCGCCTATCAGCAGCAGATTTTTGTAATCCCGAAACGACAAGCCGTTTTTGTCCTCGTCCATAAAAATCCCGTTCACAGGCGCAGCGTTCTCAAGCGCAAGGACGTGCGAGCGGCTCTGATACATCTTGAGAAAGTAGCTTCCGTGGCGGTTGACGAACGGAAAATGCGTTGCGAAAACGATTTTCTTCGCGGTGATTTTTCCATCAACCGAAATCGCGGTGTTTTTGTCGATTTCGATGATGTGCGTGTTTTCGTAGATGTTCAGCCCTTTGGTGAGCGCGGCGAGGAGTTTTAGCGGGTTAAACTGCGCCTGATTTTTCACGAGAATCGCGCCCGCTGTCTGAAAGGGCAGGGGAACGTTCTCGCAAAACTCCGCGGGAAAGCCGATTTGCGAGAGCGCGGAAAGCTCGCTGTAAAGCGGTTCGCGGCTGTTTCTTGAATAGATGAAGCTGTCGCGCTTTTCGTAGTCGCAGTCAATGTTCGCGGCGAGTTGTTCAAAACGCTCGGCTGCTTTTTGGTTTGCCGAGAGGTACATTTTAGCATACTCCGCGCCATATTTTTCGAGAATTTTCGAGTAAATCAGCCCGTGGTGAACGGTGATTTTTGCGGTTGTGTTTTGGGTAATTCCGCCGCAGATTTTGCCCGATTCTGCGATAACGCAAGGCACTCCGCTGTCCGTGAGCAGCCGCGCCGCGAGTATTCCCGAAATGCCGCCGCCGATGACGAGAACATCGGTCGAAATCGCGGATTTCAGCATCGGATACTGCCCGAAGCTGCCCCGCCAGATAGATTTATTTTCCAAATTCCTGCTCCCTTTCGGTTGTTTTGCATTTATTTTTTGCAGAAATTTGAAATAAATTCCTCTTATAAAACAAAAATTTCACCGCAAAATACTTAAAAAGGAGCTGAGCTTTTTGGTGATAATTGTCGGGAAAAAAGCGGAGAAATCGCGCCTGAAAGCGGAGAAGCTGTTCGGGCGGATTTTCCCCGAGCAAGAGCTTGTTGTGGCGTTAAATCACGCCGTGATAAACGCGCCGAGCGCCGCTGTAATTGTGGAGAAAAACGCGTGCGCCGAGATAAAATCCGCGCTTGGTATTATCGCGGACGAGGACGGCTGCTTTCGGGATTTTCCGCGCGGCGTTCAGCTGATAACCTGCGGCGTTAACCCGAAAAATACCGTTTCGTTCACCTCGCGCTCAAACGACAAAATCACGCTCTCGCTTAACCGCGCAATTCACACGAAAAACGGCATTGCAGAACCTTTTGAGCTGCCGACAGACTTTCTTGACGGGCTGACGGAATTTGACTATATGGCGGCGTTTGCGGCAAGTCTGCTTCTGGCTTAACGTAATAACCCGAGAAGCGCAAGCCCCTCGGGTTATCTATATTATCTTTTGTTCTACACTATCTTAATTATAAGCTGTCCTGAAGAGCGTCATAGCCGCTTTCGCCGGTTCTTACCTTGACAACATCGGCAACTTCGTAAACGAAAATCTTTCCATCGCCGACAGCGCCCGTGTAAAGAACCTCTTTCGCCGTGTTGATAACCGTTTCAACGGGTACCTTGCATACTACAATCTCCATCTTTATCTTCGGCAGCAGGTGCGTTTCGATTGCAACGCCGCGGTAGTACTCCTTAGAGCCCTTCTGCATTCCGCAGCCCATAACGTTTGTAACCGTCATACCCGTGATGCCTATCTTGCTCATCGCGTCCTTGAGCGCGTCGAAGCGGTCGGGACGTGTTACGATAACAACCTTTGTCATATTTACACCGCCCTCGGAAGGAACGTACTTCTTGATAACAGGTACCGATTCTGCGTTCTCGGCAACCGTTTCAACCTCTTTCTCCTTGCCGGAAGAAGTGGTTTCAACGTGCATAGAGGGAACGAAGTCCGCATAAGAGGATACAAGACCGTGTTCTGTTGCGTCCAGACCAACGATTTCCTCGTGACGGGAAACGCGCAGACCGATTGTCTTTTTGAGAACGAAGAACAGCAGGCTGACTGTGAGAACCGTCCAAGCAGCGATTGAAACGAAACCGAGCAGCTGGATTCCGAGCTGTTTGAAGCCGCCGCCGTAGAACAGACCTGTGATGCCGTCCTGACCTTTGCCTGTTGCGAAAAGACCGACTGCGATTGTACCCCAGATACCGTTCATCATGTGAACCGCAACCGCACCGACGGGGTCGTCGATTTTGAGCTTGTAGTCGAGCAGCCAAACGCCGAAGTAAACCAGAAGTCCCGAAACGATACCGATACAAGTTGCGCCGAGAGCGTCAACGTCCGCGCAGGGAGCTGTTACACCAACCAAGCCTGCGAGCGAGCCGTTCAAGCACATCGAAACATCGGGCTTGCCGTGCTTAATCCAGGTGAAGAGCATCGTAGTGACAGTCGCAACTGAGGGAGCAATTGTTGTTGTAAGGAAAATCTGACCGAGGTAGTCAGCGTCACCGGCAGCAGCGCCGTTGAAGCCGTACCAGCCGAACCAGAGAATGAATACGCCGAGTGCGCCGAGCGTCATCGAGTGACCGAGAATTGCCTTAGGCTTGCCGTCCTTGTCGAACTTGCCGATACGCGGGCCGAGCATTTTCGCGCCGATGAGCGCCGAGATACCGCCGACCATGTGAATTGCCGCAGAACCTGCGAAATCAACGAAGCCGAGCTGTGCGAGCCAGCCGCCGCCCCATACCCAGTGCGCTTCAATCGGGTAGATTATAAGGCTGATTACTGCGGAATAGACGCAGTATGTAGAGAATTTCGTTCTTTCTGCCATCGCACCGGAAACGATTGTCGCGGTTGTCGCGCAGAAAACGAGGTTGAATACGAAGTTGTGCCAGGGGAAGTTTGCAAAATCTGTGAAGATGTTCATATTCGGGATACCAATCAACCCGAAGAACGCGTCCTCGCCGCAGAGAAGACCAAAACCGAGCAGGGTGAAAACCACCGTGCCTATGCAGAAGTCCATCAGGTTCTTCATGATGATGTTGCCGGCGTTCTTTGCTCTTGTGAAGCCGGTTTCGACCATCGCAAATCCGCATTGCATAAAGAATACGAGAGCTGCACCTATCAGGAACCAAACGCCCTCCGTTCCGAACATGACGCCGTTTACCGTTTCGACAACGTTGTCGGCAGCCGCTTCGGATACCATTACCATTGTGTTCATAAATACCGCTCCTTTTTGCTAAATTGCCGTAAAAATCTTTCACGGCTTAAAAAAGCAAAAGAGCCGTACACCTGCGTTTGATAAATCAAAACAACTGCTTAAGAGGTTTTGCGGAAATTTTCACTCCCGCGATGACGCAGTCACTTTTTAATTTATCAACCGTAAGTTTTACAGCTCCCTTGCTATGTCTTTATTATACTCGGAATGACTTCGTTTGTCAAGCAATTTTTGCAATTTTTTATTCCAAAACTTGCATTTTGTACAATTTCACAATTTCAAAAAAAACTGGGCGATTTTACTTTGCATATTGCACAAAAATAAGCAAAATCAGCACAAATTAACGGAAAAACAGGATAATATAGCGCAAATTAAAGGGAAATCGCATAGCTTT
>SFJQ01000059.1 GCA_004555855.1 [Eubacterium] saphenum | reverse complement strand
AGAAAATTTTCGATGTCAGCATTATGAAAGAGGTAATTGAGGTTGTCGATACGCTCTATGAGCCGGAGAAAGAAATCGTTCTCGAGGAAGCGAGAAAGATTGACCCGACGCTCGAGGTCGGCGACAGAGTAAGATGCCCGATTGACACGAAGCTGTTCAAGAGAATTGCCGCAAAGAACGCAAAAGACCTCATCAAGCAGGGCTTCTCAAATGCGGAAAGACAGCATTTGAGCGAAATCTGGGGCGAATACGAGAACGAGGCTGTTTCGGCGACTGTTGAAACAATCGAGCCGAAAACGCTTCACGCAACGCTTAAAATCGGCGGAAACGAGGTTATGCTTCCGCGAAGTGAGCAAATTCCCGGAGAAACTCTTGAAGTGGGACAGGTTATTCGCGTGTATATTTCGGGCGTTTCAAAGGAATATAAGGAAGGCGACAAAAATCAGTACCTCAAGGTTTCGAGAACCGACAAGTGGCTGATTAAGCGCCTGTTTGAGCTGGAGTGCCCCGAGATTTACGACGGAACGGTTGAAATCAAGGCAGTAAGCCGCGCTCCCGGAAGCAGAAGCAAAATCGCCGTTATCAGCAATGACCCGAATGTTGACGCTGTCGGCGCTTGTATCGGTCCGCAGAAGAGCCGTATTAACGCGGTTACGAAAGAGGTCAAGGGCGAGAAGGTTGACGTTGTTTTGTACAGCGACGACCCCGAGGAGTTCATAAAGCAGGCACTAAAGCCCGCAGACGTACTCAAGGTTGTCATTACTAATCCCAATCCCGACAAGCGCGCCTGCAAGGTTGTCGTTCCCGATAATCAGCTTTCGCTTGCTATCGGCAACAAGGGTCAGAACGCATGGCTTGCTGCAAAGCTCACAGGCTATAAGGTTGATATCAAGGCAGAAAGCGCGGTTCGTCCCGAGGATTTCGAGGTAGTGCCTCTTGAGGTCAAGCCCGAGGAAACGGCTGAAACCGAAGAAAGTGCGGATACCGCAGCTGCCGAGGCTTCAAAGGAGTGACGTTATGCCCGAAAAGAAAATTCCGCTTCGCAAGTGCATTTCCTGCGGTGAGATGATAGGAAAAAAAGGCGCTTTGCGTGTGGTAAGGGACAAGGACGGCACGGTTTCGCTTGACGAAACAGGAAAAAAAGCCGGCAGGGGCGCATATATATGCCGCGACATAAAATGTATTGAAACGGCAAAAAAGGCAAAAAAACTCGAACGCTCGCTTAAATGCAGCGTTCCCGATGAGATTTATGACAATATCGAAAAGGAGCTGACGTCGGATAAATAACACGCTGAGTACAGTTTGTCTTTGCAGAAGAGCGGGAAAGCTCGAAATCGGATTTGACGCGGTTTGCGCCGAGATTTCGGGAAAAAACGAAGGCGGCGCGCTGCTTGCAGCGGACGTTTCCGCGAAAACGGAAAAGGAAATCCGCTTTCTGTGCGAAAAACACAAACGTGAGGTTTTGAAAACCGCTTTCACAATGGACGATGCGAAAAACGCCGTCGGCAAACGCGCGGGAGTTTTCTTCATCACAGATGAGGGACTTTTCGGCGCGGTAAAAAGGACTCTGTTGTCCGACAATTGAACATATTGTTTCAAAAATTGAATAGTCTGGAGGAAATTTACATTGCCAAGTAAACAGATAAAATACAAGGTTCAGGACGTTGCGAAGGATTTAGGAGTGGATAAAGCAGAGCTTATCGAGCTGCTTGATAAGGTTTTTCCGCTTGATAATCCGAGAAAAACAACCGCTGCTATTACGGCTGACGAGGTTGGTTATATTCTCGAAAAATACTCCCGTGCGAACGAGGTGAGCAACATCGTTCTGGCTTTCGCTTCAACCAAGGATATCAAAACCGAGAAGCCTTACGAGAACGCTAAAAAGGCTGCTTCGAAGAAAAAAGCTCCCAAAAAGGAAGAAACCGAGGCTGTTGAAAAGCCTGTTGAAAAGGCTGCCGAGAAGCCCGTGGAGAAGCCTGACGAAAAACCTGCGGAGAAGCCTGTTGAGAAGACTGTCGAGAAGCCCGCGGAAAAGGCTGCCGAGAAGCCGGCTGAAGCGGTTAAACCCGATCCTGCTCCCGTGAAGGAAGCTGTCAGGGAAGAGCCGAAGGCAAAGCCCGAAGTACAGAAAAAGCCTGTTGAACAGCCGAAAACCGAGCCCGTGAAAAAGCCCGAGGTTCACGAGAACAAGGACAATCGTCAGGGGAACAACGCTCGTCCTGCGGCAAAGCCCGAGTTCAAGCAGCAGAATAATGCTAATAACAATAATGTGAATAATAATCGCTCTGAAAAGCCTGCAAATAATAACAACAAGCCGAAGCCTGCGGTTAAGATGCCGACGGCAAAGCCCGCTATCGACAGCAGCAAAATCAAGGTTAATGCGCCGCCCGTTATTCAGCAGAAGCAGAAAACCGAGAATGTCAAGCACGGCGAGCACGTCACCAAAAAGGTTGATACGCGCGGCAGCTATGTGGAGCTTGACAAGTACAACGAGCGCTATGAATCCATCGCGCCTGCGGGCAAGATGAACAACGATAATTTCCGCAGCAAGCAGAAGTTTACGCAAAAATCCCAGAAAAACGGCAAGCAGTACGGAAACAAGCGCGAAACCGAGGCGCAGAAGCTCAAGCGTCTTGAACTCGAGAGAGCCAGAAAGCAGCAGCTCAAGGTTCAAATTCCCGATGAAATCGTTGTCGGAGAGCTTGCAACCCGCCTGAAAGTAACCGCGTCCGAGGTTATCAAAAAGCTGTTCG
The DNA here is from genome assembly GCA_004555855.1 of [Eubacterium] saphenum. Taxonomy (GTDB): domain Bacteria; phylum Bacillota; class Clostridia; order Oscillospirales; family Ruminococcaceae; genus CAG-115. Next base: position 7,176 of record SFJQ01000059.1, on the reverse strand, counting down.
GGCTTGGAGTTATGGCGAATATCAACGAAACCATCGATTTTGATACGGCGTCGCTGGTTGCCGAGGAGCTTGGCGCAAAGGTTGAGAAGGAAATCGTGGTTACAATCGAGGAGCGTCTTTTCGAGGACATCGAGGATAAACCCGAGGATTTGAAGCCGCGTTCGCCCGTAGTTGTCGTTATGGGACACGTTGACCACGGAAAAACGTCAATTCTCGACTATATAAGAAACGCGCACGTTGCTTCCGGAGAAGCAGGCGGAATTACTCAGCACATCGGCGCTTATCGCGTGAAGCTGAACGACCGCGAAATCACGTTTTTGGATACTCCGGGACACGAAGCGTTCACATCGATGAGAGCGCGCGGCGCGATGATAACCGATATCGCAATTCTTGTAGTTGCCGCAGACGATGGAATTATGCCGCAGACCGTTGAAGCAATCAACCACGCAAAGGCTGCGGGAGTATCGATAATTGTTGCTATCAACAAGATTGATAAAGAGGGAGCAAATCCCGACAGAGTCAAGGAAGAGCTTACCAAATATGAGCTTGTCTGCGAGGACTGGGGCGGCGATGTAATCTGCGTTCCCGTTTCCGCGAAAACAGGCGAGGGAATGGACACTCTGCTTGAAATGGTTGGACTTACCGCCGATGTTATGGAGCTTAAGGCAAATCCCGACAGACTTGGTATGGGCGCGGTTATCGAAGCGCGTCTTGACAAGTCGAGAGGACCTATCGCAACGCTTCTCGTTCAGAACGGTACTCTTCACACGGGCGATATCCTCATCGCGGGAACTGCTGTCGGACGCGTTCGTGTAATGCGCGATGACAGAGGAAAGGCAATATCCGAAGCAGGACCTTCCGTTCCTGTTGAGATTATGGGACTTTCCGAGGTTCCGTCTGCGGGCGACACATTTGCTGCCGTTGAGGACGAAAAGCTCGCGAGAGAGCTTGTTGAAAAGCGCAAGCACGAGGCAAAGGAAGAGCAGTTCAAGAGCTATCAGAAGGTTACGCTCGACAACCTGTTCAGCTCAATCGAGCAGGGCGAGGTCAAGGAGCTGCCGATTATAGTAAAGGGCGACGTTCAGGGCTCTGTCGAAGCTGTAAAGCAGTCGCTTGAGAAGATTACCAACGAAGAAGTCAAGGTTCGCGTAATTCACGGCGGCGTCGGCGCGGTAAGCGAGAGCGACGTTATGCTGGCGATGGCGAGCGGCGCGATTATCGTTGGATTTAACGTAAGACCTCACCCGTCGGCTGAGGAGTCTGCAAAGGAAAACGGCGTTGAAATCCGCCTTTACCGCGTAATTTACGACGCAATCGAGGATATAACCGCTGCGATGAAGGGTATGCTTGCTCCGAAGTACCGCGAGGTTAATCTGGGACGCGTTGAGGTTCGTCAGGTGTACAAAATCACGGGCGTGGGCGTTGTCGCAGGCTCGTATGTGCTGGACGGAAAGGTTACGAGAAACGGTCAGGTCCGCATCGTCCGCGACGGCATTATTGTCGGCGACGACAAGATTGCGGGACTTCAGCGCTTCAAGGACGCAGTGAAAGAGGTTGCTGCGGGATTTGAGTGCGGCATCAGTCTTGAAAAATTCACCGACATCAAGGAAGGCGACATTTTCGAGGCGTATGTTATGGAGGAATACAGAGATTGATATTCCTTCAGAAAAGGAGTATTTATGCCTAACTTTAATATAAAACGGCTGGGCGAGGACATTTTGCGGGAGATTTCGGCGGCGGTTTCGGGTGTAAAAGACCCGAGAGTCGCGGACGCGTTTGTGACGATTACCCGCACGGAGCTTACAAATGATTTGTCCTACTGCAAGGTTTGGGTTGCGTGTATGGGTGGCGCTGAGCGTACCGACAAGGCTTGCGAGGGTATGAAAGCGGCGAGTGGCTATTTCAAGAAGTGCATTGCCGGGCGTGTTCGTATGCGTAAAATGCCCGAGCTGATTTTCGTTCCCGACAACTCTCTCGAATACAGCGCGCACATCGAGGACATCATCTCAAAGCTGCCGAAGCATGTTGAGGACGAGGAAAGCGAGGACAGCGATGAGGATTGACGCAAAACAAGCCGCTGCTTTTCTCAGGGAAAACGATGATTTTCTGATTTTAATGCACGCTTCTCCCGACGGAGATACGCTGGGCAGCGGCTCGGCGCTGTGCATTGCCCTTCAGAAGCTCGGGAAGAGGGCGAAGGCTGTTTGTCCCGATGAAATTCCGCAAAGGTTCGATTACCTGTTCAAGGCGATTGAGCCGATGGATTTTGAGCATAAAAACGTTGTTTGCGTTGATATCGCAGACACAAAACTGCTTGCGGAAATGAAAAAAGTCGGCGAAACAGCCGAGCTTGCAATCGACCATCATTCTTCTCACGTCGATTTCGCAAAGAGAAATTTCGTTGAAGAGGAGAGCGCGGCAAACTGCGAGCTGATTTACGCGGTGATAAAGGAGCTGGGCGCTGCGATTGACAAGGATATCGCGAGCTGCCTTTACACGGGAATTGCCACAGATACGGGCTGCTTCAAGTTCTCGAATGTAACGCCGAGAACCCACAGCATCGCTGCCGAAATGATAGCAAACGGTGCGGATTTCGGCGCGATAAACTACGCGATGTTCGTTGTGAAAACGCAAGGGCGGATTAAGCTGGAGCAGGAAACGCTGAAAAATATCAGATTTTTCGCTGACGGGAAAATTGCCGTTCTGACAGCGCCGCTTGCGCTTATCGACAGCCTTCCCGACATTGATACCGACGACATCGGTGCGCTTGCAAATCTCCCGAGAGAAATCGCGGGCGTGGAAATCGGAGTTTGCGTTAAGGAGAAGAAAGCGGGCGTGTTCAAGGCTTCGCTGCGTTCAAGCGACAATTTTGACGTGGCTGAAATCGCTCAGCGCTTCGGAGGCGGCGGTCACGCGAGAGCGGCAGGCTGCTCGTTTGGCGGAACAACGATGGAAAAAGCCGTTGAAAACATCGTAAAAGCGTGTGTTGAAGCGGTTGAAAAGCGAGTATGAACGGGATTATTCTAATCGACAAGCCGCAGAATTTCACGTCATTTGACGTTGTGGCTGTTGTGAGAAAAAAATTCGGCACAAAAAAGGTCGGTCACGGCGGCACGCTTGACCCGATGGCAACGGGCGTGCTTCCCGTGTTTATCGGCTGCGCGACAAAAGCCGTAGATTTGCTTCCCGACAGCGGAAAAAGCTATCGCGCGGGTTTTCGGCTCGGTTTAACGTCGGATACTCTTGATATCTGGGGCGAGCTGTCCGAGGAAAAGCCCGCCGATATCGGGCGAGAAGCGCTGGAAGCTGTTCTGGAGCGGTTTCGCGGTGAAATTGAGCAGACGCCGCCGATGTATTCGGCACTGAAGGTCGGCGGGAGAAAGCTCTGCGACCTTGCGCGGCAGGGAATTGAGGTTGAGAGGAAGGCGCGGAAAATCACGATAAGTCGGCTTGATTTGCTTGATTTTGACGGCAAAAACGGTGTAATCGAGGTTGACTGCTCGACCGGCACTTACATTCGCACGCTGGTTGACGACATCGGAAAATCGCTCGGCACGGGTGCTGTAATGACTTCGCTTTGCCGCACGAGAGCCTGCGGGTTTGCGCTTTCGGAGTGCGTTTCGATTGAGGAACTGCGCGAGAAGCCGCTTGACGAGTTGAAACTGCTTTCGGTGGAGAGCGTTTTTCGCGATTTGCCCGAAACTGTTCTAGACGAGGTGCAGACGAGAATGTATCTCAACGGAGTGCGGCTTGACGCGGACAGACTTGCCGAAAAACCGCCGCTTGATGAGCTTATCAGGGTTTACGGAAACGGCGGATTTCTCGGCGTGGCTAAAGTGAACGAGGAACGCGAGCTTATTTCCGTGAAGCGTTTTGTTAACGAATAATTATAGGTGAAAAGTTTTGATTGATATAACATACGGCGCTGCGCCGAGCGAAAAAACGGCGGTTGCGCTGGGATATTTCGACGGGCTTCATTTGGGGCACGTTTTCGTGATAAGCTGCGCGCTGAACGAGCGTTTTGCGCCTGCGGTTTTCACGTTCAACTGCGATACAACGCTCCCGAAATTCCAGAGTCCCGAGGACATAATCTCCTTCGAGAACAAATGCGAGCTGCTCGACAAAATGGGTGTGAAGTATCTCTGTGCGCCCGATTTTGCCGAGGTTTGCGGGCTGTCGGACGAGGATTTCGTGAAGGAAGTTCTTGTGAAGCGGCTGAACGCGGCGTTTGCTTGCTGCGGGAGGAATTTCCGTTTCGGGAAAAACGCGAGCGGTACACCCGAGCGGCTTGCGGAAATCGGCAAAAAGTACGGAATTACCGTGAAAATTGCCGAGGACGTTTGCCTTGACGGGGAGCTTATCAGCTCAACGCATATCCGCGAGCTGATACGAAAAGGCGAAATCGAGGCGGCAAACAGGCTGCTGGGCTACGAGCTGATGTTCAATCTGCCGGTGGTGTACGGAAATCAGCTTGGCAGGACGATTGATTTTCCGACGATAAATCAGGTTATCCCCGAAACCAATATAATTCCGCGCTTTGGCGCGTACAAGAGCTACGTTCAGGTTCACGGGAAGCACTATCGCGGGATAACAAACATCGGCGTTCGTCCGACTGTCGGAGATAACACAAAAGTGGTTATGGAAACGCATATTGTCGGATTCAGCGGCAATCTGTACGGTGAGAAAATCGCGGTTTCGCTCGTGAAATTTCTCCGTGAGGAGCGGAAATTCGCCGATTTGAACGAGTTGAAAAAGCAGCTTAAAGAAGATTTGAAGAAATGAGAGTGATTGAAATGAACGAGGTTAGAACGCGTTTTGCGCCAAGTCCTACGGGCTATATGCACATAGGAAACCTGAGAACGGCGCTTTATACCTATCTTCTTGCGAAGAAAAACGGCGGCAAGTTTATTCTGAGAATTGAGGACACCGACCGCGAGCGCTATGTAGAAGGCGCGGTTGACGTTATCTATAAAACTCTGCGCGACTGCGGGCTGAACTGGGACGAGGGACCCGATGTCGGCGGAGATTTTGGACCGTATATTCAGAGCGAGCGTATGGGAATGTACAAGGATTACGCAGAGGAGCTTGTGAAAAAGGGCAAGGCTTACTATTGCTTCTGCACGAAGGAGCGCTTGGAGCAGGTTTCCGAGGCGCAGAAAGCTGCGGGAAGTTCGGCTTTGATGTACGACAGACATTGCCGCAATCTTTCCAAAGAAGAAATCGATAAAAATCTCGCCGAGGGGAAACCTTATGTTATCAGACAGGCAATTCCGCTCGAGGGCGCGACGTCGTTTCACGATGAGATTTATGGCGATATCACCGTTGAAAACGCAATTCTCGATGACCAGGTTTTGCTGAAAACCGACGGAATGCCGACGTACAATTTCGCGAATGTTGTCGATGACCACACGATGAAAATTACGCACGTTGTCCGCGGAAACGAATATCTTTCCTCGGCACCGAAATATAATCTCCTGTACGAGGCTTTCGGCTGGGAACCGCCGATGTATATCCACGTTGAGCACATTATGAAGGACGCTCAGCACAAGCTCGCAAAACGTGACGGCGACGCGTCTTTCCAAGACTTGATGGAAAAGGGATATCTCAGCGAGGCTGTGCTGAATTACATTCTGCTGCTCGGCTGGGCGCCGAAGGGTGAAAACGAGATTTTCTCGCTTGACGAGATGATAAAGGAGTTTGACATCAGCGGAATTTCAAAATCCCCCGCGATTTTCGACCCGCTTAAACTCAAAGCGATAAACGCGCATTATATCAGGGAAATGCCGCTTGAAAAGTTTGTAAGCTATGCAGAGCCTTACGTCAGACAAGCCTGCAAGCGCGATATCGACATAAATCTGCTCTGTGCGGGACTTCAGCCGCGCTGCGAGGTGTTCACGGACATCGCGCCGCAGATTGATTTCATCGATGAAACGCTCGATTATCCGCTTGAAATGTACGTTTCAAAGAAGAGCAAAACAACGCTTGAAACCTCGCTTGACTGCCTGAACAAAATCCTGCCGGTTCTCGAAGAAATCGAAGATTTTACCAAGGACAACGTTCACGATAAGTTGATGGCGCTTGTTGAGCAGCTCGGCGTGAAGAATGGATTTTTGCTGTTCCCGCTGAGAATTGCCCTGAGCGGAAAACAGGTTACACCCTGCGGAGGAGTGGAGCTTTGCGCGATTTTGGGTAAGGAAGAGTCGCTTGCCAGAATTAGGAAAGCAATCGAGCGGCTTTCGGCACAATAATTTCATTCGCATTTCACGGAGCTGTCACTTTTTCGTGATATAATGGAAAAAAGCGGTTCGGAGGGTGAATAAATGATTGAAGTACAGAATTTGTCGAAGAATTACGGCTCTCGGGAAGCTCTTCGGGGAATAAGTTTTTCCGTTGCAGACGGGGAAATTCTCGGGTTTCTGGGTCCAAACGGCGCGGGAAAATCCACGACAATGAATATTCTCACGGGTTGTATAACGCAGACGGGCGGAAAAGCGCTGATAAACGGCATAAATATCCTTGAAAATCCGATGGCGGCGAAGAAAAATATCGGTTATCTTCCCGAAATTCCGCCGGTTTATCCGGATATGACCGTGGACGAGTATCTGAGTTTTGTGTACGGGCTGAAAAAGTGCAAATTCCCGAAAAACTCTCACCTTGAAGAAATCCGAAAGCTCACGGGAATCGAGGACGTGCGAAAGCGCGTTATCCGCAACCTTTCAAAGGGCTACAAGCAGAGAGTCGGAATAGCGCAGGCTCTTGTGGGAAATCCGCAGACAATTGTGCTGGACGAGCCGACTGTCGGACTTGACCCGAAGCAGATTATCGAGATTCGCTCGCTTGTTAAAAAGCTCGGCAAAAACCACACGGTAATCCTATCATCGCATATTTTGTCCGAGGTACAGGCGGTTTGCGACAAAATCGCGGTTATCGACAAGGGAAAACTGATTGCTTTTGATACCGCGGAAAACCTCTCGCGAAAGCTGACGGGCGATAAAAAGCTTGTGGTACACATCGATGGTGAACGCGAAAAGGTTGAAAAAATCCTGAAAACCGTTTCGGGACTTGACGAATATCACGTCGGAAGAACGGTTGAGGAAAATGTCACGGAGTACGAGCTTGAGGTGAAAGAAAACTGCGATATACGCAGAGATTTGTTCAATAAAATGGCGAAGGACA
>SFJQ01000058.1 GCA_004555855.1 [Eubacterium] saphenum | reverse complement strand
CGCTATCGTTCCAAGTAGAAACATCCGTAATACCTGAAGAACCACTGCCTTTAACTGTATTGATAGCACCAACGTCCTTGCCTTCTTCATCGAGTTCGATAAGAGCTGTATTTATAGCTTTCTGAACAGAGTTAGCTGCAGAGTTAGCTGATGAAACCTTAGATTTCTTTACATAGCCGAGCATTGATGGAACGAGGATTGCTGCGAGTACGCCGATGATAGCGATTACTACAACGAGCTCTACGAGAGTAAAGCCCTTTTTGGCTTTGAGAGCCTGAAGTTTCTTTATCATTGTAAAGACCTCCTGTAAAAAATTTTTTATGTATAACCCCGGCGGGGCTATATCCGAATTCGGCAAACCGATTATCTGAAAACGTTTACATCATCGTCTGCAGCTTTGCTTCGGTTTGTATTTATATTATACTTGATTGATTTGGAAATTGCAAGTGTTTTTTTGCAATTTTTTGCATTTCCGCTCAATTTCGTATAAACTTTTCAAATTTTAGAGGGATTTTTGGGCAATTTAACAAGAGATTAATGTAAATTTAATGTAATCTTAATTTACGCCCATCTCAAGATAACGCTTGTATTCGCTCAAATCCTGAACGCGTGTGCGTGCAACCGCGTCCGTAACCTTGCCCATTCTGACAAGGCGTGCGAGGTCTTGGTCGAGAGTGAACATTCCGTATTTCTTACCCGTGGCAACGGCTGTCGGAATCTGGAAGATTTTGCCCTCGCGAATCATCGAGCGGATAGCGTCCGTTGCTCCCAGAACCTCAAGAGCCGCGCAGCGTCCCTTGCCGTCCGACGTGGGAACGAGCGTCTGCGAGATGATGCCGACAATCGCGTTTGCAAGCTGCGAACGGATTTGTCCCTGAGAGTGGGGCGGGTAAACGTCAATAATACGGTCGATTGTGGGAGCTGCACCCGTTGTATGCAGCGTAGAAAGTACCAAGTGACCGGTTTCTGCCGCCGTTACGGCAGCGTTTATCGTTTCAAAGTCACGCATTTCTCCGACAAGGATTACGTCCGGGTCCTCACGGAGTGCCGCACGCAATGAGCCCGCGAAGGAGTCAACGTCCTGTCCGATTTCACGCTGGTTTATCATAGACTGCTTGTGGGTGTGAAGATACTCGATAGGGTCCTCAACCGTGATTATGTGGCAGTTTTTCTGACGGTTTATGTGGTCAATCATCGCAGCCAAGGTCGTCGATTTACCGGAACCCGTAGGGCCTGTTACAAGAACAAGTCCGCGAGGTGCAAGGGCAAATTCGCCGAGAGTTGCGGGAAGATTGAGGTCGGAAAGCGTCGGGATATCGTTTCGCAGAAGACGTATCGCAACCGCGTGATAGCCGCGCTGACGATACACGTTAACTCTGTGACGGTAGCCTGCCGATGAAACATAGGAAAAGTCCGTGTCAAGACCTTTGGAAATCTGGGATTTGTGCTTGATTGAAGTGATTTGGTTGATGACATTTACAATCAGCGGCTCTGTGCAGTCGGGATAGCCCGAGAGCTTTCTGATAGCGCCGTGAAGTCTGACAACGGGGGGAAGTCCCGCCGTGAAATGAAGGTCGGAACACCCAAGGTCGCGCGCCTCATCGAGGATACGGTTAATGTCCATAATGTTGTTATTCATTTCCACTGCTTTATTCTCCTTTTGTTTTATACGGAATAGGTTGCCTTTACAAGCTCGTCAATCGACGTTCTTCCCGCAAGAACCATTTGCGTTACGTTATCGCGAAGAAGAAGTGTGCCGTTTTTCCTCGCAAGCTCGCCGATTTCCTCCGCCGTCGCGTCCTTTGAAATAAGCTCTTTGAGGTCGGGCGTGACAACAATGATTTCGTGAATTGCCGTTCGTCCCGCGTAACCTGTGCCGCGGCAAGCCTTGCAGCCGCCCGGATGCGGTTTGCAAATCTGAACCGGCTGAGTTTTGTTCATCAGCTTCAGGTCGTTCGGGTCGGAAAGCGTGAAGGTTTCCTTGCAGGATTTGCACAGCAGCTTTACAAGTCGCTGAGCGATAATTCCGACAAGAGAAGACGCAACCATGTAAGGTGCGACTCCCATATCAACAAGACGCGTGATTGTTGTCGCAGCGTCGTTGGTATGCAGTGTTGAAAGAACGAAGTGTCCCGTGATTGCGGCACGGATTGCGATATCGGCGGTCTCACCGTCACGGATTTCTCCGACCATTATGATATCGGGGTCCTGACGGAGGATTGAACGAAGCGCCGCAGCGAACGTCATTCCCGCTTTTGCATTAATCTGGCACTGGTTTACGCCGTCGATTTTCTTTTCGACAGGGTCTTCAACCGTAACGATGTTTACGTTCGGCTGGGAAAGCTCTCCGAGCGTCGCGTAAAGCGTCGTCGATTTACCGGAACCCGTCGGTCCCGTAACCAGCATAACGCCGTTCGGGCATCTGATTATCTGCTTGAACATCTCGTAGTTGTAGTCCGTCATACCGAGGTCGGTGATTTTACGGGTTTTATCATCGGCTGTCGAAAGCAGACGGATAACGCACTTTTCGCCGTAAACGCAGGGGATTGTGCTGACACGCATATCGAGGTTTACGCCGTCGATGCGCGTTCCGAAACGTCCGTCAAGCGGTATTCTGCGCTCGGCGATGTTCATTCCGCCGAGAATTTTGATACGCGTGATAATCGAGTTGTGGAAGGAGGGCGGGATTTTCATATCCTGCTCGACAAGTTCGCCGTCCATTCTGAAACGTATTCTCGTTCTGTCCTTGAACGCCTCGATGTGAATATCTGTTACCTGATTTCTGAACGCCGTTTCTACCATCATATTGACAAGCTTTACGATAGGCGCGTTATCAACACGTCCCTCGGACTCGGCTTTTTCGAGGTCCTCGGAAATGTCGCCGCTTCCTGCCTCGTTTTCCAGCTCGTTCATCGTGCTGTCGATAGCCTGCGACGAGTAGAACTTGCCGATTGCTGCTTCAATCTGCGTTTTGGTGGAAATCTGCGGAACGATTTCCATTCCCGTCTGAACTTTTAAGTCCTCGAATATGTAGAAGTTTACGGGGTCGTTTGTTGCAACAAAAAGGCGGTTATTCTTGTACTGGAACGCGAAAACGCACTTTTCTCTCGCAACTTCCTCCGAGATTTTTGAAACCGCGTTTGTATCAACCTTGATTGATGAAAGGTCAACAAACGGTACTTTCAGTCTGATAGAAAGAGCCTGTGCGAGCTGGCTCTCCGAAACCAAGCCCATTTCCAGCATAACATCGCCGAGCATCTTGCCGGTGCTTTTTTTCTGGGCGGCAAGCGCGTCCTCGAGCTGTTGCTTGTTGATGAAACCCTGTTCAATCAGGATTTCTCCTATGGGCAGATTTTTTATAGGTCCGGGCATCTGTATTCTTCCTTTCGGATTTCATTTAGAATACCGCAAAATCTCTTTCGAGGTATCCTATAATATGAAAAACGCAAAACCGATATTCGCGCTTTTTTCATTTCCTCGCAAAGCCGCCGCGCCAAATTTCGCAGTTTTTCTCAGCAGCCTATTGCAAAAAACACTTTTTTATGGTAAAATAAGTGTATCAATTAATTAAGGAGGCGGTCATTTTTATGTCCGACATCGAAACCGTCGTTTATGCGGTTCTGGCGTTTGTCTTTGGCTCCGTTATCGGCAGCTTTCTCAATGTGGTAATCCTTCGCACTCCGCTTAAACAATCGATTATCACCGAGCCTTCCCACTGCTTTTCCTGCGGTCATCGGCTCGCTTGGTACGATTTGTTCCCCATTTTCAGCTGGATTTTCCTTCGCGGAAAGTGCCGCTACTGCAAGAGCAAAATCTCTCCGCGATATATGATTATCGAGGCGACAACCGCCTGCTTTTACTGTCTGTCTTTTATTATGTTCCGTTTCGTCTGGGACGGAAACGTCTGGAAGCTCGTCTTTTCCGCAATCCTTTTCCCGCTTCTCATCGTGCTTTCCGCAATCGATATCGACCACTTTGAAATCCCCTATTGGTGCAGTATTTCAATAGCGGTTCTGGGAGGACTTTCGTTTTTGCTGTTCCCCGATGAGGTTGTCTGGTATGAACGGCTGATTGCTTTTGGCATCGTTCTGGTGCTTTTCGCCGTGATGGTGCTTGTCGGAGGAATGGGCGGCGGCGACCTTCAGCTTATGTGCGGTGCCGCGCTTTTGCTTGGATACAGAGTGTTTGTCGCGCTCTTTATCGGTATCCTATTCGGCGCGGTTTACGGGACAATCAAGAAGTTCCGCGACAGAAAGGACGAGCGCGTTATCAGCCATACTATTAAAGGTATTGCCGAGAAATGGTATCAAAATCAGCTTGACCGCGAAATCGGTTTTGTGTTGGACGGTCACGATGATGTTATTGTCGGAAGTATAAGCGAGGGAAATCCCGATGTAGAATGGGAATTCCTCGAGGAGAAGGTCTGGAAAGGCTTGCCCGAAAAGGCTGCGCTTACGCAGACGCTCCGTGAAAAGATAAAAGATGAACGCGAAGGCGGCTTCAAAATCTACATAAAAGGCGATAAGGTCGATAAGGTGAAATACTCCCGCAGAATGGTGTTCGGGCCGTTCCTTTCCCTCGGTATCGCCGCCGCATGGCTGGTAGGTACGTTCATTTTGGGTTGGTATATGAGCTTGTTTTAAGCTCTCTCAAAAAATTTCAGCAAATCTTCGGGGCGAAAATCGCCCCGAATTTTTTTGCCGAATTAAATCACGGTGTAGTAGACGTTACGTCAAATCTGCTGGGCTTTCTCGCAACGTAATAGATAAACGTTGACGGGTGTTCCTCGCCGCTTGCCATATTTTCAATGGGATAGAATTTGAACTTCTTCGTCTTGTTTTCATCACTGTCCGCTCTGACGTTGCAGAACTCCGTGTAGCCGACGCCCACAAATTCCTCGTGCGTCATTTCCTGTTTGGTGTAAATCGTGTAGGTCGACTTAATCGCAGCTGCGACTTCGTTTGCGGATTCGCCGGATTCTGTACTTTCTTCAGAGGAATCGGACGAGCCTTTCTTGACCATAATCGATTCAACCGTAATCTCGGGGAAAAGCCCGTCATAGAAGCAATTCTCGAACACGGGAACAGGGTTGTTTTCAAGCGCTGTGGACGCGCTCTTGAACTGCTCGGTCATCAGCATATACTTGTGCTCGTGGGACTGCGTATCCTCAGACCAGCTGTAAGAGAAGCATTTCAGCTCGTAGATTGAGCTGTTCTGGTCCACGAAATCTTTCATTGCCAAAAGATTTGCATTTGTGGCAATACTGCCGCCGTCGTTCACGTCAGCCCTTTTCGCGTCTGTGAAAATCGCGACATAATAAGCGTCTCTTGTGCTTCGGCTCACGAACTCGTCAATCGTCTGCGCGAGAAGCGTTGCACGAACGTTTTTCTCGTTTTCAGCGGCAGACCTCAGAACAGGCGCGATAAACGCCGTTACTCCCACAACGAGAATCCCGAGCAATCCGCAGGATACAACCAGCTCCACCAACGTGAAGCCGGTGTTTTTCTTCCATCTGCGCAGAAGGCTTTTAAGCTTTTTCATAACTTTTCACCTCCGCGCCGTCATGAATCGGTTTTCGTCTGATACTCAAACGCGCCGTAAATGTTGACGTAGCTCTTGTCGGTTACGGTTCCGTCATCGTTGACAATCGGAACAGGAGAATACGAAACCTTGCTGTCAGTTACGGTAACGTTGCCCTGACTCTTGATATCAGCGCCAAAGGATTCCTTTGTAAGCTGAGGGTCTTCCTCAAACACAACGTAAAATCTTGTGAAATCGCTGGACTTGAATCTGATTCCGCGCTTGCTTCCGCCGACATCAGCGCCGTTTGAATTGTCCTTTACATAAGGCGAACCGATTCTTATGCAGTTGTCGTTCATAATCTTGACCGCATAGTGATTGTAGCCGCCGTTATTCTGATAATCGGAGAAAGGAATGCAAGTGGAGCTGTTCCATTCAAGCTTGGTGTCGTTAACATAACCGCCGTCAAGGATTTTTGCTGCCTTGGGAACCATTCTCTTGAAAGAATTTCCCAGAGAATCGTTGTAAACAACGTTGCTCTTTACATCGTCATACTGGTCCTTCATATAGAAGTACAGCTTATACTGTGCATAAGGCACCATTTCGTTTATCATCGACGAGCCGTTTGCGCTCACTTCAAAGAAATAGCGAACGCCGGGGCCGATGTATGTGGTGTCCTTGACAACCTTATAGACGTTGATTTCCGAGAAACCGCTTGTGCCGGTAATTCTCGTGTCCATACGGTCCATCTGAGCACCCGCGCTTGCGCTTCCGCCGATGGATTCGCCGGAGAGCGAACCGCCGTCGGAGGAACCCGCGCCGGGTCCTACATAATATGCAAGACCGTCGTCATAGCTCACTTCATTTCCGTCCTCGTCTGTTCCGTGAGCAAACTTTGCCTGATAATTGATGCTGTATGTGTCTTTCCCGTCAAAAGCGAAGCTCAGGGTTGGCGGCGTCACGCCTTCAACCTCCTCGTATGCGTCGCTTCTGCCGTTCTTGAAGATAAGCAGTTCCTGCTGCTGGAGTTCCCTTGCATATTCCGCGTTGCTCTGTTTTTCATACATAACAACGTTCAAAATCTGCAAAATCATTGCCGACATAATCGCGAAAACCGCGAATGCAACAACAATCTCAACAAGCGTGAAGCCGCTTCTTTTTGAGAATATTTTTTTCATCATTATAAAGCGCCTCCTTAATAGCTTCCGAGAGAAATCTTCCAGCTCTTATTTACACCCGAGAGCTTTTGCGCTCGGCTTGTCGGACTCATCAGGTCCTCGGGCAGTTTTTCCGGCCAGCAGGTTACAAACGACATAGAATCCTGGAAAATGAAGTCGGAAACCGTTGCGCCGCCGAAGAAACGAATATAGCCGCCGCCCGAGTTCGAGCCATAGCCCTTAAACGTCATATAGGGAGCATAAATAAATCCGAAGAATGCGTTCTGAATAATTGTGTCGCCGTTTTTGGTTATCGACAGACGGATATCCGCACTCTCTTCTACGGATACAAGGAAGATGTTGATTGTCGGATAAACCAGCTTGCCCTTGGAATCCTTTTCCATTCTTGACTTGATGTTGGAATTGGAAGCGAGATACTTGTCGATTGCCTCTCTGTCAACACGGTTGATGCAAGCGCCCGCGAAATCGTTGTCCTTGAGCGTCTTTTCGCAGCTCGGGCAATAGTAGAATGTGTACTCGTGGCGGTCGCAGGTTACGGCATTTTTCTTGCCGCCGCAAATCGTGCAGTCCTTATCGGAGCTAACCTCGGTATAGGTGCATGCGTCGCTTGAGCCGCCGCAGTCTCTGTGAACAAACTGCGCCAAATCGTCCTTATATTCCACGCGGGAATATACCTTTTCTCCGTTGTTTTCGGAGATTGTTCCGCCTGCGAGTACCCACCAGTTATAGTGAGATACCTGCATACGGTGCATATCCTGATATGTAACGCCCTCGGGAACGTCGATTACAACAGAGCCTCTGCCCTTAACAAGGATTTTGAAGCGGTCTGTACCATCGACTGCGTTTTCCGGGAACCAGCTGAACGTTTCGTTCTTGCCGTCGCCGTCCATATCACGGTTCGCGAGAACACGAAGCGTGTAAACATTATCGGGGTCGTCGCCGGTGTCGATAATCAGCGTGAAGTCGTTAATTCCGCCGTTTCCTCTGTTAAACGTGGTATCCTTGATTATGCAGCCCGTTCCGTCTGTTCCGTAGGTGAGCGTTTCAACAGGGTGAAGGGTTACGGGATATGTGCTTGCATCCCAGTGAAGCGTTTTGTAAACCGCTGTGCCGTGGGTTGTGTCAAGCTCGGGAACATAAGTCGTGTCAATCTCTGAAGTGTCCTTCCACTTTTTGGATTTATCGTCCCATGTTCTCACATACTTATACTTGTCATTGATTTCCCACTTGTAGAATGTGCCGGTTGCAGTCTTTTCATCAAGAACAGACATAGCCTCGTGACGAGTCAGAGCGCCGCTCGGAAGATTGTTGTTTGCTTCCCAGGTGCCCTTGATGCTGCCCTGCTGTATTCCGCCGTTGATTTCAATAACATTTCCGTCGCAGTAAATCGGGAATGCGCTGAGGTCTCTGTGAGCCTTTCTTACATAAACGTTTCCGTGAACGAACACTCTGCAGTTGCTGAAGTTTGATTGTCCGTAGTAGAAATTGCCGTTTACATAGATATCGGCATTGCTGATACCGCCCCAGTTGTCGCCCATATCAAGGTCGCCGCCAACATAAACTCTGCTTCTCGCCGAGGTATCGGAGAAAGTGAGAACGTAGTTCTTGTCGGGGGACTCATAGAGTTTGTTTCTGATATACCATTCAACATACTTATCGGGGTTCGGGGACAGATAACCGTTTATCTGAAGCGAACCGCCTGCGGTAAGATTACCGGTGAACTTGTTCTGCATTCCGGGATATGCGTTAACAACGGCGTTTTCGGTATCGATAAACATATCCGTAATAAACGCGCCGCCGTCAAGATATGTATCCTGGTCAGCATAGCCTGTTGCTGCAAATACCTGAGAAGCTGCGTTATCGAGAGGGTCGCTCTTCGGGGGATTGACGTGAACGATTGTGTGAATAACCTCTCTGTTTCCGTTTACAGACGCAGTTACCGCAATATCGTAGGTGTAGTTTTCTTCACCGTCAACCAACTCATCGTTCAAACGGGTGATTGTTACGTCATAAGCCGCGCCGAGGTCAGCGTCATCGTCCTTTGTTCCTGTGGGATTAAGGCTTATAAAACCGTTGCCCTTGGTGGTGATGACATCGCCGACGTTCATTTCGGTACTTACAAGCAAATCACGCAGACCTTTGCCGCCTTCGGAATTGAGAGTACCGTTTGCAAGACCGTCCATAATGATTTCGGACGTTGAGCGTGCTGTCTGATACGATTGCTGCTGGTTAAAAACCGCATACTGCGCGGACCTTGACGACACGACCGCGAAATACATCGCCATACAAGTTATCATCAGCGCTGTCATTGTACTTATGACCATAAACAACGCGCTTCCGCGATTGCTCAGGTACTTTCTCAGTGAATGTACCATTGTTTCCTCCTTTGCTCAAAAATAAGCCATTGTCAAGATTTAAGCGGATACGCCGTCCTGCTTGTCGAGCTGAGCCTTGGGGTCCTGCATACGCTCGATGCTGTAGAACGTGATTGAAGTTTCAACCTTGTAGATGCACTCCGAAACAACAACCTTTCCTTCGTTTTCGGTTTCGTCTTCATCGGGAGTCGCTGTGCCATTGTCATCGTTGTCGGTTTTCTTTCCGGTCTCCTTTTCAAGAGCCTCTTTACCTGCCTTTTCAGCCTCCGAATTGATTTCCTCAGCCTTTGCTGCATACTCCTTTTCAATCTCGGGGCACTTGAAAGCCATACCGTTGAGAATAAGCGCTTTTCTTGTATTCTTGCCGTTTTCATTAACGATATAGTTGTTTACCTCGTCGGCAAACTTGAGCAGCTCATCGCGGTCAATTGCCGAAACCGTGAAGGAAACGGTGCTTGCGCCGATAGTCTGCGCGCTGCCGAGAGCGGACTGAAGCTCCGCAAGACGAGCCATTCTCTTCGTCTTTGCCTCATCGGGCTCCGCACCCTGCGTTGCGTAGGATTTCAGCTCATATACAACCTCTTCGCTGATGCTGAAATAGGGTGAAAGAACAGACGTTGTCGGCTCTTCAACCTCGAGCGCTTCAACAACAACATTCGCCTTGCACTGCGAAAGGAACATTCTCATAGCCTCGTCTGCCTCGTAAGAAGCAAGCTCGGGGAAGAACATATCCGCCAGATGCTCGCCCTCTTTGTAAGCCTCTTCAATATCGGTTCTGAGAGTTGCTTTTCTGGCTATTTTCTGTACGTCGGCGTCATACTCCGCCTGCTTGTTTTCGAGATTTTTCTGCGTGCTTGAAAGCGTGTCGAACGCGGG
>SFJQ01000057.1 GCA_004555855.1 [Eubacterium] saphenum | reverse complement strand
AAATATTTCTAAAAAGGACTCATCGTCTCCAGTTAAACAGCCGGAAGCACCTTCACGTTAAACCACGGGTGATTTTCAAGAAGAATAGCAAAACGCTGTCCAACCATTCCCGTTGCTCCGATAATTCCCACATTGTACTTTTCTTTCATTTCTGTAACCTTCCTTTATAATAGTAAAAATAAAAACCGATGATAAAATGTCATCGGTCGCTTTTATGCTGTTACTGCAAAACAAAATATTTTGCGGCAGCGCTCCATCAAGCAACTCGATGACAGTCATACGCCTGTTCGACGCACAACCGGATAACGCGCACATCGGATTACGCGCTCCTCGGCGGTTTTGCCTTTCACGACTGCTCTCCGACAAGCCTTGTCGCCGCTACTCATCATCACCGCACCTCTACCAACTATAACGTTTAACACAAGACGAAAACATTTTTCCGTCCGTATGCTGAACTTATCTCATTTTACCACAACTTTTCGCATTTGTCAATACTTTTACGCAATTTTTTTATAAACATTGCACGTCTAAGGTTGACAAAATTTGTGAAAAGTGTTAAAATTATAATGATGTTTAGAAAAACGAGGTTAAAACAATGCTTAAAAGTGATTTTTACTATGATTTACCGCCCGAGCTTATCGCTCAGACTCCCGCAGAACCCCGCGACAGCTCGCGGCTGATGGTTATTTCACGGGAAACGGGCGAAATCACTCACGACCGTTTCTTCAATATATGCAGCTACCTGAAAAAAGGTGACTTGCTAGTGATGAACGACAGCAAGGTCTTTCCGGCGAGAATTTACGGCACAAAGCGCGAAACCGGCGTTCCCGTTGAATTTCTTCTGCTGAACAGGAAAAGTCTGACAGACTGGGAAACTATGGTAAAACCCGGCAGACGCTTGAAGCCGGGCGCTGTCGTTGACTTCCCCGAGGGACTTTCCGCAGAGGTTATCGGCAACGAGGACGGCGGAAATCGGCTTGTGCGGTTCTCATTTGAGGGGGATTTTTTCGATATTCTCGACAGAATTGGACAAATGCCGCTCCCTCCGTATATCACCGAGAAACTCAAGGACAAAGACCGCTACAACACGATTTACTGCCGCGAAACAGGCTCTGCCGCCGCGCCGACTGCGGGACTTCATTTCACCGAGAAGGAGCTTTCCGAGGCGCGCGAAATGGGCGTTGATACCGCTTTTGTCACGCTTCACGTTGGGCTTGGAACCTTCCGTCCCGTCAAGGAGGACAATATTCTCGAACACAAAATGCACGTTGAGCACTACTCAATTCCTCAGGAAACCGCCGAGAAAATCAAGCAGACCAAAGCACGCGGCGGGCGTGTAATCGCGGTCGGGACAACCTCCTGCCGTACCCTTGAAAGCGCCGCGCAAACAGGTAAACTCACCGATGACACAGGTATTTTCATCTACCCCGGCTACGAATTCAAGTGCGTAGACGGGCTGATTACGAATTTTCATCTGCCCGAAAGCACGCTTATTATGCTTGTTTCGGCGTTTCTCGGACGTGAAAAAACGCTCAGCGCGTATAAAGTTGCCATTGAGGAGAAATATCGCTTCTTCTCCTTTGGCGACTGCACGGCTATCTTTTAAGGAAGTGTTTCTATGATTATCAACGCTCACGCGCATATTTATCCCGATAAAATCGCCGACAGAGCCGTCTGCGGAATTGCGGATTTTTACAATATCGATGTCAGATTTAACGGCACTCTTTCAAACCTGTTGAAGGACGCAGAGGAAGCGGGAGTATCGCGAATTATCGTTCAGTCCGTGGCAACCGTTCCCGAACAGGTTCAATCAATCAACAATTTCATCGCGGGAAGCATTGCGGCTTATCCCGACAAGCTGATTGGCTTCGGCGCAATACACCCCGATTACCCCGATATCGCTGGAGAAATTGAACGAATGATATCGCTCGGGCTGAAGGGAATTAAAATCCACAGCGATTTTCAGCGCTTTAACCTCGATGATGAACGCGCTTTTCCCATTTACGAAGCCGCCGAGGGCAGACTGCCGATTTTGTTCCACATGGGCGACACAAGATACGATTTTTCCGCTCCCGAAAGGCTGCTGCGCGTTGTCCAAAAATTTCCCAAACTCACGGTTATCGGAGCGCATTTCGCGGGCTGGTCGCTTTGGGACAGAGCCGTTTCCGTTCTCGAAGGCTCGGGCGTCTACACCGACTGCTCCAGCTCGCTTTACGCGCTTTCTCCCGAACACGCCGCCGAACTTATCGCGAAATTCGGTGCGGACAGGGTGCTTTGGGGAACGGATTATCCGATGTGGAGTTCTAAAGAGGAACTTGAGCGTTTCGACAAAATTCACCTCTCCGATGAGGAAAAATCCCTGATTTTATATAAAAATGCGCTTCGGCTGCTCGGAGAAAACCCTTGACTTTTTCGCAATTGTGTGGTAAAATTAGGTTGGAGTAGTTTGATTTAACGGAGTTTGCCTATGAAAATTAACTGGAACTCGAAATATTTCACAATAGCATTTTACGCGCTTTGCACAATCGTTGCGAGCGAGCTTGCTATCCTTGTGATTTTCAACTTTGACGTGGTTTCCGAAAAGCTGTCGGGATTTGCCGCGGTTGCTACGCCTATTATAATAGGTATTTTCTGCGCGTATCTGCTCAATCCGCTTATGATGAAGCTGGAAAACGGAGCGTTCAGGAAATGGTCGCGCTCGGGCGACAGAAGGCTAAAAGCCCGTGCGCGTGTGCTTTCGCTGGTCATCACAATGCTGATTATCCTTGCGTTTTTGACGATGATAATTATGCTTGTTATCCCGCAGCTTGTCACGAATATTATCGCGATTTTCAACAACATGGACGGATATATTGCCACAATCAAGAACTTTCTCACGGACATCTCCGAGGATTACCCCGCTCTGGCGCAATTCCTCGATGAACCGCTTAACGATTTCAACAACTTTATAAAGGGTATCTGGGACCAGTATTCAAACCAGCTTCTCGGTTTCGCGCAGAACGTTGCTTCAGGAGTCTGGTCGGTTATCGACGTCCTCAAAAACGTGTTCATCGGGCTTACTCTTTCGATTTATCTTCTCGCGAAAAAGGAAATGTTTGTCGGACAGACGAAAAAGCTTATGTTCGCATTCCTTAAGCCCGAGCGCGCTCAGCGTTTTCTGGGAGTTTGCCGCAACGCTTCCGAGAAATTCCTCGGCTCTATCATCGGAAAGATTATCGAAGCGATTATCGTTGCAATGCTTTGCTTTATCGGCTGCGTATGTATGAACATTCCGTTCTCGCCGCTGATTGCGATGATTATGTTCGTGTTCAACCTTATCCCCTTTATCGGACCGTTTATCGGCGCAATTCCCTGCTGCCTGCTGCTTTTGCTCAGCGATTCCCCGATTAAGGCGCTCTGGTTCGTAATTTTCATCGTAATTCTCCAAATCATCGATGGAAATATCATCGCTCCTTGGATTCTCGGCGACCAGACAGGTTTGCCGGCTGTATGGATTTTGATTGCCATTATCATCGGCGGCGGATTTTTCGGACCTTTGGGAATGCTGCTCGGAGTGCCGGTTTGTGCAGTTTTTTATATGCTCGTCAAGGAGTTTATCGAAAACCGTCTGAGAAAGCGACAGCTACCTCAGCGCACCTCGTCTTATGTCGGGAATGTCGAATATATAACGCCCGATTACGTCTGCGAAGAGCCGGAAACCATTCTCGAGGAAAAGCCCCAGCCAACCGAAGAAAAGCCTCACAAAAAGCGCCTGCGCGATAAGGTCAAGGAGCTGCACGAGAATCTTTCTCATCGGAATGACGATGATGATTAATTTTCCCTATTGACAAAATCGGGAAAATGTTATATAATATTTTATGTAAAACACCGAACCTGAGATTTATTCAAGGGAACGCTTTACAAATGATTAACTGACGGTGAGATTTATCAAGCCGAAAGACTGCTGTTTACGATATCCTGCAATTCGTCCTTTTGACGAGTTGATTTGTGTTAAATTGCGCGTCTTTCGGGACGCGCTTTTTGTTTGAAAGGAGTTTTATGGAACAGGAAAACCGTGTTGCTATTATTTCAATGATAATCAGCGACGATGAAAGCGTACCCGCAGTAAACGCGCTTTTGCACGAATATGGGAAATTTATCCAAGGGAGAATGGGACTTCCCTACCGCGAACGCGGGCTGAATATCATCAGCGTTGTCGTGGACGCGCCCGCAGATATAATTTCCACACTTTCCGGAAAGCTCGGCAGACTCAAAGGCGTAACCTCGAAATCGGTTTATTCAAAGGAAAAAACGGGCTAACACCCAAAGGGAAAGGAGATATTCTATGAATATCAAAAAAAGATTAAGCGCCGCTTTGATGGCGGCAATGTGCGCGCTCACATTCAGCGCTTGCTCGGGCAGCTCCGCAAGCAATTCTTCAAGCTCCTCGACTTCTTCGACAACCGAAAGCACTTCGGAAAGCAGTTCTTTAACCGAGAGTACATCAAGCTCTACCGATGAAAGCTCCTCAGCTCCCGAAGTAAACCTGCCCGAAACAATCACGGTTGCCGCTCTCAAAGGTCCGACTGCTATGGGTATGACCAAGCTGATGGACGATGACGAGAAGGAAAATCTCCCCTATGACTTCACAATCGCGGCGGCTGCCGATGAGCTTTCTCCGCTTATCGCGCAAGGTAAGGTTGACATCGCCTGCGTTCCCGCAAATCTCGGCGCTGTGCTATACAAGAAAACCGAGGGCAAAATCCAAGCGCTTGCCGTAAACACGCTCGGCGTTCTTTATCTTTGCGAGAACGGCGATACCGTAAAATCCATCGCTGACCTCAAGGGCAAGACGATTTATTCCTCGGGCAAGGGTGCAACTCCCGAATACGCGCTCAACTTTATCCTCAAAAGCAACGGTCTTGAAAACGATGTTACAATCGAGTGGAAAAGCGAACACGCCGAGTGTCTTGCAGCACTTCTGGCAAACGAAAACAGCGTTGCTATGCTCCCGCAGCCGTTTGTTACAACCGCGCAGATGAAAAACGAGGGCGTTCGCGTTGCCATCGACCTCAACGACGCTTGGGACGATTTGGGGCTTTCAAGCTCTCTCCTCACGGGAATTGTTGTCGTTAGAAAAGAGTTTGCCGAGAATTATCCCGACGCAGTAAAGGATTTCCTCAGCCGCTATTCCGCATCGGTGAATTTTGTCAACGAAAATATTGACGAAGCTGCCGAGCTTGTCGGAAAATACGATATCGTTCCTGCTGCCGTGGCGAAGAAAGCTATCCCGAACTGCCACATCGTCTGCATTACCGGCGATGAAATGAAATCGAAGCTCTCGGGTTATTTGCAGGTGCTTTTCGACCAGCTCCCATCGTCTGTTGGCGGCGCAATGCCCGCAGATGATTTCTACTACACGAAGTAATCCGATAATCAAATTCCCCCGTTTTTACACGGGGGAAATCTCGGCTTTTTCAAGGAGGCGAAATCGTGAAAAAATCGCTTATTACAGCAGCAAGCGTGTTGTTCTGGCTGATTGTCTGGCAGATTGTATCCGTCTGCGTGAACAGCAAAATTCTTCTGGTTTCGCCGATTGACACGGTTTGTCGGCTGTGGGAGCTTTTGCCGTCATGGGATTTCTGGAGCAGCATTCTTTTCTCAATGTTGAGGATTTTGCTCGGATTTTTGCTCGGGCTGGTTCTGGGAACTGCTCTTGCGGTACTCTCGGGAAAATTTTCGATAATCCGAACGCTTTTCTCGCCGCTGATTTCCGCGATGAAATCAATCCCTGTAGCCTCGTTCACAATTCTCGCGCTGTTCTGGGTTGGCTCGGAGAATTTGTCGGTTTTGGTATCGATTTTGATTTGCGTGCCGATTGTCTGCTCAAATATGCTCGAGGGTATCGACAACCTCGACAAAAAGCTGGACGAAATGGCGAAAGTGTTCAAAATACCGGCGGGACGGAGGTTCGCGGGTGTTTACCTCTCGCAGCTTTTGCCGTATTTCCGCTCGGCTTCGCGGCTTGCAATCGGGCTTTCGTGGAAATCGGGAGTTGCCGCCGAAGTCATCGGTATCCCCGACGGCTCAATCGGCGAAAAACTCTTTATGTCCAAAATTTACCTCGAAACCGCGGATTTGTTCGCGTGGACGCTTGTCGTGATTTTGCTCAGCTTTTTGTGCGAGAAGCTGTTTATTTTCGCGGTAAAGCTTGTGCAAAAACGCGTTGAGAAAATGTAACGGAGGTTGTGATGAAGGCTGTAAATATCTGCAAATCCTTCGGTGAAAACAAGGTTCTGACCGATTTTTCGCACGAGTTCAAGCAAGGCAAAACCACAGCAATTCTCGGCGCGTCGGGCTGCGGTAAAAGCACGCTGCTCAATATTCTGATGGGACTTTTGCCGTGCGACAGCGGCGAGGTTATACGAGAAAGCGACAAAATCAGCGCGGTTTTTCAGGAAAACAGGCTCTGCGAAAACCTCACCGTTTCCGCAAATATCCGGCTTGTCACGGGAAAACGCTTGACGAAAAAGCAGGTCGAGGAGGAGCTTTCTGCGGTTGGTTTGGGCGACTGTGCAGAAAAACCCGCGAGAACGCTTTCGGGCGGTATGAAACGAAGAACCGCTCTTGTTCGCGCACTTCTCGCGGATTATGATATTCTGTTTCTCGATGAACCGTTTAAAGGGCTGGACAGCGACACGAAAAGCGTTGTTCTTGACTATACGAAGTCCAAAATCAAAGGCAAGACCGTTGTTATCGTGACGCACGATTTGTCCGAGTGCGAACAGCTTGCCGATGAAATTATCAGGCTTTAACCGAATATTTATAAGCGTATTATCTTGTATAGTACGCTTTTTTCAAACTCAAGCGGTCGATTATAACGGAAAAACACAATTCCGTTTACCGGTGAGATTACTTTCGAGATTACATCGCCCTCCAGCGGGTCTTTTATCTCGCAGAGCAAGTCGCCGCTATGCACCTCGTCACCTGTTTTCACGAAACTCCGGCAGATGCCCGATGAGGTCGAGTGTATCTGCAAAAGCCTGTCCTCGCTGATGATTTTGGTCAAATAGCCGCTCCCCACGCGCGTTTTCAATATACCGCGCTTCACCATAAACCGAATTATCGCGTCAACCGCCGTTTTCGCCGAATTTTCGTCAAGGTCATCAGTCGCGTTTGTGTAAAGCGAGAACGCGTTCGTTCCCCACACCTGCCAGTTGTAATTCAGCGTTGTCGTATCATAAGGTCGCGGCGTTCTCACAAACGCATACGGCAAGCCGAAATCCTTCATATCCTCGTGACTTGTAAAGCCTGTTTCCATCAGCTTGACGTGCGGTAAAAAATCGCCCTGCTGATAGAAACTTGCCAGCTGCACGCCGTAGGTGTAACCCTGAAGCTCCTTGAAAAGCCCGTCCGCGATGCGCTGAGTGGTTTCGCCCAAGTCGTATCCGGGGAACATTCTGTTGATATCGGTGTTGTCCATTGTCCAGAAACGCTTTCCGATGTTCATTGAGTAATAATTCACGCAAGGAATTATCATAATTTCCTTGCCCTCGCAGATACAGCCTTCACGCTCCAGTTCTTTCAGCCTGCTCACAAGCCGCGAGCATACAAACATCTGCTGAACCTCGTTTCCGCGCATTGCCCCGACAACGCAAAGCGCCTTTTCGCCTTTTCCGAACTTAAATCCAAGCACGTCCATCGGCTGACGATAGGGGGATTGGATTGAGTAAACAACCTGCTTATGCATTTCCCTCACCTCCAAGTATTCTCGCAATCAACGAGCCGCCGTACACAATCGGAAATTCGCGCAAGGTGAAGATTTTCCCTCGGCAGGGCGCAGTCACCCGCTCAACGGTCTGTCCGTCAGTCGGGTTTATCACGTTGCCGATATGCTCGCCCTTTTCTATCTCAACCCAATGCTCAACACACGGCACAAAAATGCCGTCTGCGTCGCTGTTCACAAATTCAACCGTCCCTTCTCCCGAAACGATGGGTTCTCTGACTTCCTCGACTTCACCCGTCCACATTCCGAGATTTTTCAGCAGATTGAAAATGCCCGCGGTAAGCTTCCTTCGTAATCCTCATTCCAACGCCCATCTCAACAACAAGCGTCTTGGTTCCCGTTACATTCAGACTGTACGCAAGCGTGCTTTCAAGAACGGTTGCAGCCGAATGTATCCAGATAAAATCACAATTGAGCATTTTCGCGTAAGGAACAAGCTCCTCTGCGCTGATTTCGTTAATTCTGATTTGCGGGATTTCTTTCAGATAGATATTGCTCGAATGAATGTCAATGCAGATATCCGCGCCGCTGATATCCGAAATAATATCCGCCGCAAGTCTTTCCGCCATAGTGCCTTCCGCTGTCCCCGGGAAAATCCGGTTCATATCGAGGTCAAAAAGCGGTATTCCTCGCGTTATGCTGTCAATTCCAAGCGGGTTTATCGCGGGATAAATATCGACAATTCCGTTAAGTTTTGACAAATTCTCGCCCAGAGTTTTCGCTAATTCCGCGCAGACATACTGTCCCTCAAGTTCGTCGCCGTGCGTTCCCGTGACAATGCAAACGCGCTTTCCCGATGGATTTTCGGTGCTTTTACCCGTTATCCTGTTTCTGCGGATTTCAACCCGCTCGTTTACGGCAAGACCTGCGCTTGCTATAACCGTTGTCATAATTTCCGCTCCCTTCAAGCTAAATTTCTGTCAATTTTGACAAAACTGTCTGAACGCTTTGCGCGTTTCCTATGTAAATTCCGCGCTCTATCGGGCAATCCGAGTAGCCGCGCCCGTGACAGAGCTTTATGTATCTGTCGCCGATAAGACGGTTTTGCGTAGGGTCAATTCCCGTCCAGCGACCGTTTTCATACACTTCAACCCAAGCGTGCGTTTCTCCGCTCTCAAAAGCCAGTCCCGAAACATATCGACAAGGTATCTTCTCAATCCGCAAAAGTGCCAGCAATATGTGCGCGTAATCCTGACAAACCCCGCAAAGCTGTTCCATTGCCTGCTCGGCGGTTGTTTGCGTTCCCGTCGCACCCTTTTCATAGCTCATCGAGTTATACAGGCTCTCGGACAACTCCAACGCCCGCGAAAGCACGTTCGATGAACACGGCTTTGCGCTCTCGTAAAACGCTGAAATCTGCTCGCCCGCCGTTGTAAGAGGAGTGGGAAATCTGTAAAAAGGTTCTGCCGTTCCGACCGTTTCGCACGAATTTACGATATGCGCTTCACCGTTCACCTTGAAGGAAAACTCGTCGTGCGGGAAATCCATTCTACCGCAAACAAGCATATTCCCGAAACTGTCGCGGCTGTGCCAAAGCCGCCATTTTTTGGCGTTATCTCGCAAAATTCCTCGGTAATTGTCTGGCGTTCATCGGAAAACGGCGTGCAGCGCAGAGTGAAGCAGTGCCCCGTCACGCTTTGCGAAAACTCCAGCCTTGTTTCATACTCAAACCGCAACCGCTTCAATGAAATTCACCTCTACAAGATTATCGATATTTTCAAGCAGCTCCAATCGCATTGCTTTCAAATCAGCGCGGCTGTCTGCCGCTTTTTCAGCGCTTCGAGATTGTCGATATTTATGATAGTCGAAATTGTATCAAATCTGCGGGAAACATGCTTTAAGAGATTGTCGAGCTGCACGAAAATATCCTCGTTTGGATAGCCCAGCCGCAGGTATAAATCAAGCCGCTCGACCGCCTTTCCGAGATGAATTATCCGCAAAGCCTCGATATTCGTCATATTGTTGTCAACGCTTCCCCAGAACGCATAAATCGCGTCGCGCACCGGCAGCATATCATAACGGATTTTTGTCGTACCCTTACACGCCTTGAACCTGTCCATCGCAAACTGCAAATAGGACAACGAAGGCGTTTTAATTTCATCGCGAAGCACAATTCCGTTCCCGAGCGCACGGTCAAGGTTTGAGATAATCGAATTTTCATCGCTCAAATCAAAAACGTACCTGTCAAAAAACACCTCCGAGCTTTTGTAGATATCGGGAACGTTGATATCAGCGAGGTATTTCTCATAAGCCGCCTGTCCGCCCTCGATAAACCTGTCCGCGTATTTGAAAAAGCTGTTAAGCGTAGTGAAAACGCGTTCAACGTATCTCCCCAGCCAGAAAAGATTGTTGATATTCAGTCTTGTGATAGCACCCATGTGTCTTTAAAGCCTCCTCCCTGCGATGAGTTTACTACAAACGAATCCGCGACTCTTGAAAAACGCGTAAG
>SFJQ01000056.1 GCA_004555855.1 [Eubacterium] saphenum | reverse complement strand
AGCGACTCAACAATCAGGTCTCCGAGATTGCCTGCGTTCTGGCTATTGACAGCGTTTTTCATATCCTTGAGGTAGGAGATAATGTCCTTCTTCAGGCTTTCGGGAATTTCATTGCCGTTTGAATCGGCAACAGCTGAAATATCAAGAACATCGCTCGGAATTGAAACTCCGTTTGATTTATCCTCAACGGTGAGAGTTGCGTTTGCGGAGAACTTTCCGTACTGCGGAATTTCAAAGGAAATCGTTTCCTTAACGGTATTTTCGTTTTCAATCTTGACGGACATAACAATCTTTGCCGAGCCTAAAATGGAGTAAATCTCGGCGGAGTTGCCTGTCTGGGTGAAATCCGCGGGAAGAACGAAGCTGATTTCGTATGTTCCCTCGGCTGTGGTCTTGCCTCTGAACGTGGTTTGCTTAACGCCGCTGTACTTGACCTTGATGGAGAATTTGTTGTTGTCGATATTAGCGTTTACGGTGCATACGCCGTCGGTATCGCTTGACTTCTCAAAGAGCGCGGATACGAGGGTCTGACCGTCGGCTTCAATCGCGAGAGCTGCGGTGTTGCCGGTTTTGGTGCTGAGGTTGAGGTCGCCAACCGCGGAAATCTTAACGGAGGATTTTCCGCTTTCGCCGAATGAATAGCTCTTTGCAAGAACGCGGCAGCTGTTGTCGGTAACGGTTTCGATAACCATTTCAACATTGCCGAGGGGCAGCTTGCTTCCGTTGACCATCTTCTGGTAGGAATCCGTATTGAACATGCTCTGGAGTGATTTTTGAAGCTGCTCAGCCGTAATGGGCAATCCGCAGTCGTTCAGGAATTTTGCAATCTTCTCGCACAAATAGTTGTCGTTTGAAAAGGATTCGCCAATTTTCCAGATAATCTCGGCGATTTTCTCACCGTTGAGCTTTGCGGTAATGTACTTGCCCTTGGCGGTTACGCCCGCAACGGAAATTTCTCCGTCCTTAACGGTAATCTCGCTTGACTTGTAAACATCGATATAAATGCTTACGAGCTTTTCCGTAATTCTCTTAAGCTCTTTTTCATCGATTTCAAGATAAACATCGGAAACCTGTCCCGCAGACGCTGTGTAGCCCGAGCCGACCTTTAACATAAGAGCCTTTTCGGAAACGAATGGCAGAACGAGATAAGCATTTCCGTCCTCGGTGATAACGGCTTTCGCGTTCAGCTTAAGCGAGCCGTTTGAGAACTCTATACCCGATTCAAACGCTTTTTCATCTGCTGAAAAATCGACGGAAATGTTCGATTGATTGATGAGCTTCAGAACTTCCTCGATATCCTTCTTGGAGCAATTCATCGCGCTTGAAAGCTGAGAAAGTCCGGTATCGGTAAGCTCTGCGCCCAAATCGATTGAAATTTTCGCGGAGTTTGCGCCGTAGGCGTCGCGCATAGTCTCGCCGATTGACTTGACAAACGTGCTGAAGTCAACGGAAGAGCCGTAGACATTGGACGCCATCATAGGAGTGACGCCTGTGGTGGAAACTATGGAGGACAAACCCGAAAACTGCGATGTCAAAAGAGATGAAGCTGAGTTTGTCGCGGACTTTATGCTCTGGGACATCGCGTTAAAGTCGATTTTATCGGTAACTTCCCTGATGGAGTTTCCTTCAACCATTCCCGCATAGCCGGAGTTACCGAGAACGATGTTGAACAGAAGCGACTTGTTGACGAAGAACAAAACTCCTGCTGCAATCAGAGCTGCTCCGAGAAGCGAGCCGACTGCGATGAGAATGGGCTTCAGAACGCTCTTTTTCTTAATCGGCTTTGTTGCGACAGCCGCCGCGCCCATACCGTAATCTCCGAACGGATTTTCCATCTGATTATTCGGAGCGGGCGTGTAGGAGGGAGCGGGAGTCGGAGCAGCCGTGTAGGTCGGCGAAGGAGCGGAATAGCTCGCCGCAGCGGAAGAATAGCCCGTCGGTGCAGTCATAGCGGGTGTTTCCGGCATAACGGGAGCTGCCTCGGGCGCGGGAGTTTCGGAAATAACGGGCGCCTCGGGCATAACGGGTGTTTCGGGCATTACGGGTGTTTCGGGCATTACGGGAACTTCCTCAAGCACGGGAGCTTCCTCGATTACGGGAGATTCGGAAACATAACCAAATTCCATTTGGTCGAAAATGTTCGGTTCGGAATCTTTTTTGGCGGTTTCGCTGTCGATTGCCGGCATTGAAGCGTCGCTTGCGGGAGTGGGGATTGAGTAAGCAGGCTCGGCGTTGATTTTCACCTCGGAAACGGAAACCGGACTTTCGTCGGGCGTTTTATCGAGGACAACAGCGGGCGAAACGGAAATCGGCTCGCTCGGGGTAACGGGCGAGAGGACGTCCGAAGGCTTAATTTCAATGTTTGCTTTTGAGGCAACCGCAGCTCCGCAAACCGTGCAGAATTTTGCTCCCTTGGGAAGCTCAAGACCGCAGTTCGCACAGAAGCTCTTGTTCGCTTCTGCCTTGGCGGTAAGCGTACCGCAGTTCGGGCAGAATTTTGCTCCGTCGGGCACTTGGTTATTACAATTGGTACAAATCATATTAATTTCCTTTCACAAATGAACGCTTGCAGCGAAAAAGCCTGTTCGGGTACACCGCGAACCTGCTTAAAGTTAGCTACTTTTATTATATAATTTTTCCTGTCTTTCGTCAATAGCCTTGATTACAAATTTGTATTAAATCAATGAAAAGTTTTGTGTATATTGCCCAAGAAACGTTAAAATAAACAAAAAAACAGCCCGAGTCTGCGATTTTTTGCAAACTCGGGCATTGATTTATCTTTCCCACTTGCTTATGTAACGATTGTCGCCCTCGGAAAGGACATAAATATCAACGTAAACTGCGCCCCAATGGCACGAATCCGCGTAGCTTCCCATAAACACGTCAACCGCAATCGAGCCGTCCATCATTCCGTATCCCGTATCCGCAGCAATTGCGTATCCGTAGACGCGGCTTCCGTCCTGCGCGACAACATAAACTTCGCTTCCGTAGGGAATGACGTTCGGGTTCACCGCAACCGTTCCCACAACCGCATAACGTCCGCTTGCCGTGAGAGCGCCGGGTTTAGCCGAATAAGCCGTTGCCTTTCCCGAAACAATTCTCGTGTAATTCTCGGGTATTCCGTTCACAAGCTTCAGCTGTTCGGGATTTTCCATCTTCGCGTAAGGCACAGCGCAGGCTGTTCCTCTTTCAACAACCTCGGAAATCGGCTGCTTTGTGATTTCTTCGGCAGTCTGTTCCGTGGAAACAAGCTCTCCGTCAACGTATTTGTCCTTATAAGTGATGACGTGAGCGCCGTTTTCTCCTTCTTCAAGAACAACCTCCGTGCCGATTGCCCAGTTTGAGTTATCCTTGTAAACCGTTTCAAACGGCAGTGCGCTCTCGATGTTTCTCTCAACGTACTCCACGCGGTTTACCGTGATGTTCATACCCTTGTAAAGCGCTTCGTCGGGCTTGAAATTGACCAAATCGTCCTCACCGAGAACAATTCCCGCCTTTTCCAGAGCGTCCGAAACCGTTCCCTCTGTGAGTTTAACGGAGATTGTTTCGCCGTCCGCGTTAATCGTGACTTCAAAAGCACGGTTTATGGTGATGTGCTTTTTCTTGTCGGCATCGGTTTCAACGGAAACCGTATCGTCGGGTTCAAGCACATATTTTTCGCTTCTGAGGATTGCGTAGGTATCGAACTGGTTGGTTCTGACTTCCTTGGTAACGCCCGCGTCCGTTATATAAACGATATCGCGGAAATAAAGCGCGCCGGTGAGCAGGAGCGCTGCCACGGCAATCGCCGCGAAAACCGCCGCCTTTATGATTTTGCTCTGCAAAAGCAGCTTTTTCATTTTTTCATTTACTATCTGGGGTTTCATTGTGATTTTGCCTCCGGTTTTCTCTCTGTAACAATTGAACTGCAAGGCTCTGCTTAATGCCGATTTCCGAGCAGTTCCCCTTCCGTATGCCTATTATAGCCCACTGTTTAGTAAATGTCAAACATATCGGAGCTGTTGAAATTGTGCAAAATCCACAAAGATTTTTTGTAACCTTTTTGTAACCTTTTGAAAAACCCGAAAATAAATGGAAATTCCTGTCAAATCGCGCAAATCTTATTGTAACAATTGCTAAAAATCAGCACATACTGCCGTTTTAGAACAATTGCACAAAAATCCTCAACAAGAAAGCTTGGTTTATGAGAAACGGCAACAAAAAAAGGAGCGCATAAACGCTCCTCTTTTGCCTGATTGTTTGGTTTAACGCCTTACGCAACGATGAAATCCTTGATATCGTCGAGGAAATCAGCGCAGTCGTCGCTGTGGATTTTCAGCTCGAGGTCCTTGGACAGGTCGAGGCTGAAGATACCCATAATGCTCTTAGCGTCGATTGCGTATCTTCCGCTTACGATATCAACGTCGTAAGCGCAGCCCGTTACGATGGAAACAAACTTCTTAACGTCCTCAATGGTGTTGATGTGAATTTTTGCGGTAGTCATAATAAAAACTCCTTTCATAATCCGCCCCGCGGACTTTTCCCTTATTATTTTCTTTGCTACTTAAATGTTAGCACAATTCCGTGCCTTTGTCAATGGGGTTTTTGCCCAATTTTGCAGAACAGGC
Source organism: [Eubacterium] saphenum (assembly GCA_004555855.1). Taxonomy (GTDB): domain Bacteria; phylum Bacillota; class Clostridia; order Oscillospirales; family Ruminococcaceae; genus CAG-115. Next base: position 5,680 of record SFJQ01000056.1, on the reverse strand, counting down.
ATTCTTCTTTTTTGTCAATCTGCAATAAACTTTTCCGCTTCCTCGATAAAATCGGCAGCCGAGCTGCTGTCTGCGTGAACAATCATCTTGAGCGGTTTTGCAAGGTCGAGGCTGAAGATACCCATAATGCTCTTTGCGTCAATCGCGTATCTTCCCGACATCAGGTCGATATCGAACGCGCATTTGTTGGTGAGCGCTACAAACTCCTTTACCTCGTCGATAGAGTCCAGCTTAATCGTAAATTCTTCCATATTTTTGCCTTCTTTCTCGTTTTTATAAGAGCGATTTTATTATTATCAAGGCTGGCGAGAAGCCGTCAGATGCTAGGAAGCCATATAACGGCTAGGCTTTGTGCCTGCCGTTATGTGGCTGACGACGCAGATGATGGTTTATCAACAGCCTGCTCTTACAAATAATATAACAACTTTTTAAAAAATAGTCAATACCTTATTGCAAAATTTGTAGTTTTAAAGTATAATAGAAGTGTAGTGAAAAAATTTTTGTATATTTCCGACAGGAATTTTTGGATATGAACGAAAAAATCACCTTTAAAATACTCACTCTCGGCTGTAAGGTCAACTCCTGCGAGAGCGCAGCAATCGAAAAACGCTTTCTTGAAAACGGTTTCACGAAAGCCGACAGCGAAACCGCCGACTTATACATTATAAATAGCTGCTCGGTCACGGGAACTGCCGTTGCAAAAGCCCGACACGCAGCTTCGCGGTATCGCAGAGAAAATCCCGAGGGTATAATCGTGCTTTGCGGGTGTTTTCCGCAGAGTTATCCCGAGGAAGCGGGACTTAAGTTTGACGCGGACATTGTTGTCGGCAATTCCGACAAGGACAAAATTGTCGATTATGTGCAAGACTTTCTTGAAAATCGCTTGAAAACAGTCAAGATAAATCCGCTTACGCGTGAATTCTGCACGGGCTGTTCCGTTCCCGACGAGGACAGAACCCGCGCTTTCATCAAAATCGAGGACGGCTGCGACCGATTTTGCTCCTACTGCATAATCCCGACAGCGCGCGGACGAGTTCGTTCGCTTTCTTGTGAGGATATCCGTGAGCAATCGGAAGCCTGCTTTGCGGACGGGCACCGTGAAATCGTACTCACGGGAATAAATCTCGGCTGCTATGGACAAGACTTGGGACTTTCGCTTTATGACGCGGTAAAAGCGGTTTCCGAGAGCGGCGTTCCGAGGATACGTTTGAGTTCACTTGAACCCGAAATGATAACGGACGAGCTTATCGAAAAACTCGGCAAAATCCCCGCGCTTTGCCCGCATTTTCACCTGTCGCTTCAGTCGGGCAGCGATGAAATCCTGCGTAAAATGAACCGAAAATACACAACCGAGCAATATCTGCACGTTGTCGAAAAGCTCCGCGAGGTTTTCCCCGAATGCGCGATAACGACGGATATTATCGTGGGTTTTCCTTTCGAGAGCGACGAGGATTTCCAAAAGAGCGTTGAATTTGCGAAGAAAATCGGCTTTGCGAAAATCCACGTTTTCCCGTATTCGCTGAGAAAAGGGACCATCGCCGCGGAAATGCCGCAAATTCAGCCTTCCGTCCGCACCGAGCGCACGCGCCAACTAATGAACATCGCGGAAATTCTGGAGGACGAGTTTTTGCGGTCGCAGCGCGGAAAAGAGGGCGTTCTTCTGATTGAAAAGCCACAGAGCGAGCTGTATTCGCAGGGCTTCACCGAAAACTACACGCCCGTTCGGATTATCGGCAAACAAATCTCCCGACATTCGCTTGTGAAAGTGAAAATCACCGGCGCGAAAAAGGGGTACTGCATTGGCAGTGTTGTTGAAATTTTGTAAAAATACGGCAAAAGCCGTTGAAAAAAGGAGATACAAAAATGGTTTATCGAGTTTATGTGGAGAAGAAAAAGCTGTTTGCCGTTGAAGGCGGCGACACTCTTGCCGACCTCAACACCGCTCTCGGCGTGAAATCCGTCAAGAATGTGCGGATTGTCAACCGCTATGACGTCGAGGGAATTTCCGAGGAGAACTTCAAAAAAGCGCTCCCGACGGTTTTTTCCGAGCCGCCCGTTGACGATGTTTATTTTGCGCTTCCCGAGGCAAAGGAAAACGAGCGCATTTTCGCCGTTGAGTTTTTGCCGGGACAATTCGACCAGCGCGCCGATTCCGCAGCGCAGTGTATTCAGATGCTCTGCAAGGGCGACCGCCCCGATGTTAAATACGCGAAAATCTACATTCTGTCGGGTGAAATCTCGGACGAGGAATTTGCGAGAATTAAGCATTATCTCATCAACGCGGTTGAGTCGCGCGAGTGCGGCTTCGAGGAGAAACAGACGCTCAAAGTTACCTATACCGTGCCGACCGAGGTTGAAACGCTCAACGGCTTCATCGAGAAAACGGACGCGGAGCTTGCGGATTTTGTCGTTAAGTACGGGCTTGCGATGGACAACGACGACCTGAAATTCTGTCAGGATTATTTCAAGAGCGAACACCGCGACCCGACAATCACGGAAATCCGTATGATTGACACCTACTGGAGCGACCACTGCCGCCACACGACTTTCGGCACAATTATCGACAAGGCGGACATCAAGCCGTCCTACATTGCCGATACCTATAATAAATATCAGCTTCACCGCATCGATTTGGGCAGACAGAACAAGCCTATCTGCCTTATGGATATCGCAACGCTTGCCGCGAAAAAGCTCAAAAAAGACGGTTTGCTCGATGATTTGGACGAGAGCGAGGAAATCAACGCTTGCTCGGTTAAAGTGAAGGTTGATGTTGACGGCAAGGACGAGGACTGGCTTCTGATGTTCAAAAACGAAACCCACAACCACCCCACCGAAATCGAGCCTTTCGGCGGCGCGGCAACCTGCCTTGGCGGCGCAATCCGCGACCCGCTTTCGGGACGCTCTTACGTTTATCAGGCGATGAGAGTGACCGGCGCTTCCGACCCGCTGCTCCCTGTTGAACAGACGCTCAAGGGCAAGCTCCCGCCCCGCAAAATCACCACAACGGCAGCTGCGGGCTACTCCTCCTACGGCAACCAGATAGGTCTTGCCACGGGACACGTTTCCGAGATTTATCACTCGGGCTATATGGCGAAGAGAATGGAAATCGGCGCGGTTGTCGGCGCTGCTCCCGCGGAAAATGTCCGCAGAGAACGCCCCGCTCCCGATGATGTGATAATCCTGCTCGGCGGCAGAACGGGCCGTGACGGCTGCGGCGGCGCAACAGGTTCTTCAAAGGCGCACTCGGTTGAGTCGCTGGACAGCTGCGGCGCAGAGGTTCAGAAGGGTAACGCTCCCGAGGAACGCAAGCTCCAGCGCCTTTTCAGAAATCCCGAAGCAACCAAGCTCATCAAGCGCTGCAACGACTTCGGCGCAGGCGGCGTTTCCGTTGCAATCGGCGAGCTTGCGGACGGTCTTGAAATCAATCTCGACAAAGTTCCCAAGAAATACGACGGTCTTGACGGAACGGAGCTTGCAATTTCCGAATCTCAGGAGAGAATGGCGGTTGTTGTCGCGCCCGAGGACGCGGACAAGTTCCGTGCGCTTGCTTCAAAGGAGAACCTTGAAAGCACGATTGTGGCAACCGTTAAGGCTGAGCCGCGCCTTAAAATGACTTGGAACGGCAAGACGATTGTCGATATTTCGCGCGAGTTCCTCAACTCAAACGGCGCGGAAAAACACACGACAGTAAGCGTTCCCGATGTGAATGTAAGCTACTCCACGGGCTTCAGAAACACAGCAGAGGGCTGGAAAAAGCTCGTCACCGATTTGAACATCTGCTCGCAGAGAGGTCTTGTTCAGCGATTCGACAGCACAATCGGCGCGGGAACGGTTCTTATGCCGTTTGCGGGACGTTATCAGCAGACGCCCGTTCAGGCAATGGCGGCGAAGCTCCCCGTGCTCCACGGCAAAACAACCACGGCTTCGATTATGGCTTGGGGCTTTAACCCCGCCGTTTCACAGCAGTCGCCTTATCATGGGGCAGTCTGCGCGGTTGTCGAGAGCGTGGCAAAGGTTGTCGCGGCGGGCGGTTCTTACGACAAGTGCCGTTTGACATTCCAAGAGTATTTCGAGAGAACGCAGGGACAGCCCGAGCGTTGGGGCAAGCCTTTTTCGGCGCTTCTCGGCGCTTATGAGGCGCAGCTTGCTCTCGGACTTCCCGCAATCGGCGGCAAGGACAGTATGAGCGGTACATTCGAGCATATCGATGTTCCCCCGACGCTGGTTTCCTTCGCGATTGCACCCGAGAAAGCGGACAACATCATCTCCGCGGAGTTTAAGTGCCCGTTCAGCAAAATCGGCTATATCGCGCCTAAATACAACGAAAACGGCTTGCCCGATTTCAACAGCGTCAAGAGCGTTTTCAAGACGGTTGAGAAGCTCATCAAGAGCAAAAAGGCGCTCTCGGTTTGGAGCGTAGCAAACGGCGGCGTTGCCGAGGGTATTTTCAAGATGACGCTCGGAAACCACATCGGCGCGAAGCTCGAAAAGCTCACCGATGAGGAGCTGTTCACACCTGTTTACGGCGCGTTTATCCTTGAACTTGAAGAGGATTTCGGCGAGGAGAGCGTGAGAGTTATCGGCGAAACAACCGCGGATTACGAGATTGTTTGCGGCGATGTGAAGCTCGATATCGCGGCTCTCGAGGAGAAGTGGGACGATGTTCTCGAGCCTGTGTTCAAGGCGAAGCTGCCTTATCTGCCCGACGCGGAAAAGGTTGAATATAAGGAAGGCTGCGAGCTGCTCACAACTCACATTTCCCCGAAGCTTGCCGCTCCGAAGGTGCTCATTCCCGTGTTCCCCGGCACAAACTGCGAGTATGACACGGCGATGGCTTTTGAGAAATACGGCGGAAAATCCGAGATTTTCGTTATCAGAAACCTCTCGGCAAACGATATTGAGGAGAGCGTGGACGAGTTCGCGAAGCTTGCCGCAAGCGCGCAGATTATCGCAATTCCGGGCGGATTTTCCGGCGGTGACGAACCGGAAGGCTCGGCGAAGTTTATCAACGCGTTCTTCCGCAACCCGAAGATAACCGAGGAAGTCGAGAATATGCTGTACAAGCGCGACGGACTTATGCTCGGTATCTGCAACGGCTTCCAGGCGCTGATTAAACTGGGACTTGTGCCGTTCGGACACATTGTGCCGCTGACCGAGGACAGCCCGACGCTGACCTACAATAAAATCGGCAGACACCAGAGCCAGATGGTTTACACGAGAATTGCTACGAACAAGAGCCCGTGGCTTGCGGGGTGCAAGGTGGGCGATGTTCACGCGATTCCGATTTCACACGGCGAGGGCAGATTTGTGGCAAACGGCGATGTTATCAGGAAGATGATTGACAACGGACAGGTTGCGACGCAGTATGTTGACCTGCACGGAAATCCTTCGGGCGATGTGAGATATAATCCGAATATGTCGATGTGCGCGATTGAGGGTATAATTTCGCCGGACGGACGTGTTCTTGGTAAGATGGGACATACGGAGCGCCTGACTGATTATGTTGCGAAGAATGTTGACGGAAACAAGGACCAGCCGATATTCAAGAACGGAATTGAGTATTTCAAGTAAGCGAACCGAGCGGTGTTCAAGCACGCGAAGCGAAAAAAGTCTTTTTGAAAATCCAAAAGACTTTTTCTTCAGAAAAAGTTTTTTGGTCGCCGAAGGCACTGGAGCGAAG
>SFJQ01000055.1 GCA_004555855.1 [Eubacterium] saphenum | reverse complement strand
ATTTCCTTCGCCGTACTGCTTCAATGAAATACCCCCCTTGAATGATTTGCGGAACAGTAAATACTATGTTTGGAATGTACGGTTTATGATTGCGGACAAAATGGCTCTTGACATTTGACAGGAAAAAAGTTATAATTATAATGACTAATAATGTTTAAGGAGCAGGAAATGGATTTTTTTGAGTTTTCACCCGAGGTTGAAAAAGCGGCGGATAACGCGATGAAAAAGTGCGCGGAGCGTTTTGCGGAGCTTGACGAGCTGTGCGATTACAACGGCAGACGCGTTTTGCGCGCGTTTATCGATAACAGAGTTAGCGAAATGCACCTCAAAGGCACGACGGGCTACGGCTACGGCGACGAGGGGCGCGACAAGCTGGACGCGGTTTTCGCGCAGGTTCTGGGAGCGGAGGACGCGCTGGTGCGGCATAATTTCGTGAACGGTACGCACGCGATTGTAACGGCGCTTTTCGGTATCCTTAGAAACGGCGACAAAATCCTCTTCTCCACGGGAATGCCTTATGATACCATTCAGGAGGCGGTTTTCGGGGAAAATGTCGGTTCGCTGCGCGACTATGGGATAACGAGCGATGTGGTTGAGCTTGATGAGAAAGGCTTGCCCGATTTCGCAAAAATCTCGGAGAGTGCAAAGGGCTGTAAAGCGGCTTATATTCAGCGTTCGCGCGGCTATTCGCTTCGCCCTTCTTACGATATCGACACGATTGAGAAGATTATCAAAGCCGTGAAATCGGTAAATCCCGAGTGCATTGTGCTTGTGGATAACTGTTACGGCGAACTCGTTGAAAAACGCGAACCTACAGCGGTTGGCGCGGATTTGATTGTCGGCAGTTTAATCAAGAATCTGGGCGGCGGAATTGCCGAAACGGGCGGTTACATAGCCGGACGCGCGGATTTAATCGAGCAGTGCGCGTACCGTCTGACAACGCCCGGCGCGGGAAAAGAAGTCGGCTGCTCGCTCAACCAGCTTCGCGGAATGTATCTCGGCTTGTTCCACGCGCCCGAAGCGGTTTGCGCGGCGCTGAAAACATCGGTGTTTGCGGCGGCGCTTTTCGAGGAGTTCGGTTACGAGGTGTTCCCGAGGTACAACGAGAAGCGCACGGACATTATCGCTGCGATAAAGCTGAACGGCGCAGATGAGCTGATACGGTTCTGCGAGGGTATTCAGAGCGGCTCTCCCGTTGACAGCTCGGCGATGCCCGAGCCTTGGGATATGCCGGGCTATGACAGCAAGGTGATTATGGCGGCGGGCGCGTTTACGATGGGCGCGTCAATCGAGCTTTCTGCAGACGCTCCCCTCCGAGAGCCTTTTGCGGCTTGGGTACAGGGCGGACTGACGTTCTCCACGGGCAAAACCGGCATTATGCTTGCCGCGGACAGGATTTTGAAAGGCAGAAAAAATGATTAAGAAAATGTTTGCGGTTTCGGGAGTATCGCTTGTGCTGCTTTTTGCGTTCTGGGGGCTGTTCCTCGGCACAAAAAAGCCCGCGTATCTTATAATGGGAATAATCGCGCTGACGATTTGCTATCACTTTACGGTAAGGCTGGTTATCGGAGGATTGTTTGATTTTTTCCTCAAAAACAATGTTGATTACACAAGAAAATGGTTCGCGGAGCATGATTTTGAGAAGAATTTGTACAAAAAGCTGCGCGTGAGAAAGTGGAAGAAAATCCTGCCGACAGCGGACGAGGACTTGTTCTCGCTTGAAAAGAAAACGCCCGAGGAAGTGGTAATGGCGGGCTGTCAGGCGGAGATTGTCCATGAATGCTGCGCGGCGGCGGGACTTTTGTCGATGTTTCTGGCGTTTTTGTTCGGGTACCTTTGGGTGTTCTGCGTAACGTCGGTTCTGGCGGCGCTGTGCGATTTGGCTTTCGTGGCAATTCAGCGCTACAACCGCCCCAGACTGCTGAAAATGATTGAAAGAAAAATCGCTATAAAAAGCTGAAAAGGAGATACACTATGATTAAAAGTATGACAGGCTTCGGGAGAGCCGAGGCTGTTTTGAACGGGCGCGATATCACGGTTGAAATCCGCGCGGTAAATCACCGTTACTACGAGTTTTCCTGCCGTTTGCCGAGGAGTATGAATTTCGCCGAGGAGCGCATAAAATCGTTCCTCTACGGCAAGATTTCGCGCGGAAAAGTCGAAGTTTCCGTGCTTGTGCAGAATGTCGCGGCGGTTTCCGAGAAGATTACCGTGAACAGGGAGGTTATCTCGGAGTACATAGCGGCGCTGCGCGAAATCAAAGACGAGTTCAACCTCACCGATGACCTCGCGCTGTCAAACGTTATGAGAATACCCGACGCATTCACCGTCGTCAAGGCTGAAACCGATGAGGAACAGCTCTGGGAAGACCTCAAAAGCGTGCTTGAACAGGCGCTCGGGAATTTTGTGAAAATGCGTGAAACCGAGGGCGAGAAAATGCGCGCGGATATACTCGAGCGGGTTGCGGTTATCGAGAAGAATGTCGGGTTTATCGAGGAACGTTCGACGAAAATTGTCGAGGATTACCGCAAGCGCCTTTACGACAGAATGTGCGAGGTGCTTGACGGGAAGAATGTTGACGAGGGCAGAATTTTGCTTGAGGCGGGAATTTTCTCCGAGAAAACCGCCGTTGACGAGGAAACCGTGCGGTTGCGCTCGCATATTTCCCAGCTTCGCGGAATGTTGGAGAGCAGCGAGCCTGTTGGCAGAAAGCTGGATTTTCTCGTTCAGGAGATGAACCGTGAAACCAACACGATAGGCTCGAAGGTGCAGGATATCGAGGTAACGAAGGTTGTCGTTGACCAGAAGAGCGAGATTGAAAAAATCCGCGAACAAATTCAGAATATTGAATAAAACCTCTTGACAAATTCCGGCAGATGTAATATAATATAGTAGTGAAGAAATTCACAAATACATTATTATCTGTTTCGGGGCGGGGTGCAAGTCCCCACCGGCGGTTAAAGTCCGCGAGCGGCAGAACGGGCGGTTTGGCTCGGGAAGCTGTTGAATCGGTGAAATTCCGATACCGACGGTATAGTCCGGATGAAAGAACAGAACACAAATAGTCTATATTTGCGCCCCCGATTTTTGGATTTTTGTCCTGAAATCGGGGAATTTTGTTCGGAAAAGGCAAACCCTGAGGAAAGGGAATTTCAATGGAAAACACGGTAAAACAAGAGAGAAAAGTGGACGTAAGGTGGCTTGTGTTCACGGCGTTGATGGCGGCGGTATCTTATGTGCTGGCGGAATTTGAGATAAAAATTCCGATAATGCCGAGCTTCATCAGTTTCGATTTCTCGGACGCGCCCGCGATGCTGGCGTCGCTCACGATGGGACCCGTTTCGGGAGTGTTCGTCTGCCTTATCAAGAACGCAATCGGCTGTATCACGTCAAGCACGGGCTGCGTTGGCGAGTTGTCCAACTTTATTCTGGGCGTTGCGCTGGTACTGCCCGCGGGAATTATTGCCCACAAGAAGAAAAAGCTGTCGCGCGCGGTAATCGGCTGCTGCGTCGGAGCGGTTACGACGGCGCTTTTCGGCTTTGTGTCAAACTATTTCCTCATCTATCCGCTTTTTGCACAAATCGGCTGGTCAACCGAGGCAATCATCGGAATGTACCAGAAAATCAACCCGAATGTAACAAATCTCGCGGAGTGTCTGCTGATATTCAATGTGCCGTTTACGTTTGTGAAAGGCTTGATAGCGGCGCTGTTCTCGCTGTTTCTCTACAAGCACCTCCGACCGGTATTCAGCAACATTTATCGGGAGAAATAATATGGAGTTTTTATGTCGTTCAAACAAGCTGTAAAGCATTTTCGGACAATTACAAAGCATCGTCATAAGGTGATTTCTCACTGCGCGAAAGTCGGGATTTTGTGGCAGGGACTTCGGCACGATTTGTCGAAATACACGCCGACGGAGTTTTGGCAGGGCGCGCGGTTTTATCTGGGAAACCGTTCCCCGAACGAAGGCGAGCGCGCGGCTTACGGTTATTCGAAAGCGTGGCTTCACCACAAGGGCAGAAACCGTCATCATTTCGAGTACTGGTTTGATTATAACCCGAAAACCCGCCGAAACGAGCCTGTGAAAATGCCGCTGAGATTTGTCGCGGAGATGTTCTGCGACAGGGTTGCTGCGAGCAAGATTTATCAGGGAAAAAATTATACCGACGACTGCGCGCTGGAATATTTTGAGCGCGGAAAGGCGAACAGGGTTATTCACCCGAAAACCTCGGATTTGCTGGAAAAGTGGCTCAGAATGCTTGCCGAAAAAGGCGAGAAGGAAACCTTTGCGTATATCAAGGCTTTTGTGCGGCAGAACACGGATTATTGATAGAAAAGACAAATCCGCTCTCGGGAATTATGCTCGTGAGCGGATTTTTTGTGTTGACTTTGTGCCGGAATTGTGGTATAATTAATATAATGATGATTTTTGATTTACCAAACAACTTGTGTTTTTGCAAAAATACAAAATCCTGAAGAAAAACTTGCAATTTCTTTGGAATAATTCTGCGAAAATGCGATTTTTGAGGCTTGTCAGGAATTGTCTTGACTTTTTCTGCAATATGTAGTATAATAAAATTGCAAAATTATTTTAAGGAGAATGAAAGATGGGACTTACATTAACCGAAAAGATTATTAAGGCGCACATTGTTGACGGAGAGATGAAAAAGGGTACGGAAATAGGGCTTAAAATCGACCAGACTCTTACTCAGGACGCTACGGGAACAATGGCTTATCTTCAGTTCGAGGCGATGGGCGTTGACCGCGTAAAGACCGAGCGCTCGGTTGCCTATATCGACCACAACACGCTCCAGAGCGGCTTTGAGAACGCCGATGACCACCGCTTTATCGGTTCGATTGCCAAAAAGCACGGAATTTGGTTTTCGCGCCCCGGCAACGGTATCTGCCATCAGGTTCATCTCGAACGCTTCGGCAAGCCCGGCAAGACCTTAATCGGCTCCGACAGCCACACCCCCACGGGCGGCGGTATCGGTATGCTGGCGATGGGTGCGGGCGGACTGGACGTTGCCGTGGCAATGGGCGGCGGCGCTTATTACATAACAATGCCGCAGGTTGTTAAGGTAAATCTCACCGGCAGGCTCAACGACTGGGTTTCCGCAAAAGACGTAATTCTTGAAGTTCTTCGCAGACTTTCCGTTAAGGGCGGCGTCGGCAAGGTAATGGAGTACACGGGCGAGGGCGTGAAGTATCTCTCCGTTCCCGAGCGCGCTACAATCACGAATATGGGCGCGGAGCTGGGCGCTACAACCTCGATTTTCCCGTCCGATGAAACAACTCTCGAGTTCCTGAAAGCGCAGGGCAGAGAAGAGGATTATGTGGAGCTTTCCGCTGACGCAGACGCGGTTTACGACGAGGTTGTGGACATCGATTTGTCGCAGCTTGTGCCGCTTGCAGCTTGCCCTCACTCTCCCGATAACGTAAAAAATCTCGATGAAATCGGCGCAATCAAGGTTGACCAGGTTTGCATAGGCTCCTGCACAAACTCTTCGCTTCAGGATATGAGAAAGGTTGCTCACATTCTGAAGGGCAAAACCGTTCACCCGGACGTTTCTCTTTCGATTGCACCTGGCTCAAAGCAGGTGTTCGAGCAGCTTGCTTCCGAGGGAACTCTTGCTGTTCTTATCGCAGCGGGCGCGAGAATACTTGAAAGCGCGTGCGGTCCCTGCATAGGTATGGGGCAGTCGCCCAACTCCAAGGGTATTTCGCTTCGCACGTTCAACAGAAACTTCCTCGGCAGAAGCGGCACAAAGGACGGACAGATCTATCTCGTTTCTCCCGAAACTGCGGCTGTTTCCGCAATCACCGGCGTGCTCACCGACCCGAGAACTCTCGGCGAAATGCCTGCTTACAAGATGCCCGAGCGTTTCCTGATTAACGACAATATGGTTGTCGCTCCGGCAACGGTTGAGGAAGCGCCGAATGTTGAAATCCTGCGCGGTCCGAACATCAAGCCGTTCCCCGTAAACAAGCCGCTTGCCGAGAATATCGAAAGCAGTGTTACGCTGAAAGTCGGCGACAACATCACAACCGACCACATTATGCCTGCGGGCGCGAAAATTCTCCCGCTGCGTTCAAATATCCCCGCGATTTCGGAGTACTGCTTCACGGTTTGCGATGAAACCTTCCCGAAGCGCGCAAAGGAAGCGGGTACATCAATCATTGTTGGCGGCGCGAACTACGGTCAGGGTTCTTCGAGAGAACACGCGGCTCTTGCTCCGCTGTACCTCGGAGTTAAGGCGATAATTTGCAAGAGCTTCGCGCGTATTCACCGCCAGAATCTCATCAACAACGGCATTCTCCCGCTTGAATTTGTCAACGAATCGGATTACGACAAAATCGAGCAGGGCGATAATCTTGTAATTGCAAATATCCGTTCTATCGTTGAAAACGGCGGCAAAATTATTGTCGAGAACAAGACCAAGGGCGAGAGCTACGAGGTTAAGTGCGAGCTTTCCGAGCGCGGCAAGGGAATGATGCTTGCGGGCGGTTTGCTGAATTACACGAAAGGTTAAAAGGTGAAGATATGAATAAGGCTGCGGTTTTTGGAATAGCGTGCGCTGCGTTTTTTGCTGGACTTTTTGTCGGCAGCAGATTTATTCCCTCTGAGGGAGCTATCGGCTGCGGCAACAACATAAACTGGTACATTACAAGCTCGTCTAAAATAAGGAAAAAGTGAAAATCGAAAGGAGAACAACTATGGCAAAAATTCAGATGACCACACCGCTTGTCGAGATGGACGGCGACGAGATGACGAGAATTATCTGGAAGATGATTAAGGATATTCTCATCAACCCGTACATCGACCTCAAGACCGATTACTACGACCTCGGGCTTGTCCATCGAAACGAAACCGACGATCAGGTGACAATCGACTCTGCGAATGCCACGAAAAAGTACGGAGTCTCGGTAAAGTGCGCGACGATTACTCCGAATGCGCAGCGCGTTGAGGAGTACAAGCTCAAGGAAATGTGGAAATCCCCGAACGGCACAATCCGTGCAATTCTGGACGGAACGGTTTTCAGAAAGCCTATTCTGGTTAAGGGCATCACGCCGTACATTCCCACATGGACAAAGCCGATTACCATCGCGCGTCACGCTTACGGCGATATCTACAAGAACACCGAGCTGCGCGTTCCCAAGGGAAGCAAAGCCGAGCTTGTCCTCACGGACGAAAACGGCAAGGAAACACGCGCTCTTATCCACGATTTCAAGAACTCGGACGGTATTGTTCAGGGCGTTCACAACCTCGACAATTCGATTGCGAGCTTTGCGAGAGCTTGCTTCAACTACGCGCTTGACTCCAAGGAAACGCTTTGGTTCGCGTCTAAGGACACGATTTCCAAGACCTACGACCACCGTTTCAAGGACATCTTCGCGGAGATTTATGAAAACGAGTACAAGGCGAAGTTTGAGGCGGCGGGAATTGAGTATTTCTACACGCTCATCGACGATGTTGTCGCGAGAGTTGTTCGCTCCGAGGGCGGCTTTATCTGGGCTTGCAAGAACTATGACGGCGATGTTATGAGCGATATGCTGGCGACCGCGTTCGGTTCGCTCGGACTTATGACCTCAGTTCTTGTTTCTCCCGACGGAAAGTACGAGTACGAGGCGGCTCACGGCACGGTTACGCGCCACTATTACAACTATCTCAAAGGCGAGAAGACATCAACAAATCCCATCGCGACAATTTTCGCGTGGAGCGGCGCGCTGAGAAAGCGCGGAGAGCTTGACAACATTCCCGAGCTTTGCGATTATGCAGACAAACTTGAAAAAGCGTCCGTTCAGACAATGGAAGAGGGCGTTATGGACAAGAATCTTGCAGCTATGTCGAAGCTCGAAAACAAGCGTGTTGTCGATACCGAAACATTCCTTGTTGAAATCAACAACAGACTTTCGGCTCTTATGAAGTAAACGTAGATTTTACGATTTGTCACTTAATAAGCTGCTCCCGAAAAATCGGGGGCAGTTTTGCTTATCGGGCATTTTGGAGCGCTGCGTTGTAGAAAACCGCGAGAATTTCATCATAGGATTTTCCGTCGCGCGACAAAGTATCGGCAGCGGCAAGGCTCATTCCCGTGTTGTTTCCCCAGCCCTTGCAGATAAACACGAAGCAGTCGTCCTCGAAGCCGATTTCAATAGCTGCGCTGCGCAGACCGAGGGTGTTTTTGATGAACTCGCCGGTGATTTTCTGACCGCAGATTTTGACGGACAGAAGCGTTCCGTACTCATCGTAAACCGGCTCGGAGAACCATTCCTCGGGCGGTTCGCGAAGCCGCTTTATCTCGGAGAGCGCGCGGACTTCGTTCACGGTGTAAGCGTTTTTGCTGAGGAAGCCTTTGCAGAGCGCGTCCGAGGGCAGATTTACCGACGGCATAGCGGGCAATTTCGGGATTGTTTTCCCGCTTGAAATTCGGCAGAAATCGAGCAAAACGGGCTTCCCGTCAAGCGCGAGAAACTTCTCTGCGGCGGCATCGGCGGCTGTCCCGATACGAGCGCGCGCCGTGGAATTTATGGCTTTTTCGGTGTAGGGAAACAGCTCGCCCGTCGAAAAATCCGCGCCGTAATTCTCGAATTTATCGCGGTTTTGAAGAGTATAGAGCGCGTTTGTGTTGACGACAACTGCAAGCGCTTCAAGCGTCTGCGGCTCGTATAAATCGCCGTTTTCGGGGAGAAAGCCGCGCAGACAGCCCTCGAGAAATTCGCCGTAATCAAGCGTGACGATTTCCGAGCGCTCTTTCAGGTAAACGGTGACATTTTCGGGGAACGGGGAGCTTGGATTTTCAGCGGTGACGTTTATCAGAATTACAATCAGAATTATAAACAAAACCAGCGCTGCCGCTGAAACCAAAGTTGTTTTTTTAGGCATTTTCAAGTTCCTTTCAAAAAAACGTGAGCATATTTTACCGTTTCGTTTACTATTTTTCGGCTCACTCTTGACTTTACGGTGAAAATATGCTATAATTTAAGTTGGATTATTATATGAGGTGAAAAATATGGACAATCTTGAAAAATTAAAGTCAACGGACAAGTTTAAAGCGATGTGCGAGGAGTTTTGCAAAAACAGCGTGATAAGCCAGTCCTTGTACAATAAATTCGGCGTAAAAAGAGGCTTGCGAAACTCCGACGGTTCGGGCGTTGTCGCGGGTATCACGAACGTCTGCTGCGTTCACGGCTACGTCATAAGCGAGGGTGACAAGCAGCCTATCGAGGGCGAGCTGATTTACCGCGGCTATAACGTGCGCGACCTTGTACAGGGTGTTCTGAACGACAAGCGTTACGGCTACGAGGAGGTTGTTTATTTGCTGCTGCTCGGCTCGCTGCCGACCGAAAAGGAGCTTCAGGAGTTCTCGCAGCTTCTGGCTGAATACCGTGAGCTTCCGCGTTATTTTGACGAGGACGTTATTATGCGTAATCCTTCGCCAAATATTATGAACAAAATGCAGCAGGCTGTCCTCACGCTTTACAGCTACGACCACGAGCCGGAAAACAACTCGCCCGAGGTTGAGATGCTTCAGGCGCTTTCGGTTATCTCGAAGCTGCCCGCGATTATGGTTTCGTCTTATCAGGCGCTGCGCCGTTTTTATCACAACGACAGTATGGTTATGCACCAGATAAACAAGGACGAGAGCCTTGCCGAGAGTATTCTGTCAACGCTCCGCGACGACCGCGCCTATACGCCCGAGGAAGCGAAGCTGCTTGACCTTTGCCTTATGCTTCACGCGGAACACGGCGGCGGTAACAACTCGACTTTCACCTGCCGCACGGTTTCTTCATCGGGCACGGACGCTTATTCTGCTTATGCGGCGGCAATCGGCTCGCTTAAAGGTCCGCGTCACGGCGGCGCAAATATCAAGGTAATGCAGATGCTTGATTTCGTGAAGGAAGGCGTTCACGACTGGAATGATGATGACGAGGTTGCGGATTTCCTGCACAAGATTATGCGTAAAGAAGCGGGCGACGGCTCGGGACTTGTCTACGGAATGGGACACGCAGTCTACACTTTGTCCGACCCGAGAGCTGTTATCCTGAAGGAAAACGCGATGAAGCTTGCCAAGGGCACGGATTTCGAGGCTGAATTCAAGCTTCTCGACAGCATCGAGCGCCTTACTCCCAAGGTGTTCGCGGAGGAGCGCGGCGATATTAAGAATATATGCGCAAATGTCGATATGTATTCGGGACTTGTCTATAAAATGCTGAAAATTCCCGTTGAGATGTACACGGCGCTTTTCGCGTGCGCGAGAATGGCGGGCTGGTGCGCTCACAGAATGGAAGAGATGATAAACGGCAAGAGAATTATCCGTCCCGCTTACAAGGCGATTAACC
>SFJQ01000003.1 GCA_004555855.1 [Eubacterium] saphenum | reverse complement strand
TAGCAATTTGTCAATAGTTACAATAAACAAATCCGCCGCATTTCAAGAAAACAATCCGTCTTATTCCAAAAAATTACGGGAGATTTTGTAGAATTTGCACAAAAACAGAACAAGCGCAGATTTTTCACTGCGCCTGATAAAGTTATTCTTCGATGTAAACCTTTTTCATTTTGATATCGGAAAGCGGGCGGTCGTTGTAGTCGGTCTTGGTTTCGGCGATTTCATCAACCGCTTCAATTCCCTCGACAACCTTTCCGAAAGCCGCATACTGCCCGTCAAGATGGGGCGCGTCCTTGTGCATTATGAAAAACTGGCTTGACGCGGAATTCGGGTTATTCGAGCGCGCCATTGAGATAACGCCGCGCGTGTGCTTCAAATCATTCGGCACGCCGTTCATCGCGAACTCGCCCTTGATTTTCTCCTTAGAGCCGCCCATTCCGGTACCCTGCGGGTCGCCGCCCTGAATCATAAAACCGCTGATTACGCGGTGAAAAATCAGCCCGTCATAAAATCCCTCGCGAACGAGTTTCTCAAAATTCGCGCAGGTGATGGGAGCTTTGTCGGGATAAAGCTCCAGCTTTATTTTCTTGCCGTTTTCAAGTTCGATTACAACCATAGTTTTCTCCTTTTCACTTCTTCGCGCCAAGCTCATAAGCGCGCCTTGTGCAAGCCTCGCAAGCCTTAACAGCAGTATCCGTGAGTTTTCCCGCGTACAGCTCCTCAAGACCTGCAAGCGTTGTTCCTCCGGGGCTTGAAACCTGCTTTATCAGCTCGTCGAGCGTCATTCCGCTCTCGGTCATCATCTTCGCCGAACCGATAAGCGACTGCGCGAAAAGCCGCAGCGCCGCGTCCTTGTCGATTCCGACCTTCTCCGCGTAATCGATAAAGCCCTTCGCGTAGAGGTAGATGAACGCGGGAGAGCTTCCGTTTATCGCGATGACCTCTTTCATCTTGTTCATCGGCACAACCTCGGTTATGCCGCACGAGCCGATGATTTTCCTCGCGAACGCAAACTCCTCCTCGGACGTCTTTTCATCGCAGCTCATCGCCGAAGCGCCTTTACCCAGCATCATCGGCGTATTCGGCATAACGAGAACAACCTTCGCGTTTGAAAACGTTCTTTCGCGGATATATTCTGCGGAAATTCCCGCGCAGATTGAGATAAGAACGAGCTTTTCGCTGCCCGCCGCCTTTATTTCCGCGAGCACGCCGTCGAGCTGCTGCGGCTTTACGGCAAGCAGAATATAATCGCATTTTTTTGAAAGCTCGGCTATGCTGTCGGCAGCTGTCGCCCCGAGAACGCTGATATTTTTCAGCTTTTCGGGATTGCTGTCATACGCGAAAACCGCGGTATTTCCGAGTTTTCCGTTAATTCCCTTAATAATTGCGGCGCCCATATTTCCGACGCCGATGAAACCCAGTTTCGTCATTTAAATTCCTTCTTTACGACGATTTTTCACTCTCTTGAACACCGCGTTATACGCCGCTTTTATCGGGTACAGCGTGAGCAGCATCAGTATAACGTCAAACGGCATTTTGATGAAGCTTGTGCCTATTCTTGCGGAGATTTTCACAAGGAACGCTTCGGGAGCTATTATTCCCGCGATAACCTGAAACCATGTGTTGAGGAAGATGTTACAGATTACGATTACCGTAAACTTCGCCAGCACAATTCTCACAACCGACTGCCAGTTTCCGCCAATCGATTTGAAAAACTCTTTCCCGCCCGAAAAATCGAGCTTGTGCGTTTCCATTCCGTACAGAAACAGCCCGTAAATCAATCCGCCCATCATCTCAACGATGGTGAAAATCGGGTTAAACGCGTAATTCTGCGTGGTGATGAAATAGCCGACCACATCGGTTACCATTCCCGCGAGCATCGCCACAACCGGTCCGTAAAGCATACCGATTGCGGAAATCGCGATAAACGCGACGCTGATTTTGGTGAACGGAAGAATGATTGTAAACTGCTTCAGCACAAGGTCAAGCGCGATTAAAATCGCCGTTACGCATATACATCTGAGGCTTGTGAGTTCAAGAGCCGAACGTTTGAACTTATTAAAAAAAGCCATAATTTCTCCTTTCAGAATGTTGCACACAAAAGAATAACAAAATGGCTTTTTATTCAGTTTATGTACAGCGAGATGCGAGAGCCTTACCGCAAGCACTCAAAGCCGCCCGAAGCAGCTTTTGCGCTTTTCGTCCGCGGGACAACTCTCCGTTCCCGCAGCACTTAACGCAAGACTCTCTACTCTGTGTTGGTTTTGGTTTGGATTAGAAGTTGATTTCGTCGCAAATCTTATAGCGGCGCTCATCGAAAGGCTTCTTCATCGAAAGCGCTTCCTGAATATCAACGTCATAAATCTTGCCGTCCTTATAGCCGACAACGCGGTTTCCTATGCCCTTTTCGAGCAGCTCAACCGCATAATAGCCCATCTCGGACGCCATAACTCTGTCGCGGACCGTGGGGCTGCCGCCGCGCTGAACGTGACCGAGAATTGTCGCTCTGGACTCAATTCCGGTTTCTGCTTCAATCTGCTTTGCAATCTGATCGGTTCCGCCGACGCCTTCTGCGACAACGATGATGAACTGCTTCTTGCCCATTGCGCGGACTTCCTTAATTCTCTTGATAATCTGCTCGATATCGTGAGGCATTTCGGGAACGAGAACAGCCGTTGCGCCGCACGCAAGACCTGTTGCAAGCGCGATGTGACCTGCGCGGCGTCCCATAACCTCAACTACCGCGCAGCGCTCGTGAGAGTGGCTGGTGTCGCGGAGCTTGTCTATCATCTCGACAACCGTGTTCATTGCCGTATCATAGCCGATGGTGTACTCCGAGCACTGGATATCATTGTCAATCGTTCCGGGGATACCGATACAGGGGATACCCGCCTTGGACAAATCCGCAGCGCCTCTGAAGGTGCCGTCGCCGCCGATTGCGACAACGCCGCACATCTGCTGTTCCTCGCAGATTTTCTTTGCCTTTTCAACGTTTTCCCAATCCTTGAACTCGGGGCAGCGAGCGGTGTAGATTGCCGTACCGCCGCGCTGGATAATATCGGAAACGCTTCTCACATCGAGGTCGATGAACTCGCTGTGGAGCAGACCGTTGTAACCTCTGAGTATTCCGACAACCTTAAAACCCTTGAAGATAGCGGTTCTTGTGACTGCTCTGATTGCCGCGTTCATTCCGGGGCTGTCGCCGCCGCTTGTCAGGACGCCGATTTTCTTTTCCATTTTAATCTCTCCTCTTTCTTGTAGTATTTGCAGATTTTTATCTTTTATTATTTTACTACAAACAGGGCGGTTTCGTCAAGCGTTTTTTTTAACTTTATCAAAGAAAAGCGATAAAAAGCCTTTTTTAACAAATTTTGAGAAAATTGGAGAGAAATTCTGTACAAAATTACCCCAAATATACAAAAAACAACCCCGAAAAATTCGGGGCTGCCTATGTGCGATTTCTGATTACTCCGCTTCCTTGGCTACAACAACCTTGTTCTTGTAATAGCCGCAAGCAGGGCAAACTCTGTGAGCGAGCTTCAGCTCACCGCAGTTTTTGCAGCGAGAGAAATTCGGAGTTTCGAGCTTCCAAACGCTCGAACGTCTTTTATCTCTTCTTGCACGGGAAACCTTTCTCTTTGGTACTGCCATATCTTACACCCCCTTGAAAGCTAAGAATTGTAAGCGAACGGTTCTATGACAGACAAAACCGCCGCGTGTTAATCAAGCAAAAGTTATTATAACACAAAATTCTGCTTTTGTCAAGGGCTTTTTGAAATTTTGTTGAAAATAATCAAATTTGGTGCAAAATATTGTCCGAAAATCAGCCGATAAACTTGAGAACGCTCTCGGGAAGCTCTTCGTTGTCAGCGGAAACGGTCAGGGTGATGGTGGTGTCGGGGGAAATCTTTGCGAGAGCCTCGAACATTTCGCCAACCTTTGCGTAATCTCTGCCGGTGATTTTGAGGGTTGCGTCAACGAAGATATCGGTGCAGTCGTGGTCAGACGACAGAATGCCCGCGATAAAGCCGTAGAAAGCGTCCACGCCGTTGATTGCGTAGTCCTCGATGTTGATAAGTCTTACCTTGTAGGTAATGTCGGTGTTGAGCGAAGAGCCCTTCTGGATTGCAACAACGTTGCCCTTGGACTCCTTTTCGGCAGCGTGAATTGCGTCGATAAGCAGCTTTGTCTTGCCCGAACCTCTTTTACCTGTGATAATTTTTACCATAATGATATACCTCCGTTTATGTTAATTTTACAATTTTTGCCTTGATTAAAGTCCGAGCTTTCTCTCGAGAATTGCCTTCTGGTCCTCGTAGCCGGGCTTTCCGAGCAGCGCGAACATATTCTTCTTGTAGCTCTCAACGCCGGGCTGATTGAACGGATTTACGCCGAGCATATAGCCGCTGAGCGCGCAAGCCTTCTCGAAGAAGTAGATAATCCAGCCAAGCTCAAACTCGTTAAGCTCGGGCGCTTCAAGAACGATATTCGGAACTCCGCCCTCGGAGTGCGCGAGAACCGTGCCCTCGAACGCTTTTCTGTTGACGATGGACATATTCTGATTTGACAGGAAATTCAGTCCGTCGAGGTTGCTCGGCTCGTCCTGAAGGAACAGCTCCTTCTGCGGTTTTGTGAACTGGATAACCGTTTCAAACATAATTCTCGAGCCGTCCTGAACGAACTGACCGAGAGAGTGCAAATCGGTCGAGAAAACGGCGCTTGACGGGTAAATTCCCTTGCCGTCCTTGCCCTCGCTCTCGCCGAAGAGCTGCTTCCACCATTCCGCCATCATTGCGAAGGAGTTCTCGTAGCTTATCAGCATCTCAACGCTCTTGCCTTTTCTGTAAAGGATATTTCTGAGCGCTGCGTACTTGCAGCAGTCGTTCTTCTCGATATCGCAGTCCTTGTAAGCCTCTCTTGCAGCTGCCGCGCCCTCCATAAGAGCGTCGATATCGCAGCCCGCGCAGGCAATCGGGAGCAGTCCAACGGCTGTCAGAACGGAATATCTTCCGCCAACATCGTCCGGAACAACAAAGGTTTCATAGCCCATCTTGTCGGAGAACTCTTTAAGCGTGCCGCGAGCCTTGTCGGTTGTCGCGTAAATTCTGGACTTTGCGCCCTCCTCGCCG
Organism: [Eubacterium] saphenum; assembly: GCA_004555855.1. Lineage (GTDB taxonomy): Bacteria > Bacillota > Clostridia > Oscillospirales > Ruminococcaceae > CAG-115. Next base: position 37,688 of record SFJQ01000003.1, on the reverse strand, counting down.
TAGCGCTGAATGAGCAAATCACGGAAAACTCTGAAAGCAAGCGCAGGCTCGGTTGTCGTGCCGCTCTTGGAGATGATGTTTACAGAGAAATCCTTTCCTTCAACGAGAGAAATCACCTCATTTAAATAAGTAGGCGAGAGGCTCTGACCAACGAAATAAATCTCGGGAGTTTTCTTCTTGAGCGAGTTGTAAAGCGAGGACTTCAGCGCCTCGATAGCCGCTCTTGCGCCGAGATAAGAGCCGCCGATGCCGATTACGATAAGCACGCGGCTGTCGTTCTGGATTTTTTCGGCTGCCTTTTTAATTCTGGCAAATTCTTCCTTGTCATAATTTACGGGCAAGTCAATCCAACCGAGAAAATCGTTCCCGGGACCGTTTCTGTTTTCGAGAGTGTCGTGCGCCGCCTTAATTGCGGGAGCACATTCCGCAAGCTCGTGTTCTTTGACAAACCCTTTAAGATACTTGTCATCAAGTTTTAAACCCATTATTATCTAATCTCCTTTCACCGCTCCTGATTTTTGGCGCGGTACTCCAACTATATTATATATTAAATTTGATTTTTTTTCAAGATTTTTTCGGCTATATAGTTTTATTTGGCTGCTTTTTACATTTTAACAGCAAAACTTTGTACAATTTGCACAAAATCCGTTTAAGCAGAAACCGCGCCTTTTCCCGAGAAAACGATATCGGCGTCCTTCGGGGGCGTGAAAATGGTCTGCTCCTCGGTTTCCGCAAATTCTCTGAACGCAAGCCATTCGCGCAGCTTGTCGAGAGTTTCGGGGGAATTTGCGCCTTTGGTTTCGTTTTTGTGGGTGATTTTCACCGAGCCGCCCTTGTTGACGAGAATTTTCGCCAGCGCAAAAGCCTGCTCGCAGCACTCCGGCAAGCCGTTTTCGGCGATGAAGATATTTGTCGCGGCGAAACCCGCGCTCTCGTCCAGCCGCACAAGCAAGCGGTTTCGCTTTGCCGAGAGCTTATAGTTTATCCTTTTCGGCGAGTCGCCCGGTATATAGTCGCGGTGCTCGCAGCCGGGAAGTCCGCCTTTAACCACGGTTACGCCTTCTTCCGCGTCCTCGTCGTCCGATGGGAGAACGCTCGGGATAATCTCCGGTCCCGAGTAATCGACAATTTTCGGCAAAACGGCTTTTTTCGCCTCTTGCCCGACGGGAATTTTCAGGTTGAACAGCCCCGCAAAATCCCGAATTGTCATCAAATCCAGATTCAGTCGGTTAATCCCGCTGTGAGAAGCCTTAAAGCTGCCGCGAAGCGTTTTCGTGCCGCTGAAGAGAAGCGAGGTTCTGATGTTTATCCGGCAGTCTGCCAAAAGGCAAAGCTCGATATACGGGATAAAGCAAAATCCTGTTCGCGTGAGCCTGATTTCAAACTCAACGTCCTGCCCGACCTGAGCCGTGCCCGAAAGCTCGCGAAGTTCGGCTTTGACGTGCTTTTTCGACAGGAACAGCGTCACCGCCGAGAGCAAAGAAATCCCGCCGATGATGTAAACCATCGCCCAGCCTATGTCGGCGTTTATGAACGTCAGGAACAGCGCCGCGAAAAACAGCGCCTGAATAAAGCTCGCCAGATTTGTCATTTCTTCATTTTCCTCTTGGTTCTTCTGATTGTGCGATAGTCGCGGTAGAGCTGTTTCGCGGAGATTTCGGCTGTCTTGCCGCCGTAAAGCAGCAAATCCGCGCTTTTTGTAATTTCACGCGCTTCCTTGTACAGACCGAGCGACCGTTCCGCCGTTTCGCAGACCTCTCCCGCAGCCGTTGACTCGGGTTCGCTTCCGTTTATCGAGCAGACGAGTTTTCTTGTGCGAAGGTAAATCGCGCGGATTTTGCCGTTTTTGCTCCTGAACAAAAGCGACATCGCGAAAAACGCCTCGGAAAGCTGCCTGCGGAAAATAATTGCGAGGATTGCCGGTACAGCGAGCGAAATCAGGATAATCAGCGCCGCTATGCGCTGCTCATTCTCGTCTGCAAGAGCGGCGTACTTTGTTCCGTCAATCTCCAGCCAGCCCGCGCCTTCGATATAGCACATTGAATAAGCGTGAGAATTTGCGGGTTTAACGGCGTATCTTCCGTACTCATCGAGATTATCGTCCTTGAGAACAAACCCCTCGGTGTATCTTGCGGGAATGCCCGCCGCTCTCAGAAGCAAGGTTGTCGCCGTGGCATAATCCGAGCAAATCCCGCGCTTGCTCTCAAAAAGGAAATATTCTGCGGTTGCTTTCTCGGGAACAAAATTAAGGTCATAGACAAATCCCGCTTCGCCGAACCATTTTTCGATAGCGAGAGCCTTGTCGTAATTTGACGTAAGCCCCGCAGTGATTTCCTCAGCGAGCTTCACTATTTCGGGATTTATCGGCTCTGCAAGCGTTTTTTCGTGATACTCGAGAGCGCGTGTGCGTTCGGTGAGAAAAGCGTTTTTCACGGAGTCTGTGATAACTTCCTCATCGGCGGCGGCAGTCAGGATTTCCTCCATATCCGCCTGCTCGAAAAGTCTGACAAGGCTCTCGTTCACCCTCGGAATGTAATAGCTGAGCCAATATGTCGCGTTTTTTTCCATATTGCCTTTCGTGAACATCTCGTCCTTGAAAGTGCGATAGATATCGTCTTCATAGCCTTCGATAATCACTTCTGTGGTCATATTCGGGTGAATGACAACCTTTGTGGCGGTGTTATCTGCAACTTTTATGGTCATCTGCGCCTTGGAGTCGAAAAGGTTCTCGTTATAAGAGGTGAGCTTTGCCAGAAGCGGCGCGTATTCCTCAAGGTTTCCGTTAAGCGCGCCCTGCTTTAAATCCGCGGCAAGCGTGTTTGTGTTGAGATTGCGCTTGAAAACCCGCCAGCTGCTCCAGCCCGTCGAGTAATCGCCGAGCGACGTCCAGCCGGTTTCGCCGTTATACTGGTCAAAAGACCAGCGGCTTACGTTTACGGGATAGCTTGTTGTCGCGTAGAACAAAACGTTGTCCGTGGGATTGTTTGCACCGTGATTCACACCGCTGCTGTTAGTGAAATTCGAGAGCGTGTTTCGCCCGTAGAACGTGGATTTTTTGTCGAAAACCGTGTCGAGATAATCTCCCATAGGCGTGTTTGTTGAGCGAGGCACAACCGTGAGTATAAGCGCCGCGAGAACGCCGAAAATTCCTATGGAAATCAATCGTTCACGGCGGGATTTTTTGTCGTCAATGTACACGATATCGTTCGGAAACTCGGGCTGTGCCGCTCCCAGAACGGCAAGACCGAAACCGACCGCCAGAAATACCGTAAACCCTGCGGGAAGTCCGCCTGCTGTTCTTGCGGACAAAACCATCGGTATAAGCGCGGGGAGCATAAGAAGGCTTGGGCGCGGTAGATACACGCTGAAATAGCTTATCGCAAAGCCGAAAATACACGAAAACAGGAAGATTGAAGCTCCCGCATAAAGTACGTCAAAGCTCTCGGAATTTCTGAAGATGAAGTCAACAAAGCGCATCTCGGAGCTTTTGTTCAGCGCAAAATTCATTATCACGAACGCCGCAATTGCAAGCGCGAAGAATGCCAGAACAGCAAACGCGCGCTTTTTCCGAAGCATGTAGAAAAGCATATACACGCCAAAGGAAACGGCTGTCATTATGACGGTGCAAAGGAGCTGTTCCTGCCTGCACAAAACGTACATAAGCGCAGCGCTCATCGAGCAAAGATATATCAGCGCGGTGATTACCTCCGCGCCGTGATATTGAGGACGAACTCTTTTATTCATCGCATTGCTCCCGTTAACCGAAATAAAACAAATGAGGCGGCTTATCGCCCATCATAAATATAAAGCCTTGCTTTCATCATACCGTTGTACAGCTTGCGGTTTTTGTCGGATTTTTCGCCGAAAATGCTTTCAAACTCCTCGTCCGGCGTGATAACGAAAAGCCGGTTTTCCCCGAGCGGCCGAAGCCGTTCACCCATAATTCTGTACAGCTCGCGCGCGTCCGAAAGCTCCAGCATACGCTCGCCGTAGGGCGGGTTTGTGATGATTTTCGCCGGCTTTTCGGGGAACGCGAAATCCCTGATATCGCGCTTTTTCACGGTGATATACTTGTCAACACCCGCGATTTTCGCATTCTGCCGCGTAAGTTCAACGCAGCTTTCATCGATATCGAAGCCGATTGCTTCAAAATCCGCGTCCGTTCTGATAAGGGAACGCGCTTCTTCGCGAGCGTTTTCCCAGACCTTTTTCGGCAAAAACGGGAAACTCTCGCCCGAGAAATGCCTGTTAAGCCCGGGAGCGATATTGAGCGCTTTCATCGCGCTTTCTATTAATATAGTACCCGAGCCGCAAAACGGGTCGAGAACGGTATCTCCCGCGCGAACTCTCGCCAAATCGACAATTCCCGCCGCAAGCGTTTCGCGGATAGGCGCGGCGTTGCTCTCTTTGCGATAACCGCGCTTGTGAAGCCCTGCACCGCTTGTGTCGAGCGTGAGCGTGAAGATGTTTTTCATTATCGTGAAGCGGATTTTGCGCTCCGAGCCGTTTTCGGGCAGAACGTTTACGCCATAGGCTTTCCCGAGGTTCACAGCCATTGCTTTTTTCACGATTTTCTGACACGCGGGAATGCTCGTGAGCTTGGAATTGAGCGAGTGACCGTTGTTGGGGAACGCGTCGTTTTTGCCGATGAAATCGGACAGCGGCAGCTTTTTTATCCCCTCGAACAGCTCGTCAAAGGTTTCCGCACGAAATTCCCCGAGAACGATGTTTATGCGCTCGGCGGTTCGCGAAAGGATATTTGCGCGCGCGCAGACGGCGGCGTCCCCCGAAAAGCAGACGCGCCCGTCGGTGACGGCGATATCCTCGCCGCCCGCTTTTTTTATCTCAAACGAAAGCGTTTTTTCAAGCCCGAAATGACAGGGCGCGGAAAATCTGAATTTACTCATACTTTATATTTTATCGAAGGAAAGCGCCTTCTGACCGATATCTTTTCTGTAATGCGCCTTTTCAAAGCCGATTTTTCCGACAGCCTTGTAAGCGTCGCCGAGCGCGGCTTTGAGGTTTTCGCCCGTTGCCGTTACTCCGAGAACGCGCCCGCCTGCCGTGAGGAACTTTCCGTCCTCGAGCTTTGTACCTGCGTGATAAACGAAAGCGCCGCTTGTCTGACCGTTTTCGTCAAGACCTGCGATTTCCTTGCCCGTTTCGTATTTTTCGGGATAGCCGCCGCTTGCCATAACAACGCACGCGCAGGCGTTTTTGCTCCACTTTATGTCGAGATTTTCGAGAGTTTCGTTATCGACAGCCTCGATGATATCGACAAAATCCGTTTCCAGCAGCGGCAGAACAACCTGAGTTTCGGGGTCGCCGAAGCGGCAGTTGTACTCGACAACCTTTGCGCCGTCGCTTGTGAGCATAAGCCCGAAGTACAGACAGCCCTTGAAAGGACGGTTTTCCGCGCTCATCGCCTTTATTGTCGGGAGGAAAATTTTCTCCATACATTCCTCGGCGATTTCCTTTGTATAATAAGGATTGGGCGCGATTGTACCCATTCCGCCCGTGTTCAAGCCCTCGTCGTTGTCGAGAGCGCGCTTGTGGTCCATCGAAGAAATCATCGGCTTTACGGTTTTTCCGTCCGTGAACGCAAGAACGGTTACCTCAACGCCGCGCATAAACTCCTCGATAACAACTTCCGAGCCGCTCTTTCCGAACTTCTGGTCAATCATCATCGACTTAACCGCGTCCTCGGCTTCCTCGAAATTCTGCGCGATGATAACGCCCTTTCCGAGCGCAAGACCGTCGCACTTGATAACCGCGGGATACTGATTTTGCGCCTTGATGTAAGCAATTGCCTTGTCCGCGTCCGTGAAAGTTTCATAAGCCGCCGTGGGGATATTGTATTTCTTCATCAGCCCTTTGGAGAAAGCCTTGCTTCCCTCGAGAATTGCGGCATTCGCGCGCGGACCGAACGTCTTGAAGCCGCGCTCGTTCAGGCGGTCAACAAGTCCCATTACCAGCGGGTCGTCGGGCGCTACAAAAACATAGTCGGGCTGCAATTTCTGTGCGAGCGCGCAAATTCCGTCAAGGTCGGTTGCCTTTACGGGGAAACACTCGGCGATGCGCGAAATTCCGCCGTTTCCGGGTGCGCAGTACAGCTTGTCAACCTTCGGGGATTTTTTGAGAGCCGCAGCGATTGCGTGTTCACGACCGCCGCCGCCTACTATTAAAATATTCATAAAACTAAACTTCCTTTCAAGAAAATTATACATCTTTATTATACTACATTTCCCCGAGAATTACAAGTGATTTTTGCTCTCTGTCAAATTAAACAATTATTCCGCAAAAAAATTGTGCAAAATCCCGCCCTTGTATATTGTAAGGAATGTTGTATAATAGAGTTAAGGTTAAACAAAAACTATAACTTTCAGGAGGAAAAAACTATGAATTACGGCTATTTTGACGACAAAAACCGCGAATATGTCATCACTCGTCCCGACACTCCCGCTCCTTGGGCGAACTACCTCGGTTCACCCGAATACGGCGCGATTATTTCGGGCAACGCCGGAGGTTATTCGTTTGTAAAGAGCGGCGCGAAGGGCAGAATTTTGCGCTATCGCTTTAACAGCGTAAACTGCGACCAGCCCGGCAGATACATTTATATTAAAGACAACGACCTGAACGACTACTGGAGCGGCTCTTGGGCGCCTGTCTGCAAGCCGCTTTCCGAGTACAAGAGCGAGTGCCGCCACGGTACCGCTTACACTATTATTTCTTCCGAGTACAAAAATATTGCAACGAAAACAACCTACTACGTTCCGCAGAACGCCGATTACGAGGTCTGGGCTTGCGAAATCACCAACAACGACTCAAAGCCGAGAAATCTCTCCGCGACGGGCTACTGCGAGTTCGTCAACGACAACTACTACGAGCAGGACCAGGTAAATCTCCAGTACACGCTTTTCATCACGCATACTTATTTTAAAGGCAGCTATCTTCTCCAGAAACAGAACGAGCTTGAAGACGGACACATCGAGCGTTTCTTCGGACTTGCGGGCGCGGAGGTTTCGGCTTATTGCGGAGACCGCGACGTTTTCGCAGGCTCTTACAGAGGTTATGCAAATCCTGTCGGCATCGAGGAGGGCTTGAAGAATAACCTCAACTACTGCGGAAACTCCTGCGGCGCTTTGCAGAGCGATTTTGTTCTTCAACCGAATGAAACGAAAAAGCTGATTTACGTTCTCGGACAAAAGAGCGGCGAGGAAGCCGAGAAGATTATCGCGAAGTACAACAAGAGCGGCGTTGTCGAGGAGGAAATCGGCGAGCTTAAAAAGTTCTGGCACTCAAAACTGGACAATCTGCAGGTCAACACCCCCGACCCCGCGTTCAACAGTATGGTTAACGTCTGGAACGCGTACAACTGCTTTATCACGTTCATCTGGTCAAGAGCGGCTTCGCTCGTTTACTGCGGTCTGAGAAATGGCTTCGGCTACCGCGACACCGTTCAGGATATTCAGGGCGTCATTCACCTTGCGCCCGAGATGGCGAAGGAGCAGATTAAGTTTATGCTCTCGGCTCAGGTTACGAACGGCGCGGGACTTCCGCTTGTCAAGTACACGCACAATGCCGGTCACGAGGATACTCCCGACGAAGAAAGCTATGTCCGTGAAACGGGACACCCGTCTTATCGCGCCGATGACGCGCTCTGGCTGTTCCCGACAATCTACAAGTACATCGGCGAGAGCGGCGACGCAGCGTTCCTCGATGAAGAAATCTTCTTTGCGAACAACGGCGAAAAGGGCACGGTTTACGAGCATCTCAAACGCGCGATTGACTTCTCGATGAACAACCTCGGCAACCACGGAATGCCCGCGGGACTTCACGCCGACTGGAACGACTGCCTGCGCCTCGGCAAAAAGGGCGAAAGCACGTTTGTTGCGTTCCAGCTTGTTTACGCAATCAAGATTTTGAGAGAATATGCTGTTCTGAAAAACGACGGCGAGTATGTGAAGTATCTCGATGAAATCAACGATAAAATGGGCAAAATCCTCGATGAGTGCTGGGACGGCGACCGCTTTATCCGCGGATATCGCGAAACCGGCGAGATTATCGGAAAGCACACCGACCCCGAGGCTTCGATGTGGCTGAACCCGCAGAGCTGGGCGGTTATTTCGGGATTTGCTTCAAAGGAGCGCGCAGAGAAGGCTCTCGACTCGGTTGACCGCGAGTTGAATACGCCGTATGGTGCGATGGTTATGTACCCGCCGTATGAAAACCACGCGTTTGACGGCGCGCTGATGCACTGCTACAACAAGTGCGTTAAGGAAAACGCGGGTATTTTCTCGCAGCCTCAGGGCTGGCTTATTCTCGCGGAGGCGAAGCTCGGCCGCGGCGATAACGCTTTCAAATACTGGAAGGAAGCGGCTCCCGCAGCATACAACGACAATGCCGAAAAGCGCTGCCTTGAACCTTACGTTTACGGGCAGTTTGTCGAGGGCAAGGACAGCCCGTTTGCGGGACGCGCGCACGTTCATTGGCTCACCGGAACGGCTTCTACGGTTATGGTAGGCACGGTTGAGGGTATTCTGGGACTTGTTCCCGACGTGAGCGGACTTACCGTTGACCCGTCAATCCCGAGCGAGTGGAAGGAGTTCTCGATGAAGAAAAACTTCCGCGGAAAAACGCTCAACATCACCGTCAAGAACCCGAACGGCTCGCAGCACGGCGTGAAGTCAATCACGGTTAACGGCGAGAAAATTGACGGAAACCACATTTCTGCGGATATTCTTAAAGCTGAGAACGACGTTCTTGTTGAAATGTAATTGGGGTAAAATTAATTTTTCGGGCAAATCCGAGGTGATTGAATGGAAATTCTGCTGTTAAGAACGAAAAATGTTTCGTGGAACGAGCTTTCGGGGTTTCTCGGCTGCCTTGACGCGACGCGGAGGAAAAGCGTGCTGAAAAAGGCGAACGAGAGCGACAGGATAAACTCGCTGCTTTCGCGGCTGCTGATGCTGTCGGAGCTTGAAAAGCGCACGAAAATCCCGAGGAAAAAGCTCGCGTTCACGCTTGGCGCTTACGGCAAGCCATACCTCAAAAATTCAAGCGTGTATTTTTCGATGTCGCATACCGAGGGCGCGATTGTCGCGGCATTTTGTGACGGTGAAGAAATCGGCGCGGACGTTGAGCGGAAAAATCGCCCTGTGAACGAACGAATGTACCCGCGAGTTTTGTCCGACGAGGAGCAGAAAACCGTGAAAAGCCCTGAGGATTTTCTGCGGCTCTGGGTGCAGAAAGAGGCGTTCCTGAAGCGGCTGGGCGTTGGGATAACGCGGGATTTGCGCGCGATTTCTCCGGAAACGCTCCCCGATACCGCCGCACTGGACTGCGGGGATTATCTCGTGGGAATATCGGGAAAGGGCGCGAAGGAAGCCGCGGTTGCGGAAATTTCGCTTGAGGAGCTGCTTTCGCGGTTCATCAAGCAGGTATAAACAGAAAATCCCCCGTTTTTTCGGGGGATTTCGAGTTTTATGAATGATTTCTCACTTGATAAGCAGTGCAAGTTGTCTTGGTGTGGTCAGTTTCGCGTCTTTCACAGCTTTAATAATAGTTTCGGCTTTAATTTGGTTTTGGCAGAGCGTTCTGCTTATTACCGAGGCAAATCCCCACACCCTGTCCATTCCCTTAAATCTTGCCGAATAGTTATCTTCAAGCACAAGCTCTACTCCGGGTGTGTCCGACGATACCGATACGATTGCGTTAAACTTGATACAGGCGAAAGCCGTCATAACCCCACTTTACATTCTCGGACACCGAGCGGCTCTCCTCCTGAGCAAAGCTCGCTAAAATCGTGAGCAAAAGTTCCCCGCCCTCGGAAAGCGAGCTGATGTTCTCCTTCTCAAACAAAACCTCAACTCCAAGCTCCTTCAGATGCCGCACGGTTTCCGGCAAATCCACGGTATTCCTCGCAAAACGGCTTATCGACTTGCACAAAACCAAATCAATCCTGCTGTTTTCGCAGTCGGAGATAAGGCGGCGAAACTCGCTTCGGCGGGGAATTTCCGTTCCGCTGATGAAGCTGTCGGCATAAATTCCCGCAAAATCCCAATTGCTTTTCCCGCGTATAAACCCGCTGTAATACTCGGTTTGCGCCAAAAGCGAGTGCGCGAGCCTGTCCGTTTCGAGCGAAACGCGCGCGTAAACGGCGACTTTTTTTGATGTTTTCCCCGATTTTTTCAACTCCTTTCCTTATTATAATTACCCAAAATTGACCAAAAATCAAGTGATTTTGCAATTTAAACAGCTAAAGAAAGGCAAAATATATAAAAAAATTAAAAAATTTCAAAAAAATTTTAAAAAAACACTAAAGTTTTGGAAAAATGCGCCGATATAATAGATGTGACAGCTGAGAAGCTGATAATTCCTGAAGTCGACAGAAGGAACACACCAAAACGCCCCTCGGAATGATTCCACACGGGGTAAAAAACAATTTTTTTCAAGGAGGATATTACTATGGGAATGGTAGTACAGCACAACATGAACGCGATCAACTCTTACAACAAGTTGAACGCAAACGTAGCAGGCATGAAGAAGTCTTCTGAAAAGCTTTCTTCGGGCTACAGAATCAATCGCGCAGGCGATGACGCAGCAGGTTTGGCAGTTTCCGAGAAGATGAGAAGCCAGATCAAGGGCTTGAACCAGGCTATCCGCAACTCGCAGGACGGCATCAACATGATCCAGACTTACGAGGGCGCAGCTCAGGAAACCCACTCCATTCTTCAGAGAATGAAGGAACTCGCTTCCCAGTCTGCAAACGGCACTTACGATAACGCAACCGACCGCGCTGCTATCCAGCTCGAGTTCGATCAGCTCAACGACGAGCTCAACCAGATTGCTGATACCGACTTCAACGGCACTATGGCTCTTAACGGCGGCGAAATGGCTGACGGCACAAAGGCTGACGGCAATGGTATCGTAAACTATGCAACTGCAGTTCGTCAGGCTCAGCAGGTTGGTACTGCTGGTGGCTTTGTAAAGGCAATTGACTCCTCTGCTTATGCTGGAACAAACAGCGAAACAGTAACATTTACTGCTTCTATTGACGAAGACGGCAAAGTTACATGGGAAAAGAGCGAAGGCGCTCTTGGTACTGTAGATTATGTTACCGCTGATACCGAGAACAAAGCACAGGGTGGTTTCACCTATGACGGCGCTGTTATTACTGTAAACACCGACAAGATCGTAGCTGGTGATACAATCACCATCGACTTCCAGAAGAAGGCTGACGCTGTTGGTACTCAGCCCGGTACTATCGGTTACAACGTTGACCTTGGCAAGACCGGCGGCGACAAGACCGATGGAGCAGCTGGTGTTACTACTGCAACAATCGAACTCACCGCAGCTACAAAGGTTACAAGCCAGGAAATCGCTGACGCATTCAATGCATTGAATGGAATCACAATTGCTGAGACTTATGCTAAGGATGCTGCTAATCCTACCGCTAACACTATGACAGTTAATGGCGTTAAGGTTCCTACCGACACGTCTTTGGCTGAAATTGCCAAGGTTGGCGATGGCAAGTTGGTTGTAGATAAGAACAATAAGATTAGCTATGTTGATAAAGCCGGTGCTGCATATGAATTGGCTACAATCAAAGCTTCTAAAATGGCAAACGGCGCTACTAACGCAGGTACTGTTACTACAACCGTAAACGTTGGTCAGGCTACATTTATCCCTGCTAACGACAAGGCTGTAGCTCTTGTTGAGCCGGACGGCAAGGTTTCTCAGTCTAACAGCTTCGAGAAGTCCACTGCTATCCTCACTTACACCGATTCTATCACTCTTCAGACCGGTGCAAGAACCAAGGACAGCGTAAACTTCACCTTCAACTACAACCAGGACGGCACAGCTGATATGGGCGACCTCAAGGCTAACCTTAACATCTCCGCTCGTAAGGACGGTTTGAATACCGAGAACCTTTCTCTCGCTACTCAGGAAGATGCTAACGCAGCTATCGACCAGATCGACAAGGCTATCAACAAGGTTTCCATGGTTCGTGCTTCCTTCGGTTCTATCCAGAACAGACTCGAGCACAAGATTACCAACTTGACTACCACTAACGAGAACCTCACTGAGGCTGAGTCTTCTATCCGCGACACCGATATGGCTTCCGAGATGATGAACTACACCAAGATGAACATCCTCCAGCAGGCAGCTCAGTCGATGCTCGCTCAGGCAAATCAGCAGCCGCAGTCCATTCTGCAGCTCCTCGGCTAATTTCAGTCGAAACGCTGATGCCGCTTAGCGCGGCTTAACAAAAGCAGGAATGTGTTTTACCCCTCGGAGAAATCCGAGGGGGTTTTGTTTTTGAAAGTTTTTTAAAAATATGTTGCAATTTCCGCCGTTTTGTGATATAATATTACATAAGTTTTTTTAAAGTGAGGTAATATTTATGAGCAAGGTTGTAAAGTTCGGCGGCAGCTCTCTCGCAGACGCGGGACAGTTTCAGAAGGTCGCGAATATCATCAAAAGCGACGAGGAGCGCTGCTATGTTGTGCCGAGCGCGCCCGGAAAGCGCTTTTCCGATGATACAAAGGTGACGGATTTGCTGTATCGCTGCTATGAGCAGGTTTTGACCGGCGAGGATTTCGCAAAGGCTTTCAAGCCCGTCAGAGAGCGCTTTGAAGGCATTATCAAGGATTTGGGGCTGGATTTGTCGCTCGAGGACGAGTTTGTCAAAATCGGCAAGGATTTCCGCGAGGGCGCAAACCGTGATTACGCGGCTTCGCGCGGTGAATATCTGAACGGAATTATTCTCGCGAAGTATCTTGATTATGAATTCGTTGACGCGGCAAAGGGCATTTTCTTCGACCACGACGGAAAGTTTGACGCTGACGTCACAAACGCTTGCCTCGGCGCTATTCTCGAAAGAAAACCGAGAGCGGTTATTCCGGGATTTTACGGCGCAATGCCCGACGGCTCGATTAAGACGTTTTCGCGCGGCGGTTCGGATTTCACAGGCTCGGTTGTCGCAAAGGCTGTCGGAGCTTCGCTTTATGAGAACTGGACGGACGTTTCGGGATTTCTGGTTGCTGACCCGAGAATTGTCAAGAACCCCGAGGGAATAAGCGTAATCACTTACTCCGAGCTTCGCGAGCTTTCGTATATGGGCGCGGGCGTTTTGCACGAGGACGCGATTTTCCCCGTCAGAAGCGCAAACATTCCTATTAATATAAAGAACACAAACGCTCCCGAGGACGCAGGAACGCTGATTGTTCCGAATGCTGACGACAAGCCCTCAAAATACCTCATCACGGGTATCGCGGGCAAGAAGAATTTCTCGGCGATTTCGATTGAAAAGGACAGAATGAACTCCAGCAAGGGCTTTATGAGAAGACTTTTGCAGGTTCTCGAAAACCACGCGATTTTCCCCGAGCATATGCCCACGGGAATTGACACCGTGAGCGTTGTCGTAAACTCGCACGAGCTTGACGGGCAGCGCGAAAAACTTGCCGAGCGCATCAAAGAGGTTGTTCGTCCCGACCATTTTGAGATTATCGATGGACTTTCGCTGATTGCTGTCGTTGGTCGCGGAATGAAGTCGGCAAAGGGCACGGCAACGCGCGTTTTCGCGGCGCTTTCTCACGCTGACATCAACATCAGAATGATTGACCAGGGTTCTTCCGAGCTGAACATTATCGTTGGTATTGATGACGCTGATTTTGAAAAGGCAATTCAGGTTATCTACGATATGTTTATCCTCAGCGAACAGGAATAACGGGAGAATTTTATGAACGAAGATAAAAAGCTTGCCCTTTTGATTGACAGCGACAACGTTTCTGCGAAATACGCTCCGTTTATTCTTCAGGAAGCGGCAAAATACGGCGAGCTGACCTATAAGAGAGTTTACGGCGATTGGGAAAAGGGCGGCAACGGCTGGCACTATCCCGCGCTCAACAACTCGATTTTGCCGGTACAGCAGATGAATTACATCGCGGGCAAAAACTGCACGGATTTCTCGATGATAATCGACGCGATGGATATTCTGTACACGGGAAACGTTGACGGCTTTGTTCTCGTGACGAGCGACAGCGATTTCACGCGTCTTGCAATCAGGCTTCGCGAGGCGGGAAAGCTGGTTGTCGGTATCGGCGAGGTGAAAACGCCGCTGCCCTTCACGGCTAGCTGCCACCATTTCAGCTACCTCAATCAAGTCTGCGAGCCGAACGCGAATTATGATGAAAAAGCGCTTCGCAAAGCGGTTCTCGACTACGTTTCCGATAACGACGACGGCAGGCTTGATTTGGCGAAAATCTCGGCTTATCTCACGTCAAAATTCGGCAATATCGATTATGACGCGTTTGGCTACAAGCGGTTTTCGGGCTTTATCGACAGTTTCTCGGAGCTTCGCCGCAGCAACACCTTTGTCACTCTGAAAAAGAACTCGGCAAAGCCTGTTGAGGAGCGCAAACCCGCGTCACAAAGCGAACCGTCCGCGTCCGAGCTGGTTTCGGTTATCACGGAGTATCTCGCGCGCAAAAACGGCAGAGATGATTTGTCGCAGCTCGAAAAATTCGTGACGGGCGTGTTCGGAAAGGTCGATTATTCGCGGTTCGGCTCAAAGCGTTTCGCGCGTTTTATCGACAGCCAGCCGCAGTTTGTCCGCAGAAACAGTATGGTTGTTCTCGCGGAGGAAGCCGAAAAAACCGAGCCGGAAAAGCCCGTTTCTGCGGTAACGCTCGAGGCGTTTTCCGAGGACGTTTTGAAATATGCGGGCGAGAATATGCCAAACGGCGGAAATCTCGGTCAGCTCAACAACCTGCTCATAGAGAAATACGGCAAAAACTATGTCGCGGAGCTTGGATTTGACGATTTCGCAAAGGCAATCCTTTCGGTAACGCAGGTCAAGGTGGCGAAAAACCACGTTTTCTCAAAGGGCGAGGAAGCTGTTGTCGAGGAAAAACAGCCCGAGAAAAAGCCCGCGAAATCTCCCAGAAATAAGCCCGAGGAGAAGCAGCCCGAAGCTCCCGAAAAGCCCAGAAAGCAAAAGCCCGAGAAGCTCGAGCTGAACACGGTAAAACGCGAGGTTCAGATGCAGACGGCGCAGAGCGAAAAGGGCGTGACTCTCCCCGCGCTCGGAAAACTGCTGAAGGAGAAATTCGGCGAGAATTACCTCAAGGAGCTTGGAATCGGCTCGGTGAAGAAGTTGTTGTCGAGCATCGCGGGCGTGAAAATCAGCGGCAATTACGCGAAAATGAGCAAGGAGTTTGTCGAGCGCACCGAGCAAATCGAGCAGCTTGTCCGCGATTTTGTCGAGAACAGCAAAAAGCCCAGCGTAAAGGCGCTTTCCACGCATATCAAGAAGAATTTCGAGGATTTCGATTTCACGGATTACGGCTACGCGAGATTTTCCGATTTCATCAATGCGATTGACGGAGTTCGCGCAGACGGCTATTATGTTGAAAAAGAGTAATTCGCAGGTGATTGGATTTGAAAAAAGAGGTTATCTTCAGTCTTTCGGGACTGTACCGCGATGATTTCCGCGTCACGGGCTATCGTTTCGGCAGCGGCGAGCCGAGTTGTTGTATAATAGGTGCAATACGCGGCGATGAGGTTCAGCAGCTTTATATCTGCGGGCAGCTTGTAAAGGCGCTTCGGGAGCTTGAAAAGAGCGGCGGAATTGCCGAGGGACGGGAAATTCTCGTCATTCCCTCGATGAACAATTACAGTATGAACATCAGCCGCCGTTTCTGGTGCCTTGACAACACCGACATCAACCGGCAGTTCCCCGGCGACGGGGGCGGCGAAACCACGGAGCGCGTTGCGGCGGCGGTTTTCGGGGAAATCAGGAAGTACCCGTATTGCGTGCAGTTTCCGTCGTTCTATATTCCGGGAATATTCGCGCCGCACGTTCGTATGATGAAAACCGAGGCGGACAACGAAAGCGCGGCGGAGCTGTTCGGGCTGCCGTTTGTGGTGCTGAGAGAACCGACGGCGCTTGACAAGTCCACGCTGAATTTCAGCCTTCAGAGCAGCGGCACGGCGGCTTTTTCGGTGTACACGGAAACGCGCGAAACGATTGATGAAATTTCCGCGGAAATCGGCGTTGAGGCGGTGCTGCGGTTCTTGTCAAAAACGGGCGTTATCACAAGCGAGGTTCGCGAGGGCGTTGCGGCAAAGGTTGTCGATGAGAGCGAACTCGTAAACGTCAAGAGCGAGGACGCGGGCATTTACCGCGAGATTGTCAAGGTCGGCAGCACGGTCAAAAAAGGCGATGTGCTTGCGCGGATTTTGCACCCGTATGAGGGCGAGGTTATCCGCGAGGTGAAAGCGCCCGTTGACGGAACGGTTTTCTTCGCACGGCATAAATCCATCATCTGTCAGCATTCGCTTGTGTTCAAAATCGTTAAAAAATAAGGAAATCCCGAGAGTTTTCACGGCTCTCGGGATTTTGTTTAATTCAGCTCAAACAGCGCTTTTTCGTAATCCTTCACGAAATATCGGATATTTTTCCTGCCCTTCTGAATGACGGTGTGACCTTCCTGCTCCAGCTTTTCCTTTTGAGCAAGCGCGCCGCCGGGGTATTTCCCGTTCAGCTCGCCGTTTGCCTTGAGCGTTCTCCAGTAAGGAGTTTCGTCATCGGAACGCTGGTGGCTTGCCCACGCGGCGATTGACACGAAAATTCCCGCGGTAATCGGCTCGGTGAAATCCGCGCCCGACTGCTTTGCGAAAAAATCGCGGATTGCGCCGACTGTCGTGACCTTCCCGAACGGCACTTTTTTCATCACGGTATCGTAATCAACAGGCGGCGCGAAATACATTCGGCTGCCGCCGTATTTTTCGATACTCGCCTTGTCGGTTATAACCTGAATTTTCGGCATATCCTTGCTGTCGCGGAGCATCGCGTTAAAATCCTTCTTTTCCTCGTTAGCCATACTAACACCTACGAAGTGTATTATAACGCAGATTTTGCTTTAATGCAATGAGGCTGTTTGAAAAAAAGATTAATCGAACCTGTCGAGGTGATTATACCCGCCATCACGGATAATTTTCGCGTAATCCTTGAAGCAGACGTTCAGGTCAACAACCACGTCAATTCCCGAAACTCTGCCTTCGGACGAATACTGCCACATACCGTATGTACCCTTGTATGACGGCTTCGGAACATTCCAGTGTGCAACCCAGACCTCGCAGCCCAGCGCTTCCATATCCATATATTCTTCGTACCAGTTGGTGTAGGAATAAATCATCGGGTAATAGCCCGCGCTGCGGATTTCCTCGATAAACACCTGCGCGATTTCGTTTTTGACCTCTTTGTCGAGCTTAACCTGAGAATTGTCCTCAAAGTCGAGCACAACGGGATAGGTTATCTTGTAAGGCGAAATGGTTTCGATGAAGTGTCTTGCTTCGGCTCTTGCCTCTTCTGCGTTAAGCGCGTAGCAGTAGTGGTAAACGCCGACGTCTATGCCGACTCTTGTCGCTTCGGTGATGTTGTAATCAAAGGTTTTATCAACCTTATCGTCCGACCATGACGCGCGAATCATCGCGAACTTAATTCCCGCATTCTTGACCTTGCGCCAGTCAATCGCGTCCTGCCACGAGGAAACGTCGATGCCTTTTGTGCCGCTGTTTCTGAGGTCTTCTTGCTGACCGTTGTTTCCGTTGTTGGATTCCGGACGATTATCGATAATTTTCGAGCATCTTGAAACTGCAAGCGAAGCGTTTTCGCCCGTGAAATACTTAACGGTTCTTTCGAGAACCATTGTTCCGCTGTTAACCAGTTCCCCGAGGAGAGAAAAACGTCCGTTTAACGTAGCTTTTCCGCTGAGAGTTATGGTCATTTTTCCCTTAACGAACAGCTTTGCTTCCTCGCTGTTGGTGATACTGCCCGTCAAGATGGTTTCCGAAGCGGGCGCAAAGGTAATCGTGCCGTAGTTTGTGATGTTTCCTTTTTTGAAGACGTTTGTTGAGCCGCTGAAAACCATCGAGCCTTTTTCGTGGACAATAAAATCCGAAGAGAATTTAACGGCTGCTTTGCTTGTTGAAATCAGTGAGCCATAGTTTGCACAGGCGGATTGGTCTTTGAAGGTAATCGTTCCGGAAACGGTAACTCGCGCGCGCGGCTCAATAATCATAGTGCCGAAGAAATTGACGTTTGCGTTTGTGTAAATCTGGAGATTTGCTCCCTCGCAAACCAATAGAGTGCTTGTTTTTGGGAAAACAACGTCTGCGCCTTTAGGAATCTGAACTGTGCTGTCTATGTAGTAGCCGGTGTTTTCTGCGGGAGCGGATATACCGTTCCATTTGACAAATCCGGTTTTGTCAATTGGCGTGTACTCCACGGAATAGATATCGGGCGCGTTTTCGGATTTTGATTTATCGCCGGATTGCGCGAAAGCCGAAAATGCTGTGGTAAGAGAAATTGCCGCCGCGACAAACAAAGCCGCTGCCTTTTTGAGAATTTTCATTTTGTACCCCCTTATGTAAAAATGCAAGAATTTTCCCTCTGTTTATATTTTCTCATATTTTTATCAATTTGTCAAATGTTTTTTTAAAAATTTTTATGGAAATTTTCGGGAAAAGTCACATCTGAGCAATATTTCAAGAAAAAAGCACCGCGAAGCTGACTTGACAAATCGGCGCGGTGCTATTCGGGAAGGTTTGGGCGAGTTGATTTGGCTTATTGGGGAATTTTGGATTGGCTTGTTTTGGTGATCTAGGGGTTTCTGCGAAACCTTGGCGATTTCGGCGGCGTCGAGCCGCCGAAATCGCGCGGGCGAAGCCACGACCGCCCCGCCTTAAGCGGGCGTGGCTTCGCCTGCATTTGCCGAGATTTGCCGCTTGCATAGAAAGCTGTCTTCGCGCTCTTGGCAATTTTTCGGGCATCGAGCCCGAAAAATTGCGCGGGTGCAGTCCCGCCCGTTAAAACGGGACGGTCGTGACTGCACCCGCCTGATGAGGTCAGGTTTGCGAGATGGGGATTGCGGATTTTTTGCGTTTTTTGATTTTACGGCTTAGCTCTCGAGTGCCTCCGGCGCAAAGAACATTTTCTGAAGAAAAGGGTTAGGGAAACCGAAGGTTTCTCGTTGACTTCCGAAAAGACTATTATCGGTTCGCGGTGATTTGGGAAATCAGCCGGCGTTCTTGTCGATAACGCTCATCGGGTCAATCCACTTTCCGTTCTCTTTTACAGCAAAGTGCAGATGCGGCTTCTGGAGGATTTCGGACTGATTTGTGTCGGAGGTCTTGCCGATAATTTCGCCCTGCTTCACCTGCTGCCCCGCTTTAACGTTCAGCTCCTTTGCAAGTCCGCAGTAATGCGCTTCCAGACCGTTTGTCTGCTCGACGGTCACGCAAACGCCCATAAGTGCGTCATCACGGATTTCCTTTACCACGCCCTCGGACATCGACTTGACATCGGTTCCCAAATCGCAGAGAATATCAACGCCATCATGAGTTTTCCACACGCCGAGAGTTTCGGATTTTACAAGCTCACCGTTGGAGAAAGGCTTGTCGATTTCGCCCTCAACGGGAAGGATATTTCCCGCCTTAATCTCCACGGGACGGTTTACCGGCTCAGCCTCGGAGGATTCGGGCTTTTGCACTTTTTCAGACGATGACGAAGAACTGCTGTTTTCCTTGGGAACTCCCGAAACATCGTTGTTTACGGGAATGTCGCCGCCGATTTTTGACGAAGAATAGCTCCAAAGGCTCTCGGGAGAGGAACTCGTGGGAACGAGCCTTCTTGTAGTGCTGCTGTAAACCGCCACAAGCGACGCCGCAACCGCCGTTAGTCCTATAGCCGACGCGATTGCAATGCTTTTCGCGTTTTTTCCGTCATTGTTTTGCCTTCTGTTTTTCATTTGACCATTCCTTTCGTTAGGTAAAGTTGGGAATTATTTACAATTTTTGTCCAAGCACCCTTGAACCTGTATGTAGTTTTGCCGATTTTTTGGCAAATATTCACATAAAAACCGAATGAAAATTTACACTTGCCAAACATTTGTAAAAAATAGTCTTGCAAAAGTGTTGAAAAAGTTGTATAATAAATCTGTATATAAATATCGGGAGGGATAATTTTGGACGCTTACATAGCGCGCCTGCCTGTTTTTGACGTTGCGGGAAACGTTTTTGCATACAGTGTGCCTTATCGTACTGAAGAAAACGGGACGATTGAATACGTTACGCCCGATTCGGAGGAAACAAACAAGCTGTTTGATTTTGACGTTCGGCGGCTTGTCGGGAAATCGCGCGCTTTCATATATTTTTCCGATGAAATGCTTCGCGCGCGCCTGCCGCTGTTCTTTTCACGCGATATTCTCACCGTCTGCGTTCACGCAAACCAGCTTGAAAACGCGGGGATTTTGAATATATGCCGTGATTTGAAGGAACGCGGATTTATGATTGCGCTCGAGGATTTCGAGTACAGCAAGGCTTATGATGAAATTTTCAGATTTGCGGACGTTGTTGAGATAGATTTCAAAAAACCGCACAAGTCTATCGAGGAAACCGCGTATGTCTGCCGTTACGCGAACAAGCTGATGGTTGCGGCAAATATCGAAACGCGCGATGAATACGAGTATGCGAAAAGGCTCGGCTGCACGTTTATGCAGGGATTTTTCTTCGCGAAGCCCGAGATTGACCCTGAAAACGGCTTCCGGCCGCTTCCCGCGAGCATAGTGAACACAATGCAGATTTTGTCGCAAAAGGACGCGGAAATCGAGGACGTTGTAAACGCGCTGTCGGTTGACTCGGCGGTTTGTCAGCGGCTTTTGCGGCTGATAAACTCGGTTTACTTCGGCTTTACTCAGAAAATTGCTTCGATAAATCAGGCGATTGTGGTTCTTGGACTTGACTATCTGCGCGAGTGGATTTACCTTATGGCAGTGCAGAAGATGCTCAACAACGACTCTCCCGAGGCAACGAAAATGTCGCTTCTTATGGCAAAATTCTGCCGGAAAATCGCGCTTATGATACCCGAGGGCGCGAAAAAGCCCGAGTCGTTCTATCTTATGGGTTTGCTCTCGATGGTGGTTTTCTGCGGCGAAAGCGTTCTGGTAAAGGCGCTGGACGAGTTTCCGATAACGTTTGACATCAAAAAGGGACTTCTCCGAAAAGGCGGACTTTACAGCGATGTTTTTGAGATGGCTTTCGATTATCTTCAGGCGGATTGGGATAAATTTGAGAAAATCGCCTCGATGTATAATATCGGCATAAAGGAAATCTCGGAGGGTTTCGCCGAGTGTGCCGAAGAAGTTGAACAAGCGCAGATGAATTGAGGGTAAAATGGCTTTTTTTCTTGATGAAATAAACGAATGTCTTTGGGACAGGCTCAAAACCACGGACAAAAAAATCGTGCTTTACGGAATGGGCGACGGCGCGGAGAAGATAAAGGCAGCTCTTGACGAAAAGGAAATTCCGCTTTCCGATATTATGGCGAGCGATGAATTTGTCCGCGGCCACAGTTTTATGGGAATACGCGTGAAAACGCTTTCGGAAATCGAGGATTTGTACGGCGATGATTTTATCATTCTCGTGTGCTTCGGGACGCAAATTCCCGAGGTTATGGAGAAAATCGCGTACATTTCCCGAAAACACGAACTTTACGCGCCGAATGTTCCCGTGGTTGGCGAGGGGCTTTTTGACCTTGACTACGCAAAAGCGCACCGCGACGAGCTGGAAAAGGTTTACAAGCTGCTTGCCGATGAGCAGTCGAAAAAGGTTTTCGAGAACGTAATCCGCTATAAACTCAGCGGAAAGCTCGATTATCTGACCGAAGCTGAAACTCCCTCCGATGAGAAATTTGACCTGCTGAAAATCGGCACGGAGGAGATTTACGTTGACTTGGGCGCTTATGACGGCGACACGGTTATCGAGTTTTTGAACGAAACGTCGCTTCAGTTTACGAAAATCTACGCGATGGAGCCGGACGTGAAAAATTACCGCAAGCTGAAACGGCGGCTTTATATGATAGGCTCGGCGCTTCTTGAGGCGTACAACTGCGGCGTTTGGGACGAGGACACTTCGGTTGTGTTCAATCTGCGCTCGGGGAGAAGCAGCAAGGCTGTTCCCGACAAAAACGCTTCGCTTAATCCCGCGCGTTTTCGCGAGGTTAAGATGATGAAGGTTGACACGCTTCTGCAAGGTCAGCCTGTTACTTATCTTAAAATGGACGTTGAGGGCGCGGAGGAAAAGGCGCTTTTCGGCGCGCGGGAAACTATCGCGAACTTCTCGCCGAAGCTCAACATCGCGCTCTACCACAGGAACGAGGATATGTTCAAAATCCCGCTTCTGGTTAATTCGATGCAGAAAAAATACAAGCTGTATATGCGGCATCACCCGTACTTCCCCGATTGGGACACAAATCTCTACGCGCTTTGACAGAAAGAGGCTGTAAATGAAAATCGTTATCGGAATTATACTGATTGTTTTGATTATTGCAGGAATAGGGCTTTATATCGTGTTTATGCTCAATGCTCACGACTTGGTTTACTGCGGCGATATAAAGGGCGAAAACGGCTCGCAGTGCTATGTGACGAGGGTTTACACGGCAGATTTGAACGCGAATGAAACGCTCTCGCAGATTGTCACGGCGATGAACGAAAATGAAAACGGAAACCTGACTGCCGAGGAAATGACCACAATTCTCGCGACCTATCAGAATGTAATCTACGCGCCCGTTTTCACGCTCAATCTCGAGCAGGAGGACACGAACACGTTTGTGCTGTCGGGAAGCGTTTTCAATGGTCTTGACGGCGACGGAAACCCCACCGAGCCGGATTTCCGCTACAAAAATCTCACGCTCACGGCGGGTATCGCGAACGGAAAAGTCCTGGCGGCGCAGAATGTGTACTCGCAGGATATTGATGAGGACGGAGAGTTCGAGTTCAAGGCGCGGAACAACGTTGTTGACCCGGTTTTGCTTGACGGAAATGCGGGAGCTGCTTTTGCGTTCACGGACTGCGATTCGTTCAGGCTGGTTTTCACGGGCGTTGACGATGTTCCGGCAACAGTAAAGCTCGCATTCACCTATGACGCCGACGCGCAAAATCCGCTGAATTTCACCAGTATAAGAGGCGGCGCGCTCGGGCTTCAGATAACCGAAGCGTATGACGAAATGGGCAGATTAAAGCCCGAGGTTACGCTTGAAAAGGTGTACACCGTCAAAACAGAGGAGTAAATTGTGGACAATTTTTGTCGAAAATCCATGAAACGAATTGTTTACGAACGCGAAAAAGTTAACAAAAAGTTTAAGTTTGTATGATAAAATTATCACGGAGCAGAAAAAATGCCCTGTGATTTTTTTGTATCTTTCAATTAATTTCAGCAAATTTTGGAAAAGGTGATTTCGATGAAAACAGGACTTATTTTGGAAGGCGGCGCGGTCAGAGGAATTTTCACCGCGGGCGTGCTTGACCGCCTTATGGAGGAAGGAATAAATTTCCCGTATGTAATCGGAGTATCTGCGGGCGGCGGAAACGCGATGAGCTACGTTTCCTGTCAGGTGGGGAGAACCTGCCGGATGATAAACGCTCCGCGAAACGAGTCGTACTACGGGTTCAGGCAGTTTTTAGGCTCGAGAAAACTCATAAATCTTGACAAAATGGTATATGAATATCCGTATAAGCAGTTCCCGTTTGATTTTGATACATATTATAACAGCGGGATTGAAACGGAATACGTCTGCACCTGCCTTGAAACGGGAGAAGCGGAGTATTTCTCGGAGTACGAGGACAACGAGCGCCTGCTCACGATAGCGAAGGCGACTTGTTCCGTGCCGATGCTCTGCGCGCCGGTTGAGCTTGACGGAAAGCACTATCTTGACGGAAGCATCGCGGACAGTATCCCGATTGAACACGCGCTTGAAATGGGCTGCGACAAGCTGGTGATTATCCTCACGAAGCCCGGAAGCGCAACTCCCCCGACCGATTACGCGAAGTACAAGAAAGTCATCGGCTCGATGTACAAGAAATACCCGAATTTCGTGGAGGCTTGTATGACGCGCGTTGAGCGTTACGAGAAAACGGTAGCTCTTATGAACAAGCTCGAGGAAGAGGGAAGAGCGTTTGTGTTCCGCCCGTCGCTCCCCGCGATTTCAAAGTTCGAGAAGAACAGCGACAAGATTATGGAGAGCTATCACGACGGCTATTCTCAGGCGGACGAGAAAATTCTCGATTTGGTTGAGTGGACAAAGACAATGCTTGTAAGCTAAAAAACAGGTCTGCGAGATGTTTCGCAGACCTTTTCTTTTAATTGTTGGTTGAAACAGGACCGTCAAGTTCGTTTCCGGCGGGATTTTCATTCTGCTCGTTCTCGTTGATAAACACCTTGATTGCGTTGAGCACATTTTTCATATCGCTGCTCAAAAGCGTAATCTGCGTTTCGCCGACCTCGAAAACCGCGCGAATTTCGCCGCCGTCCTTGAAGAACGTGACTTCTGTTCCCGCGAAATCCTCGGTTTCGTATTCCTTTGCGGGAACCCACTTCGACTGCTTTCTGAACAGCGCAAGAACCGTGTTCCCCGAAAATTCATATTCCACGAAATTTCCGTCATAAACCAGCCTGTCGTCGCATTTCTGCAAAACAAGCTCATCATACTTTGCCGTGCAGTTCAAAATTAGTTTTTCCGGCGCGAAAAGGTCAATTCCGTAGTACTTTGACGCTTCCTCAGGAGAGAGCTTTTCGTGATAGTTAATCATCGGCAGACAGCCCACTTTTTCAAGGTCATCTGGCGCGGAGTTGAACTCGATATCCCTGCTTGCAGTCGAGTGTGAATTGCTTTCGGTCTGGGCAATCTCGGAATTTTCGTAGATGTAAGAGATATTCCCGCTCTCGTCCATTGTCGCGCCGATTGTGTTGCTGACCGAAATTCCGCCCTCATCGCCCGCGCCGTTCGCGATTATTCCGCTATCCGTAGGAATTTTGTTGTTGAATTGACTAAACGAAACTGCTCCCACAACAGCCGCCGCTGTACACACGGGAACTGCCGTTCTTAAAACAACGGTTCTGCGTTTTTTCTGCGCGGCTTCGTTCTCGTGAACCCGCTTCAGCACGCTTTTCGTCATTTCTTCATAAGTCTTCATAAGTAAAACCTTCTTTCTCCAGTTCAGCCTTCAGAGCCTGTCGGGCGCGATAGGCAAGCGTTTCCGCCGCGTGAGAGGTTTTCTTCATCACCGCCGCCGCTTCTCTCGCGGAAAAATCCTCGAAATACATCAGCCAAAGCACCTGCCGCTGTTCGTCTTTCAGCTTTGACATCGCCTTGTAAACCGCTTTTTTGCGCTCCTCGCGAAGATATCTTTCCTCGAGATTTTTTTTATCATCGGAAATTTCCCCGCACTCGTCCAGCCCGATATTCTGCCGCCGTTTTTCCCGCCTGAGGTAGTCGAGCGCGGCGTTTCTTCCGAACGAATACAGGAAAGTGCGGAATTTTGAGTTCCCGTGAAAACGCGGCTTCTTGGTGAAAAGTTTAACGAAAGCGTCCTCGCAAAGCTCCTCGGCGGCGTTCAAATCACGCACAAAGCCGTTTATGTAGAGCGTCAGCCCGTCCCGATAATCGCGGATAATCTCGCCGACCGCCGTTTCATCGCCGTCAAGATACCGCGCGTAAGCACTTTCCCCGCTGCCCATCGGCTCACCTTCTTTCAAAAGAAAAATCGATTTTTGCTTTCACTTATTAGACGTTTGAAATCAGAATTACTCACAAAAAATCCGTGGATTTCCCACGGACTTTTTTATAACGCTTGAATTGTGGATTTGAAATCCGTTTTTTCAAGAAACGCAAGAATTTTCTCGGCAGCATTTTTGCTGTGAACTGTCATTCGGTCAAGCTCGGCAAGCCGCTCTAGGACAAGCTCTGCGCTCCCGTCAGCCGCGCAAGCCGCCGCGAGAAATTCCGCAAGCGTTACCGCCGCACCGTAAACGAGGAAATTCTCGAAAATCCCGCGCTCTTTGAGGTAAAACGGCATTTTCAGCTCAAAAAGCAAATTTTTCGCGAGATTTCGGAAAAAATATTCCCGTCCCGCAAAAATCTCGGAAAGCCGTTTTTCACCCTCGGCAAGCTGCTTTTCATCGAAATTCCCGTTAATCAGCGCGCTTTCCCCGAACAATTCCGCGAAAAGTTCACCGACAAGCCGTTTTTCCATAAACTCGCGTTCTTCAAGGAAATCTGTTTCGTCAAGCCGTTCTATGAGCCGATTCAGCGCCTCGGGAAGCTCGTTTTCGTTCACCTCGGAAAGCGTTTTCGCGGCAGCCGCGCCGATTGCGAGATTTGTTTCAATTGCCGCAGATTTCTCGGAAATTATGTCGAAAAACAGCCCGAAAAGCTCGTTTCGGAAAGCAAGCGCGGGGTTTTTCGCAAAATCTGCTTCATTTTCGCAGGAAACCGCCTTAAATTCAACCGTGTTTCCGCGCACCTGAACGGTTCGCAGACTGATATCGAGCGCGTTTTCATCGGTGAACAAAATCCGCAGAACCTCGGGACAACTCGTGTAACAGCCTCGCGTCAGCACGGAATTGTTGAAAACGGACGCTCTCGGGTACATCGCGCAGGTTGCCGAGAGGATTTCCTCGCCGAAAGCCAGCTGAAGCGAGCAAAGCCCGTTCTCCGAGAGGAACGGGCAAGCCGAATTGATTAAGCTGATGTTCCAAAAGTTTTGCTCCCTTGCGAACGCCGAGCCGATTTTCACGCGCAGTTCCTCGGGCATTTCCCGCGAAACCAGCCGCTCGTACTCCTCGTCGGTCCACAAAACGCGCCCCCAGCGCCCGCAGCAGTTCTGCGGACACGCCGAGCCTGTGCATTTAAACTCGCCGAAATATTTCGGTTCGATGATGTTGTAAAATCCCATTTAAAAGCTTGCGGAGTAGTTCGGAGCTTCCTTGGTAATCTGGATATCGTGCGGGTGGCTTTCGCGAAGTCCCGCGCCGGTGATTTTGACGAATTTCGCTCTCTCCTGAAGCTCGGGGATTGTCGGACAGCCGCAGTAACCCATACCGCTCCTGATGCCGCCGACAAGCTGGAAAACGGTATCGGCAACCGCTCCCTTGTAAGGAACGCGTCCTTCAACGCCCTCGGGAACGAGTTTTTTGTCCTTCTCCTGAAAATATCTGTCGGCAGAACCCTGCTTCATTGCCGCAAGCGAGCCCATTCCGCGATAAACCTTGAACGAACGTCCCTGATAAATCTCGACATCGCCGGGCGATTCCTCGCAGCCCGCGAGCAGTGAACCGAGCATTACGCAATTCGCGCCGGCAGCAAGTGCCTTGACGATATCGCCGGAGTACTTGATGCCGCCGTCTGCGATAACGGGAACGCCATATTTTGCCGCTGCACACGCGCAGTCATAAATCGCGGTAATCTGCGGAACGCCGATACCTGCGACAACACGCGTTGTACAAATCGAGCCGGGGCCGATACCGACCTTAACCGCGTCCGCGCCCGCCTTTATCAAATCCTCGGCAGCCTCTGCGGTTGCGATATTGCCCGCGATGATGGGTGTGTTCGGGAACGCGCTCTTTACCTTGTCCAGCGTAACCATAATGTTCTTGCTGTGACCGTGCGCCGAGTCGAGAACCAGCACGTCCGCCTGCGCCTTGATAAGCGCGCCCGCTCTTTCGAGAACATCGGGCGTAATGCCGATTGCCGCGCCGCAGAGCAGTCTGCCGCTGTTATCGCGCGCCGTGTTCGGGTACTGAACGGATTTTTCGATATCCTTAATTGTGATAAGTCCCTTGAGGTAGCCGTTTTCGTCAACCAGCGGGAGCTTCTCAATCTTATGCCTGCGAAGGATTTCCTGCGCGCCCGCAAGGGTTGTTCCAACGGGAGCCGTGATGAGGTTTTCCTTGGTCATAACCTCGCCGATTTTCTGCGCGGGGTCTGAAATAAAGCGCAGGTCGCGGTTTGTGAAAATGCCGACAAGCTTGCCGTTTTCGACAATCGGCACGCCGCTGATTTTATACTTGCCCATAAGCGCGTCTGCGTCGCGAACGCTGTCCACGGGCGAAAGGAAGAACGGATTGACGATAACGCCGTTTTCCGAGCGCTTTACCTTGTCAACCTCGTCAACCTGCTGTTCGATGGTCATATTTTTGTGAATAATGCCGATACCGCCCTCACGCGCGATTGCGATTGCCATTTTCGATTCGGTTACGGTATCCATTGCTGCGGTCATTATGGGGGTGTTGAGCCTGATTGTTTTGGTGAGATTTGTCTTGATGTCAATCATATTCGGAGTAACGTCGCTTCTTGCGGGAACCAACAGCACATCGTCAAACGTGAGTCCCTCTTTGGTAAATTTTTCCTCAAAATTACAGTTGAGCATATTATTCTCCTCTCGTTTTCAATTGTGTATATTGTTATTATTATACACCACAAAATAAATTTTTTCAAGCGGGAAATCAAACAAAAATACACAAATATCTTTAAATTTTTTTAACAGGTTTATGACATTTTAACGCACTTGATAAAAAATCGGTGAAAATAAGCGTTAGACACTTGACTAAATCGCGATTTTATTATAAAATATAAGTGTATGTGTTGAACTTTAACAAAAAAGAGGTTTGAAATAATGACAGCTAGAGAAACTATAGTTTCGGCTTCGCTGCTTGCGTGTAATCTTGCGAACTTGGAGAGCGAAATCAGACGGTGCGAGAGAGCGGGCGTTGACTGGATTCATTTTGACGTTATGGACGGGCATTTCGTGGAGCAAATCACCTACGGCGCGCCCGTGCTGAAATCCTTGCGGAGCGTTACCGAAAAAGTGCTTGACGTTCACCTTATGGTGGAAAATCCGCAAAGCCAGATAAAATTTTTCGCGGACGCGGGCGCTGACCTTATTACAATTCACCTTGAAAGCAAGGGTGACATTTCGGGCTGTCTGCGGGAAATCCGCTCACTCGGGAAAAAATCCGCGCTTGCGATAAAGCCTGCAACTCCCGTCGAGGCGGTTTTCGATTATATCCCGCTTTGCGATATGATTTTGGTGATGACGGTTGAGCCTGGCTACGGCGGACAGGGATTTATCTACGATATGCTCCCGAAGCTCAAGGTTCTGCGCGAATATGCCGACCAAAACGGTTTTGAAAAGCTGGACATTCAGGTGGACGGCGGAATTAACGAAAAAACAGGCTTTTCCGCGGTAAATGCGGGAGCAAACGTTCTCGTTGCGGGAACGGGACTTTTTAAAGCGCCCGATATGAAAACGGTCTGCGAGGCGCTGAAAGGAAACTGATAGATGACGAAGAATATTGCTCGCGAACCGGACAAGGTTTATTTCGAGCGTATGGTTATAATGGCGATGCTTCTGGTACCCGCTGCATTTTTACAGGGAATACGCGCGGTTTTGATATGCGTGATGAGCGTTGTGTGCTGTATGCTTGTGGACGCGCTCTGCTGCCTTATCAGAAAAATCCGCTATAATATAAAAGACGCTGCCGTGCCGTTCTGGGGCTTGGCGGCGGGAATGATGATGCCCGTGAGCGTTCCTGTGGGGCTGATTATCTTGTCATCGGGTTTGTGCGTGGTTATCGGAAAGCACCTTTTCGGCGCGTCTGACAACATCATCTTCTCACCTCCCGCGATTTCCACGGCGTTTCTCATAATCTGCTATCCCGCGGAGATGCTCTATGCTCCGAAATACGGCGAGATTTACCCTGTTTTTGCGGAATTTGAGGGCGCGCTCACCCGTTCAACCGAGTACTCTCTGAAGCTCGGAAACGTCCCCGCGAAAGGCATTCTTGACACGCTTATGGGATTTGTGACGGGGAGCATCGGAACGGTTTATATGCTGGTTATTCTGGTGTGCGGAATTTGCCTTGTGCTTCGCCGCACAAACAGCTTTGCTGCGGTTATGTCAACGCTTGTCGTATCGGCGGTACTCGCGTTTTTCTTCCCGAGAGCGGATTTCGGTGAAAACGGCGGCTGGAGCTCGGTTTTCTATGAGTTTTCATCGGGCTATCTGCTGTTCGGCACGGTTTTCCTTGCCGCAGAACCCTACAACGTTCCCGAAAAGCTGATGGGAAAAATTCTCTACGGCGCGACTCTCGGCTATATAACGATGATGTTCCGCTATTTCGGACAGACCGAGGGCAGCTTTTTGTTTGCGCTTTTGCTTACTGGCGCGCTCGGGAGCAGCTTTGACCGACTTGTCGATAACCTTGTTTACTGGAAAAGAACCTACGTCAATTCCTTCGAGAAATCCAAGACAACTGTTCAGAGCGGCGGCATAAAGCTCACGGATACGCAGGAAATTGTCATTCCCGAAAAGTACAAATACAACACTCCGCCGATTGACGGAGAGATAAAGAAGCATCGCAGAAAGAAGAAGGAGGACGATCGGAATGACGGCGGAAAATAAGAAAAGTCACATAAACGCCGACGGTCTGCTGCGGCAGAATATCGTCCTTATGAGCGGTCTTGTCACAGCGCCGATTATTGTCGCGGCTACGACTATGCAGCGTGCTCTTGTCCTCACGCTCAGCTTTTTCGCGATTTCTTACTTCTCGATACTGATTTGCAGGTTTATTCCGAGAAAAATTGTGTATACTGTAAGAATATTACTGTACACAATCGTCGCGGCAGCGATGTTTATCCCGACCGTTATCGGTCTGCGGTATCTTTTCCCCGACACCACGAAAGAGGTTATGGTTTATATTGAGCTTACGGTTGTGAACTCGCTTATCCTCGCGAAAACCGAGAGCCGCTTTTACCTCGAACCCTACGGGAGAATGGCTGTTGACGCTCTGATTTATATTGCGGGCTACGCGATGGCGGCGTTTGCGGCGGGATTTGTGAGAGAAATTCTGTCCTACGGAACGGTTTTCGGATTTCACGTCTGCGAGCCGATTGTACCCGCGGCAAAATCTCCCTTCTTCGGATTTGTTCTCGTGGGAATTTTCGCGGCGTTTTGCAGAGCTGCTGCGGGAAGGCGCGTTTCTTCAAGAAAGGAGCGCGGGAAATGAGCAACGTTTTTGCAAGAATTGTAAGCCTTGCGATGATTTCGGTTTTCACGCAGAACGCGATTTTCGACAGGGCTTTCGGCGCAAATGTCGCTATTTACGCCTCGCGAAAGGACTCGCACGTTGTCGGCTTCTCAATCGGAATTACCATAATGACAACCCTCGCGAGCGTTATTTCGTATCAGTTTGACGGGCTTTTGCTCCCGCTGCCATACGGCGATTTGCTTATGCCGCTGGTTTATGTGGGGATAATAAGTCTGCTGTACGTTATCGGGCTGCTGATTTTGTGGAAAGGCTTCCCGAAAACGTTCTACAAGGTCAAAAAATTCGCGCATCTCGCGATTTTCAACTGCGCGGTTTTCGGAGCGCTTTTCCTTAACTCAACCTTCGGAAAAGGCTTTGCAGGATATGTCGGCTACGGCTTCGGCACGGGCATCGGCTTCTTCCTCGCTTGCTTTTTGCTCAATATCGCAAACGACCGCCTGTCAAGCGAAAAAATCCCGAAAATTTTCCGCGGTTATCCGATAATGATGATTTATATCGGAATTTTATCTCTCGCGTTTAACGTTATGATTGGCTACACGGCTGAGTTCTGAAAATTTTGTCAAAGGGGGCTTGAGCGCATTGAAGAACAAAAAAACCAACATCAAAATCAAACGAAGCAAGGTAAACCTTTACAGCAAACGAAAAAACAAGCGAAAAAAAGTCCTCACGATTGTCATAACGGTTGTGGCGGCTTGTGCGCTCGGTGTTCTTGGCTTTGGTCTGGGGAAACCGCTTGTTGAGTTTTTCAACAACCGCAACAACAGCTCCCTTACCTCGGAATCCGCGTGGACTCCCCCGTCAAGCGAGGAAGTTTCCTCGGAAAGCGAAGCTCCGGTTTCCTCCGAGGAAAGCTCGGAAGCTCCCATTGAACCCGTTCGGAAAATGACCGACGTGTATTTTCTTCCCGAGGACGCCGCTTTAAGCTCCGCTTCGCTTAACAGCGCGCTTGCTGCGGCAAAGGCTGCGGGAGCGGGAACGGTTGCCGTGACGCTGAAAAACGAAACGGGAAACTTCCTGTACAAAAGCGAAATCAAGTCCCTTGAAAACAACGACGTTATCACCGGCACTCTCTCAGCCGAGCAAATCTGCAAAGCGATTTCGGACGCGGGCTTTATTCCCGCAGCTAAAATCAGCACCCTCAAGGATAAGCTTTGCGGCAGCAGATATGTGACGGACGGAGGCTATCGGATAACAGGCAGCGGCTTGACGTGGCATGACAACCGCGTTGACAAGGGCGGAAAGCCGTGGCTGTCGCCGTTCAGAACGCAGACGCTTCAGTTTATGGGTGAAATCACCGAGGAGCTGTCGGCGGCGGGCTTCAAGAACATCATCGCCGTGAACACGATGTTCCCGCTGTTCCACAGAGATGATATTGTAAATTATCTCTCCGACCTGCCGCTTTCGGACAACAAAGCGCGTCTGGACGCTCTCTGGGACGTTCTGGACTCGGCGAAAGCGGGCGCTGAAAAGAACGGCGCGGAGATTTGGGTTGAGCTTGCGGGTGAAAATGTAATCGCGCAGAACCGTTTGTGTACGGACGCGGAGCTTTGCGGGAGCGCGGAAAAGCTCTCCGAAATCAAGCTCATCATCGATTACACGCCGACTGCTTCCGCAACGGAGGCTTACACAAACGCCAAGGATTTTGCCGGAAAGCTGAAAACTGCTCTCGGCGACGCGGAATTTTATGTGGTTATCAAGGGCGGCTATTCGGAAACGGCGCTCTCGGATATCAAAAAAGCGTTCTCGGAAACCGAAATCAGCGTTTTCGGACAATAACTCTGATATTTACCACTTGATTTTTCAGGAAACAGGGTGTATAATATAAAAGTTGTACACTTTATGTATAAAACAAAACAGATACGGAGGACAAAAAATGAATTTTCTCAATTTGATTTCAACGAGTTCTAATGCTTCGGCAGCAGCTGCTGCGGGTTCGCAGTGGGCTTCTATTCTGACGATGATTTTGCCGCTTGTGCTTATGGTCGGAATTTTCTACTTCCTTATTCTGCGCCCCGAGAAGAAGCGCAACAAGGAAATGCAGGATATGCTCAATAACATTGAGGTTGCCGACGAGGTTGTCACAAACGGCGGTATTATCGGGCGCGTTCTGTCGGTTAAGGAGGACACCGTTCTTATCGAAACCGGAAGCGACCGCACAAAAATCCGCGTACTCAAGACAGCTATTGCCAGAAACAACACCCATCACGAGGCAGCAACCGCCGAGGTTGCCACAGCAAAGGCTACAAAGGACAAGAAGAGCGGAAAGAACGAAATAAAGTAATGCCAAAACCCGATTTAAGGATTATCAAGACGCGCGCGAATATCAGGAACGTGCTGGTTGAGATAATGTCCGAGAAACCCATTACGCGCATTACCGTTTCGGAAATCTGCGAGCTTGCAAAGATAAACCGAAAAACCTTTTACCGTCATTACCGCACCGTCGGCGATGTTCTCGAGGAGCTTGAAAACGAGTTTCTAAAGGAGTTTTCCGAGCACCTTCAAAGCGGGAGCCTGCTGAATATCGGCGCGGTTGTGCGCGGCGTAAGCGATACCGTGAAGCTGCACAGGGACTTTTTCTCGCGGCTTATGCGGTATAATCCCGAGATTTTTACAAGCGGCAGAATGAAGCTCGCTCTGCGAAGGACGATTTCAGCGGCTTTGCGAAATATCGGCGCGGGAAACAACGACCGCGAACTTAACGCAATTTCGGAATTTATCGTTTCGGGAGTGCTTTCGGTGTACGCGTCGTGGTTTCGGGACGGCTGCCGCGAGGATATCGACGTTCTCGCGGATATTTCCGTGAAAACTGCCGTAAAGGGCTTGTCGGCGTTTGTGCCCGAGAGAAAACTCTTGGCGGAGAAGTAAAGAAGTGATTTTGTGAAAGAGAATAAGTTTTTCACGGTGAACAATATGGTGTTCATCGCGCTTTTTGCGGCGATAATCTGCATAATGGCGCCGTTTTCGATTAGCGTCGGTGCAATTCCGATTTCGCTGGGAACGTTTGCGATTTACCTTGCGGGCGGATTTCTCGGGAGCAAAAAGGGCGTAGCGGCGGTTTGCGTTTACATTATGCTGGGAGCTGTCGGTCTGCCCGTTTTTACGGGATTTTCGGGCGGTTTCGCAAAACTGCTCGGAGTGACGGGCGGCTACATAATCGGCTTTATACCGCTGGTTATATTAACGGGAATTTTTGCCGAACGTAATAAAAAACTCATGCCCGTGGGAATGGTTTTGGGAACTCTTGCCTGCTATGTTTTCGGCACGGCTTGGTTTATGATTTCAACGGGAAGCGCGCTTGGTCCCGCGCTTATGAGCTGCGTTGTGCCGTTTCTTATCGGTGACTCTATCAAGATTGCCGCGGCAACGGCGATTTGTATTCCGCTGAAATCAAGAATGGATAAAATTCTGGCATATCAAAGGAAAAAACAATGAACTCTGCGCTGATTACGGCATTTCAAGCCGGTGTAATGCTAATTTTGCTGTTTTTCGGGTATTTTTTGTACAAGAAGGATTTTCTTGACGAAAACTCGTCAAAACGGCTGTCGAATATCACGATTTCCATAATCAACCCGATTGTCATTTTCAACGCTTATCAGACAGATTTTAACCCCGAGCTGCTCAAAGGGCTTCTGACGGCGCTTGCGCTTGCGTTTGCGTCACAGGCGTTGTCCGTGCTTGCAGCTAGGCTTATTGTGCGAAAAACGCACAAGGATTTCGAGGTCGAGCGCTTTGCAATCGGCTATTCAAACTGCGCATTTATGGGAATTCCGCTTGCCGAGGCAACCTACGGCTCGGAGGGCGTGTTTTACCTCACGGCTTATATCACCGCGTTCAACGTTTTTATGTGGACGCACGGCGTTGTGATGATGAGCGGGAAAAAGATGTCGGGAAAAGGGCTGGTGAAGATTGTGCTCTCGCCGGCGATGCTGAGTATAATTCTCGGCTTGGTGTGCTTTTTCACGGGATTTCGAGTTCCGGAAATCATTCAGCAGCCGCTCAATTATCTCGGCGCGCTCAACACGCCGCTTGCGATGATTGTTTCGGGAGCAACGATTGCTATGGCAGGAATTAAAAGCTGCTTCACGAAAAAGCGCGTGTATTTTCTGCAGGCGTTTCGGCTGCTGCTTTTGCCGGCGGTAATCGCTGCGGGCTACGCTCTTGCGCGGCATTTCGGCGCAAACCCAACCGCTGTCGGGTCGATTCTTGTCGCGGCGGCGGCTCCCACGGCTTCGGCGGCGATTATGTTCTCGCACAAATTCGGCAAAAACGCCGAATACGCGTCAAATCATTTTGCTGTTTCCACGATTTTGAGCATGGCGACAATGCCGCTTATTCTCGCGTTTTACGAGTTGATGTGCGGGTGGATTTCGTGAAAATGCACAAAAAATTCTCTTGCAGTTTGTACACAATAATTGTTGCAAATTTCCAAAAAAAATGGTATAATTTATATGTTAGAAATTGTCAAGATAGTATTTAGGCTTTTAAGCCTGCATACTTCTTAATATATTTTCCCCAATTATTTTCAGCCGATAAACTGTTTTCCCCAAACAGTCGGCAACCTTAATTTGATTTAACCGCAGACACCCCCTTGTCTGCGGCTTTTTTTGCACTTTTCGCAAATTGTTAAAAATTCTCGCAAAATTTTTCTCCAAAACCCTTGACTTTTCAAAAAATAGTTGTATAATATAGTTAGCACTCTAATGAGCAGAGTGCTAAAATAAGTGTATGCTGCATTTGATTTAAATATTTAGGAGATGATTTAAATGGCAGAAAAAAAGGAATTTAAAGCGGAATCCAAGCGCTTGCTGGAGATGATGATAAACTCCATTTATACGCATAAGGAAATCTTTTTGCGCGAGCTTATTTCAAACGCTTCAGACGCGATGGATAAGCTGTATTTCAGGTCGATGGAGGAAAATCTCGGGCTGACGCGCTCTGATATGCAGATTACGCTTGCCGTTGACAAGGACGCGCGCACGCTCACAATTTCCGATAACGGTATCGGTATGACCAAGGACGAGCTTGAAAACAACCTCGGCACAATCGCGCAGAGCGGCTCTTTCGAGTTCAAGCGCGACAACGAAAAAACCGAAGATGTTGACGTTATCGGGCAGTTTGGCGTGGGCTTTTACTCCGCGTTTATGGTAGCGAAGAGAGTTACCGTGATTTCCAAGGCTTACGGCTCGGATAAGGCTTATATGTGGCAGAGCGACGGCGCCGAGGGCTACTCAATCGAGGACGCTGAAAAGGACGCAAACGGCACGGTTATCACCCTTGAAATCAAGGACAATGCCGATGAGGAGAACTACGACGAGTTCCTCACGCCCTATAAAATCAAGGAGCTTGTCAAGAAGTATTCCGATTATATCCGCTATCCCATCAAGATGGACGTCGAGCACGAAAAACTCAAGGAAGGCACCGGCGTTGACGGAAAGGAACCGGAGTATGAAAAGGAAACCGTTACCGAAACGCTCAACTCTATGGTTCCTATCTGGAAAAAGTCCAAGACCGAGCTGAAGGACGAGGATTACAATCAGTTCTACAAGGACAAATTCTACGATTACACCGACCCGCTTCTCCACATTCACACAAAAACCGAGGGCACGGCAACCTATTCCGCGCTGCTTTACATTCCGCAGAACGCGCCCTACGACTATTACTCCAAGAACTACGAAAAGGGCTTGCAGCTCTATTCAAGCGGCGTTATGATTATGGAGAAATGCTCGGATTTGCTGCCCGATTATTTCAGCTTCGTCAAGGGTCTTGTGGACAGCGAGGATTTGTCGCTTAACATCTCCCGTGAAATGCTCCAGCACGACAGACAGCTGAAAATTATCGCAAAGAGCATCGAAAAGTCGATTAAGAACGAGCTGAAAAAACTGCTCAAAAACGAGCGCGAGAAATACGAAAAATTCTTTGAAACGTTTGGCGCACAGATTAAGTACGGCATTTACGAGGCTTACGGAATGAACAAGGACGAGCTTCAGGACCTCTTGCTGTTCAAGACGTCAAACGGCGGTACGACCACGCTTGAGGAGTACGTTTCGCGTATGAAAGAGGAGCAGAAGTACATTTATTTCGCGAGCGGAAGCAGCGTTACGCGTATCGAGAGCCTTCCGCAGACCGAGCAGGTTCGCGACAAGGGCTACGAAATTCTGTACCTTACCGACCACGTTGACGAGTTCTGCCTGCAAATGATGCACGACTTTGACGGGAAGGAGTACAAGTCGGTTTCCGCGGACGACCTTGGACTTGATACTCCCGAGGAGAAGGAAGAAATCAAGAAGGCCGAGGAGGACAACAAGCCGCTGTTCGAGTTTATGACGGAGAAACTCGGCGGAAAGGTTAAGGCGGTCAAGCTGTCGCAGCGCCTGAAGAACCACCCTGTTTGCATAACAAGCGAGGGAATGCTGTCGGTTGAGATGGAGAAGGTGCTGTCGGCGATGCCGAACGGAGAAGGCGCGAAGGCGGAGAAAATTCTTGAGATTAATCCTAATCACAAGATTTTCGGGAAGCTGAAGGAGTTGTACGAGAGCGATAAGGATAAGGCGGCGGATTACGCGGATATTTTGTACAATCAGGCGTTGTTGATTGAGGGAATGCCGATTGAAAATCCTGTGGAGTTCTCGAATAAGGTTTGCGAGCTGCTGGCGAAGTAAGCGCATTTCTGTACGAGAGCCGCGCAGCGAAAAAAGTCTTTTTGGAGGTTTGGAACCTTTTTCTTCAGAAAAAGGTTC
>SFJQ01000054.1 GCA_004555855.1 [Eubacterium] saphenum | reverse complement strand
GTTCCCTCATGTGGAAAGAATAAATAATAAAAAGATGTTTTTTTATTACCTGCTAATTTATTTTCAATAGTGACTGCTTGATCAAAATTAAAAGACACATACCATTGACTATCTTTAGCATGTCCTCTACTTCCTCTTTTAATTCTGTCTGATTTAGGCATTTCGCCTGTTATACTTTTTATCATAAAATCTTTAACATCACCGTGCATGTATTCATCAGTTGCTTTTTTTACCTTTTCAGGAAATTGTTCAAGTTTTTCAATATATCTTTCCCAATCCGAGTTTATGTTCAACGCAAAGGACGACGGAAAAGCGACATTGCTGAAAACCGAAGGAAGCGTATATGTTATCGCAAGATACGACATCACAGCAAAATCGGATTGGATTGAAAGCAGCCGCAGTTCCCTTCTTCTGAATTTTAAAAACAACGATTTCAACGACTATCTTGATGAGTTTTCGGCAAATCTTGAAGTAAACGCAAACTCCTATCTCGTTGACACAAAATACAAGCCCGAGCGTCTTGAAAACACGACAATGATGTTCTGAGAACGAAATGTTATTAATGAGTTTAAGCGGCGTTTCGATGTCCTTTGCGGACAGGACGCTGTTCTCGGACGCATCGTTCGAGATTTATGATAAAGATAAAATCGGTTTTGTCGGCGTGAACGGAAGTGGCAAAACTACGCTTCTGCGGCTGATTAAGGGCGAGCTTTCCCAAGACAGCGGAGATATCCACATTGCCGGAGGAATAAAAATCGGCTTTATGGAGCAGTTCGCCTGCAAGGATTCCGAAAAAACGCTCTATGACGAGGCTTTGTCGGTTTTTGCGGAGCTTGAGGATATGGAGCTTGAGCTGGAGCAAATCCATGACAAAATCGACTTCGGCGACCACTCCCTCGAAACAATCGAGCGCCAGACGCGGCTTTCCGAGCAGTTTGAGCGCGAGGGCGGGCTTACCTACAAAAGCAGAACTGCTGCGGCGCTTTGCGGACTGGGTTTCTCGGAGAAAGATTTTTCGCTGAAAACCTCGGTTCTGAGCGGCGGGCAGCGCTCCAAGCTGCAACTGGCGAAACTTCTGCTCTCGGGAGCGGATTTGCTGCTGCTTGACGAGCCGACAAACCATCTGGATATCGAGTCCGTGGAGTGGCTGGAAAAGTTTCTCGGCGACTATCGCGGGGCTTATCTCGTTATCTCGCACGACCGCTATTTCCTTGACAAAACAACCGAGCGCACGATTGAGCTGGAAAACGGTCACGTTCGCGATTACAAGGGAAACTACTCGCGTTTTCTGGAACTGAAAGCGGAGTATCTCGAGCGCATGCAGAAGGAATATGACGCGGCGATGAAGGAAATCAACCGCGTTGAGGGTATAATCGAGCAGCAAAAGCGATGGAATCAGGCGCACAACTATGTCACGATTGCCTCAAAGCAAAAGCAGATTGACCGGATTGCTCAAAATCTCGAAAAACCCGAGGACGCTCCCGACGCGATAAAATTCTCGTTCAAGAGCGCGGACGGCTGCGGAAACGACGTGCTGACGGCGAAAAATCTTGCGCTCTCATTTGATGAAAAGCAGCTTTTTTCAAACGTTAATCTTGAGATAAAAAAGGGCGAGCGCGTTTTTCTAATCGGCGGAAACGGCTGCGGAAAGACTTCGCTTTTTCGGATTTTGACCGGCGAATACAGCGCGGATTTCGGGGAATTTAAGTTTGGTTCGCGGGTTCAGACGGGTTATTTCGACCAGTCGCAGCGCGGGCTGCACGAGGAAAAAACCGCATTCAGCGAGATACACGACGAGTACCCGAGAATGACGGAAACGGCTGTACGAACGGCGCTCGCGTCATTTTTGTTCAAGGGCGACGACGTTTTCAAAAAAATCTCGGAGCTTTCGGGCGGTGAACGGGCAAGGGTTGCGCTGTTGAAGCTTATGCTGTCGGGCGCGAATTTCCTGCTGCTCGACGAGCCGACAAACCATCTCGATATTTCGTCCTGCGAAGCGCTTGAAAACGCGCTTTTGAACTACGACGGCACGCTGTTCATCATAAGCCACGACCGCTATCTGATAAACAAACTCGCGGACAGGGTTTACAAGCTGAACAAAAGCGGCGCGGAAAATTACCTCGGAAACTACGATTATTACCTTGAAAAATCGGCTGAGCTTGCGCCGAAAATTGAGGAGAAAAAGCCGAAAAAATCCGAGAACGCGCTTGATTACAAGCAGAAAAAAGAGCGCGAATCCGAGCGCAGAAAACTGACAACAAGGGTTAATCGGCTTGAAAACGAAATTGAGGAACTTGACGGGAAAATAAACGAGTTGAACGCGGCTTTGAGCGAACTTTCCGATTATCAGAAGGCGCTTGAGCTGTCCGAGGAGCTTGAGGAAATCCGCAAGCGTCAGGAAGCGGCGATGGAGGAATGGGAAGCGGCAACGGCAGCTTTGGAGGAGTTCGATGACTAAACAAATCAAGGCGTATCTCGCGATTTTGGAGCAGTTTTTCTCGATTGAACACGAAAACGAGGAGCTGCTGAAAATGCGCGCGGAGCTGCTTCAGCGGATTGCGTTTTATCAGCACGAACGGCTGGTTCATCTGCTGGTGACGCTGTTTTTCGCGGTGTTTTTCCTGATTTCGCTTGCGCTTATGCTAACCATAGGCGGCTGGGGTCCGATAACGCTCACGATACTGTTTCTCGGGCTGCTCGTCCCGTACATAAAGCACTACTATTTTCTCGAAAACTCCGTGCAGAAAATGTACACCTATTACTATAAAATCGAAAAGCTTTAAACTTCTCTCCCCTATTATTTTTTACATAGGGGAGTTAATTTTTTTATTGACTTTTGGGAAAAAGTGTTGTATAATAAAAATAACGGAAATTTTCAGTTCGGAAAGGAGTATATACAATGGGTTTATTAAAGGCAGGTATAGGCGCTCTTTCGGGAGTTCTCGCGGATTCCTGGAGAGATTATTTTTATTGTGACGCATTAAGCTCGGACGTTCTCGCAGCGCGCGGCTTTAAAAAAGTTGACAAGAGAAGCTCGAACACCAAAGGCTCTGATAACGTTATCTCGAACGGTTCGATTATTAACGTAAACGAGGGACAGTGCGCGCTTATCGTTGACAGCGGAAAGGTTGCCGAGATTTGTGCTGAAGCAGGAGAATTTGTGTACGACCAGTCCAGCGAGCCGTCCATTTTCTACGGAAAGCTCGGCGACTCCATCAAGCAGACCTTCAAGGAAATCGGCAAGCGCTTCACTTTCGGCGGTTCTGCTCCCGTTGACCAGAGAATTTACTTCATCAACACCAAGGAAATTATGAGCAACCGCTACGGTACGGCAAATCCTATTCCCTTCCGCGTTGTCGATAAAA
The DNA here is from genome assembly GCA_004555855.1 of [Eubacterium] saphenum. Taxonomy (GTDB): domain Bacteria; phylum Bacillota; class Clostridia; order Oscillospirales; family Ruminococcaceae; genus CAG-115. The sequence goes on along the minus strand of SFJQ01000054.1, from coordinate 7,424 downwards.
ATATCGGTCTTGACGTTGATGTTTCGCTTCGCTGCAACGGCGAATATTCGTACAGAATTGTAAATCCGATTTTGTTCTACACAAACGTTTGCGCGAATTTCAAGGATACATTTACCAGAGAAAACATCGACAGTATGCTGAAAAGCGAGATTATAAACGCGCTTCAGCCCGCTCTCGGAAAACTCTCGGATATCGGCGTCAGACCGAGCGCTCTCCCCTCTCACACTCTTGAAATCTGCGACTCGCTCAACGAGCAGCTCTCGCAGAAATGGGGCGAACTGCGCGGTATCACGATAAGCTCGTTCAATATGAACGCGCCGACAATTCCGCCCGAGGATCAGGAAATGATTAAGCAGCTCCAGAGAACTGCGGTTATGCGTGACCCGGGAATGGCTGCCGCAAATCTCTCGATGTCGCAGGGCGACGCGATGAAGATTGCTGCGGGCAACTCCGGCGGCGCGATGATGGGCTTTATGGGAATGAATATGGCTCAGCAGGCAGGCGGAATTAACGCGCAAAATCTCTACAATATGGCAGCGCAGCAGCAAGCTCAGCAAGCACAACAGGCTCAGGCGCAGCAGCAGGCTGCAAACGAGTGGACTTGCTCGTGCGGCACAAAGAACACGGGTAATTTCTGTATGTCGTGCGGCGCGAAAAAGCCCGCTGCCGAAAACGGCTGGACTTGTGGGTGCGGCACGGTAAACAAGGGCAAGTTCTGTATGAACTGCGGAAAGCCGAAGCCCGCGGGTGTTCCGCTCTACAAGTGCGACAAGTGCGGCTGGGAGCCCGCAGACCCCGCTAATCCTCCGAAGTTCTGCCCGGAGTGCGGCGACCCGTTTGACGCGGACGATATCGTTTAATTTTCACAAGATTATTCCCCCGAAACCGTCATATTTCGGGGGAATTTTGCTTGACAAAACGAATAGAATGTGTTAAAATAAGAATGCTGAATAAGTGACCGCCCGTATTGATTTGCGAGCGGAATTTGTTGTTGTGAAAAAAGTTGGAAAAAGGTGAAAAAATGTCGGTATTTGATATTTTCAAAAAGCTGGAAAGTGAAAAAAACGCGCCTGTCGGTGCTGTGGAGTATATCGTCTGCGGCTTGGGAAACCCCGGCACGGAGTACGAAAATACCCGCCACAATATCGGTTTTATGACAATCGACACGCTTTGCGAGAAGCTCGGCGTGAGCTGCAAAAAGCTGAAATTCAAGTCGCTTACCTGTGACGCGATGATTTCGGGAAAGCGCTGTCTGATAATGAAACCGACCACTTTTATGAACAAAAGCGGCGAAGCGGTAACGGAAGCGATGCAGTTCTACAAAATCCCGCCGGAGCGCTGTATAATCGTATTTGACGACATCTCGCTTGAACCCGGTCACCTGCGTATTCGCAGAAAAGGCAGTGATGGCGGTCACAACGGCATAAAAAATATCATCTATCTTTCGGGCAGCGACGCGTTCCCCCGCATAAAAATGGGCGTCGGCGCGAAACCGCACCCCGACTATAATCTCGCGGACTGGGTTCTCGGACATTTCAAAAAAGAGGACGGCGAAGCGCTTGAAAAGTGCTTTGGAAATGCGGTTTCGGCGATAGAGCTGATGGTTGACGGGAAAATCAACGATGCGATGAACAAATATAATTCCTGAGGTTAGTATGAACTTTTTTGTAAACGCCGCAAGGCAAAACAAGGATTTCTCGCGGCTGGAGAAATACCTTGACGGAAATAACCCCCTGCCCGCTCTTGTAACGGGCGTTTCCGCTATTCACAAGGCGCATTTTATCGCGGGACTGCTCGGCGGTGAAAACGCGAAGAAAACGGTTGTCGTGATGAAAAACGAGAGCGACGCGGTGAAGCTCTGCGCGGATATTAATATGCTGCTGGGTGAAAACGCTGCGCTGCTCTGCCCCGAAAAAGAGATGATTTTAGCGGACACCGAGGCTTCATCGAAGGAGTACGAGCATAAGCGGATAAACGCGCTTTCTGCGCTGATTGAGGGGAAATGCAGGGCGATTGTCTGCTCGGCGGCTGCGGCAATTCAGCTTACAATCCCGCCCGAGGAGCTGAAAAATCACACATTTGAGATAAGCTGTGGCGATGAAATCGACAAGGACGAGCTGGTAAAAAAGCTGATTTCGGCGGGCTATTCTCGCGCAAGTCAGATTGACGGAAGCGGGCAGTTTTCGGTGCGCGGCGGTATCGTGGACGTGTTCCCTCCAAGCAGCGATGTGCCGTTTCGTATGGAGTTTTTCGGCGATGAAATCGACAGCCTCGGGCAATTCGACCTCGAAACACAGCGCAGAACCGAATCGCTTGACAAAATCGTGATTTCACCGGCGCGCGAAACGCTTTTCGAGAGCGGCGAGGCGCTTTGTGAAAAGATTGAAGCGCTTGCGAAAAAGCTGCGCGGAAAGAGCGCGGAAAAGGTTCGCGAACGGCTTGAAAAGGACGTTCAAAAGATAAAGGACGGCGGTTTTCCGAGCAACATCGACCGCTATTTCCCGCTTTGCTTTGACAGCGAAGCTACAGTTTTCGATTACGCGGAAAACGTGTTCGTGTGCGAAAATACGGCGGTTCGCGAGGGTGTTCGTGCGGCTTGCCTCCAACATTCCGAGGACTTGAAAATTCTGCTTGATGAAGCGAAAATCTGCAAGGGTATCGACCGCTTTATGCTCACGAAAAACGAAGCAGCCGCGCTGATTAAGGAGAAAACGCGCGTTTATTTCGAGTCGTTTCTGAGCGGCGGCGGGCTGGAGCTTGGGATTTCCGTGAATGTCGGCGACGCAATTCAGACAGCGCCGTGGAGCGGTGAATACAAAATTCTCGAGGACGAAATGCGCGGGCTGCTCGAGAAAAACTACTGCTGTTTCATTTTCGCGGGAACGAAAAAAGGCGCGCAAAATCTCGCAGATGATTTAAAGGACGACGGCTTCCCTGCCGATTTTTACGAAAATCCCGAGGATATTATCCGCGGTAAAATTGTTGTTGCGGCGGGAACGCTTTCGGCGGGCGCAGAGTACCGCGAACAGGGACTTTGCGTTTTCACGCACACGTCCGTTCACGCCGAGCGCAAAAAATCGGCAAAAAGAAAGAGCGCGGGCGAAGAAATCCGCTCGCTCGAGGATATTTCCGTGGGCGACCTTGTGGTGCATTACGCGCACGGAATCGGCGTTTTTGACGGCGTTCACAAAATTGACGCAGGCGGCGTTTCAAAGGACTATATCCGCATAAAATACGCGGGCGCAGACGTGCTGCACGTTCCCGTAACGCAGCTCGATTTGGTATCGAGATATATCGGCACGGGCGATGTTTCCACGGTCAAACTGAACAAGCTCAACTCCGAGCAATGGCAAAGGTCAAAAGCAAAAGCAAAGGCTGCCGCAAAGGAAATGGCTGCGGAGCTTATCGAGCTGTACGCGAAACGTATGAAATCGAAGGGATTTGCGTTCCCCGAGGACGACGAGCTTCAGGACGATTTTGAGCAGCACTTTCCCTATATCGAAACCAACTCGCAGATGCGCTGCATTGACGAAATCAAGTCCGATATGCAAAAGGAACAGCCGATGGAGCGGCTTTTGTGCGGCGATGTCGGGTTCGGAAAAACCGAGGTTGCGCTGAGAGCTGCGTTCAAGTGTATCGAAAGCGGCAAGCAGTGTGCGCTTCTCGCTCCGACAACCGTTCTCGCGTGGCAGCACTATCAGACGGCAACTGCGCGAATGGAAGGTTTTCCCGTAAACATCGCGCTGCTTTCGCGCTACAAAACACCAAAAGAGCAAAAAGAGATACTGAAAGGGCTTGCTTCGGGGAGAATTGACTTCGTTATCGGAACACACAGAATTGTGCAGAACGACGTGATTTTCAAGGATTTGGGACTGGTTATTATTGACGAGGAACAGCGCTTCGGAGTTGCCCACAAGGAGAAATTCAAGGAAAACTTCAACGGTGTGGATATTCTGTCGCTGTCGGCAACGCCCATTCCGCGAACGCTGAATATGGCGATGAGCGGGATTCGCGATATGAGCGTTCTTGACGAGCCGCCGCAGGACAGGCAGCCCGTTTCAAGCTACGTTCTGGAGCACGACTGGGGTATCATCGCGGGCGCAATTCAAAAGGAGCTTCGGCGCGGCGGTCAGGCGTATTATATCCACAACAGGATTGAGAGCATTTACGGCTGCGCGGAAAAATTGCAGTCGCTGCTTCCCGAAGCAAAAATCGGCGTTGCACACGGAAGAATGTCGGAAAACGAGCTTCTGGAAGTCTGGCGGCAGCTGCTCGACGGAGAACTTGACGTTCTCGTTTGCACAACGATAATCGAAACGGGAGTTGACGTGCCGAACGTGAACACGCTGATAATCGAGGACGCGGATTATATGGGCTTGGCGCAGCTTCATCAGCTTCGCGGTCGCGTCGGCAGAACAAACAAGCGCGCGTTTGCGTATTTCACGTTCAAGCCGGGGAAAGTGCTGTCGGAGATTTCGCAGCGCAGACTTGACGCAATCCGCGAATTTACGCAGTTCGGAAGCGGCTTCAGGATTGCCCTCCGTGACCTTGAGATACGCGGCGCGGGAAGCATTCTCGGAGCTTCGCAGAGCGGTCACCTTGCCAACATCGGTTATGATATGTATTTGCAGCTGCTTGATGAAGCGGTGCGCGAGGAACGCGGCGAGAAGAATGTTCACAAGGAAGAGTGCCTTGTTGATATCAGAATTAACGCGTTTATTCCCGAGGACTATATCTCAAATCAGGCGCAGCGCGTTGACTGTTACCGAAAAATCGCGCGGATTAAGACGCAGAGCGACGCGGAGGACATCACGGACGAGCTGATTGACCGCTTCGGCGACCCACCCTCATCGGTTGTCGGGCTGATTGAGGTTGCGCGGCTGAGGAATATGGCGGCGGACTGCAATGTGTCGGAAATTTCGCAGACGGGCGAGGATTTGATTTTCTATATGTCGAAGTTCGATATGCAAAGGCTGTCTGCGGTGACAAAGGCTGTCGGCAAGAAAATGCGGCTGGAAACCGTCGGCAGACCGCGAATGCTCGTCACCGCGGGCAAGGACAAAGACGCGCTTTCCGTGATGAAAACGGTGATTTCCGCGATGTACGAAGCGGCTGAAAAAAATTCGGGTGAACAAAATGCTTGATTTTCTTGTCAACAACTGGATAAATCTCGTAATCGGCGGAGGTTTGCTTGCGGCGGCGGTTATTTCAATTGTGGTTATTAAGCGGAATAAACGCTCGGGAAAATGCTGCGGTGACTGCTCAAAATGCGGCGGGTGTTCTATGTATAAAAAAGATAAATAATACGGAAAATCCCGAGAGTTTTCTCGGGATTATTTTTTATAAGCCACAAACCGAAAATGCGGCATATCAACGCCCCTGTAATGCTTTGTCCAAGAGTCCGTTTTTGTCATTCCGTTTCGCTCGGCAACCCTTTGCGAAGGGAGATTTGTATTCCTGATTATCGAGCAAACCTCGCCCGCGTTCAGCACCTCGAAAGCGTATTTTTTGCAGGCAATTGCAGCTTCCGTCGCGTAGCCGTTGTGCCAGAATTTCCTTTGAAAAAGGTAGCCGATTTCAAGGACTTTTTCGTCTTTCCACGGCGGAATTGTCAGCCCGCACTGCCCTATCATCTCGCCCGTTTCTTTCAGCACGACCGCCCACAAGCCGAAGCCAAACTCCCGATAACGCGAAAGCTGTCTGTCAAGCCACTCCCGCACTTCTTTATCACTGAAAGCGCCCTCGTATGCGTACATCGTTTCCTCGTTCTGCAAGATTTTGCAAAGCGCCCCGAAATCATCTTGATTCAATTCACGAAGAAACAGCCGCTCCGTTTCCAAAATCACTTTTTCGTTCATAATCCAAGAAGCCTTTTCGCGTTTTTCGAGAAAATGTTCTCGCGCTCAGCGTCGGTGTAGAGCGGGTTCAGGAGCAGTTCACCGATATTGATTTCCGGAGAGCAAACGGGATAATACGTGCCGAACAAAAATCTCTCCGAGCCGCAGACGTCGATGCCGTGGCGCAGCACTCCAAGCCTGAAAAGCCCCGTCCCCGACAGGTCGAGGGAGTAGTTTTCGCTCAATTTCATACGCTCGAAGTACCGGACAGCGTTTTCGTATTCACCGGGGTGCGCGGCGACAAAAATGTTTTTCGGGTGCTTTTTAACCATCGCGTCAATCTGGTCGTTGTCGATTGTCTGGAAATTCACAATCATATTGTACATCAGCGCAACGTTGATAATTTCATCAAACTCGCGGAAGGAATAGTCGCTCCACTCGTCCATATACGGCACAAGCTCGCCGATAAGCCGCACGCCAAGCTTGCTCATTTTCTCAATTTTCTCGCAGGATTCGCGGATATATCGCGGGTGAACGTGAAAGCCGGGCGTGTAAAATCCGTCATATCGCTCGGCAAGCGAAAGCGCGGTTTTGTTGCTGTACGAGAGCCTGTCCCAAAGCGTTGCGCCCTCGGAAAACTCTTTTTTCGCGTCCAGAACCGAGCCGCAGATGTGCGAAATACCCAGCGATTTCAGATAAGCGGGCGTGTTTTGCTCGGACATATTGCAAAATTCCGCGTGCCGACAGATGTTCTCGGCGGGCTCGGCAAACGGGTGCGTGTGAAAATCGATTATCTAAAAATCCATAGTTTTCTCCATTTTATCCCAAAATCTCAAAACCGTAATCGCCAAGCACGGGAATTTCCGTGCATTCAAGCCGCTCGATAAAGCACCAGCGGTTCTCCTCAAGGCTTTGCACAAGCGCGTCAATATCCCGAGGATAGCCCTCCGCTTCCATTTCAACCGAGCCGTCGTCCAAGTTCCTCACCCAGCCCGTTACACCGAGATTTCTCGCGCTGTAACACGCTCTGTACCGAAATCCAACTCCCTGAACGTTTCCGTAAAACAACAGGTGTCTGCGTATTTTCTGCATTCTTATCGCCTTTCGTGTAAGTTATTTCGCTATACACAAATGATACCACACATTCGCGGAATTGTCAAGGAAAGGATTAGTTATTTTGCGTGAAAAAAACGCCCCCGGAAGAAACTAGAGGCGAAATTGGGTGCAAGTATGACGTGCAATAAGCACGTCATCTGGTCACGCTGCTGGCTACAAACGCATATTTTGATACAAGTTGCATAGGGTTGCATTTGGTTGCATTTCTCATTAAGGGTTGCATCGTCTATTTATCTATAAGTTCCACAGGCTCTATATCTTGCCAAACGCAATGAGCTGCTACAAGCTGCCTATTCTCGCTAGGCAAGTTCATAAAGTCGATAATGTGCTCATTCGGAAAAAGACTTTCGCAGTAGCAAGGAAATACTCCCTCTGGTACAATTCCAATTTGTTCGGTTTCAAGTAATCGGCTTACCAGAGTATGCCCATCGACAAGTGATATCGGATATCCTGCTTTACGAATAGCCAAAT
>SFJQ01000053.1 GCA_004555855.1 [Eubacterium] saphenum | reverse complement strand
AAATCATAAAAAATGGATTTTCTCAAATTAATAGTTTACAAACAAACTTGAAATACCGTTTGCAACCATTGCCAAATTTTTTCGCGAACGCGAAAAAATCCGCAAACCCTTTTCAGCAACCTAACCTTAGCAGTGCGGGTGCAGCCACGCACGTCCCGTTTTAACGGGCGTGACTGCACCCGCGCGATTTTTCGGGCTCGATGCCCGAAAAATCGCCAAGGCTTCCCGCAAAGCTATCCCGTTGATAAACCTCGGCATATCGAAAGCGTTTTTCGGAAACCCGCTCACTTTACCTCAACAATGGTAATTCTATCCGAGCTTACCTCAACCTCCGACAGCAGCGCCGACTTGATTTTTGCAGCGCCCGCCGCGTCCAGACCGCTCGTTTTCACGATAATATTCGCGCCCTTATCCGAGATGTAACACAGCGCGTCCTCGAAGCCCTGCGCCTTCAAAATCGTTTCAACCGCGTTCTCGCTCTCGATAATCGCGCTCAGCTCTTTCGCGTTTTGGGCAACTGTTTCCAGCTCCCCGCCTGTCATATCGCCGCCCTGATACATAACCGCAAGCACCTGCGCCGCTTCATCGCGCGCCTGCTGCTTCTCAAGACGCGCGTTCGCAAAATAAGCGTCCGTGGAACCGGTCGCCGTTTCCGAAGTCAGCTCCTTGGAAACCAGCGCCGTTTCCCCGTAACTTGACCCGCTGACCTGCTGCGCGGGCTGGACGCCGTCCTTCTTGCCCGTCTGAATGGCAATATTTATCGCTGCCGCAGCTCCCAGAACAACCGCAAGCGACGCAATCACCAGCTGCTTTTTCCCGATAATCATATTCAATCTCTTCATAACAAAACCTCCAAAAACGGCAAATGCCGATATTTACCAAACTTAATCCGTGACATAAACCCGCGAAATGCCGATATTAAGCGCTTTTGCAACAGTGTTTGCAACCTTTTCGCGAACAAGGGGATTTGCCGCGCCCTCGCACACAACCGCCGCTCCACGTACCGTCGGCATTACGCTTCCCGACAAAAGCGGCTGCTTTGCGCTCCCCGCCAGAACCACCTCCGTTTCCTTCGAGGAGCTTCCCACAGCGTTCCCCGATGATTCTTCCTGCTTTCTGTCCTTCTCATAAACCGCTGTCGTGGTTGTGTCCAGCGTCACCATCACGCTCACTTCTCCCACGCCCTCAATCTTCGAGATAAGCTCGCAAAGCCGCCGCTCCAGCTTCTCCTCAATCTCGGCAGCGTTCTCGGTTTTAACGGAAACCGTGCTTTCATTTTTCTCGACGAAAAGCGTGCTGATAAGCAAGAGTGCTAACAGAAATATCCCGCCGACAAGAAGAATTTTCCGCCCTTTTTCACCCGAAATCAAATCCTTCACCCGCGTCAAAGAAATTTTCATAAGCTCCTCACTTTGTACCAACCGTTACTTTTATATCCCCCGAAAGCGCGTTCCCGAGAATTTTCTGAGCCGTTTCAAGTCCCTCTTCCCCGCCGAACAACACTTTCACTTCGCTAATATTTATGCCGTACAATCCCGAAATATTAACGATTATGTGAACTTCTTCGGGAAAAAGTCCGTTTTCAGCAAGCAAAGCACGGATTTTTTCTTCCATATTCCGACAGATTTTCTGCTTGAGCTGCCCGTCAACCTGCTCGGAAAAACATATAAAATCAGCGTTTTCTCCAAGCTCAGCCGAGTCCTCAAGATTAATTTCAGCACCGCTTGCGGCGGTTATTCCCGTCAGCAAAAAAACGCAAGCAATCAAAAGCGTAATCTGCTTTGAAAACTTGTTCTCCGGCACCAGCAGCCGAAAAAGCGCCATCGCAATTGCCGCTATGCAGATACTTGTCAAAAAGCCCATTTCTTCTCCTTTCAACGTCCTATCCGGTCGCTGCAAGCAGCAAAATCACCGCCGAAAAATTCAGCAGAAGAAAACATATACTCACCGACAAAATGATTGTCGTCACCGCGCAGCAGCTTTTCATCAGCGTTCCCAGCTCCTTTAAGCCAAGCGTTTCCGCCAATGCCCCCGCACAAGCAATCGCGATTTTATAGCAGAAAATCCGAGCGATTGACGGGAACAAAATCACCGCAGCCGCGATTATTCCATAAGTACCGACGCTGCCTTTGAGTACCGACAAGCTCCCGCCAAACGTGTTCACAACGTCCGAAATCGTCCCGCCGACAATCGGCACGCCCTGCGATACCATAAACTTTGCCGCTTTTATCGCCGTATTGTCCGAAGCGCTTGCCACTAGCGTCTGCGCTGAAAGAATGCTCATAAAAACCGTCATTATCAGCGTCAGTCCCCACACCACGAATTTCTTGATAAGCTCGCCGATTTTGTCGGTTTTAAGCTGCGGGTGAACCGCGCCCGCTATCGACAGTCCGAGAATCGAGCCGCAAAGCGGTGCCAGAAAATTCGCGGCAAGCTGTGAGAAAAGCTGCGTTGCCGCAACCGCCGCTGAGTTCACCGCAGAAGCCGAGGTTATGTGCCCGAGCACCGCCGCAATTCCCGCGACTGCCGGAATGAAAACCAGCATAAAATTCGCTGTTGCCGAGAGCGCGCCGAGCGTTTCGTTCAGCACATCGTTCATCGCTGCCGCTGCCGCTCCCGCCGAACAAAGCACTCCCACAACCGAAACCACGCCCTTCAGATTTCCCTGCTCGGCAAAACTTTCAGCAAGCGCCGTGAGCAAAATCGCCGCTCCCAGCACGCAAAAAAGCGTGAATGGCTTCGCAGCCTCGCTCTTGAACAAGTCCCAAAGCCCGCCCAGAACGTCGCCGAACGTCAGGTTCAGCGCGCCGCTGTTGTCGGGAGTTATGCCTTTTTCGTTGAGAATTTCACCCGCGTTTTCGGGCAGCGCGCCTTCAATTTGCTCGCGTCCGTAATCCGGCTCGTCCGCAAATGCTCGTCCGGAAAATGCGAAAAATATCGCGAAAACTACCGCGAAAACCGTGAAAAATCGTTTCATAGTCCGTCCTTTTCGTTGACCTTATGGAATTGCCTGCGAGGGCTTGTCTGCCGCCAAAATGTCGGCAGCTCACGCAATCGGCTCTGCAAAGCGCTTTTGTGCCGTGCAAATCCGCGCATTTTCTCCGCTCGTTGACTTGGAAAACAGCTCCGCAAGCGGTATTGCAAGCCGTCAGTTTTTTCGGAGAAATCGCTTGAAATCCGCTCGGCAAGGGTTATTGAGAAGCGGGTTTCCGCCGTGCAAAATTCCCCGAAAAATCACGCAATCAGCGCCGTGATAAGCTCGGCAAGCCGCGTAAACGCAGGAAGCGATATCGCCGCCACGGCAGCTCGTCCGCCCAGCTCCAGCTTCGCTGCAATTGCCGACTCTCCAGCGTCCCGAGCGCAGCCCGCGCAGAGCGTTGTCAGATAGCAAACCGCCAGCGCTTTCAGCAGAATTTTCACAAATTCCCCGTCAATTCCCGCCGCTTCCGACAAATCCGAAAACGCTTTCACGGACGGCGCGAGCATCGCCACGGCTGCTCCGAGGATAACCACGCCCGCTGCCAGATTCACCCAGAACGCGCCCTCGGGCAGGATTTTCCGGATAATCACGCAGATTGCCGCGGCGATTACTCCCAGCCCGCATAAATACACGAAATTCATACTTCACCACAACCCGAAAACCGACTGTATCATCTCGAAAAGCTCCTTGATTTCGGGAATGAGCATCAGCAAAACAATGATAATCCCCGCAACCGTCAGCATCACCGCCTGCTCGTCATGGTCGGTTTTTTTGAGAATAAGGTTCAGAATTGCCACAATTATTCCTACTGCGGCAATTTTAAAAATCAAATCAAGCTCCATAAAACGTCCTTATACAATCAGAATTGCCGCAGCAATTCCGCAAAGCACCCAGATTTTCCTGAACGCGCCGCCCTTTTGCGAAAAATCATCGCGCGCCTGTTTCTCAAGCCGAGCGATTTTCTCCGAATACACCGCGATAACCTCAAGAGCGCCCTCCGTGCCGCTGTTTATCAGCGCTTTTCCGAATGCCGACAACAGCGCAGCTTCCTCGTTTTTTTGCGGAAGAGCCGCGCAAGCGCTTTCCCAAGCCGTTTTTATGTCAGCGGAACTTGCTTTTCGAGAAGCGACATCTTTTGCAAACGCGCAATTTTCTCTCTCGACAAGCTGCTCAAAAGTCGGCGCACGAAGCACGATTTCCGACGAAAAATCCTGAAGCATCGTGAGGATTTCACCGAGAAATTCCGCGCGTTTTTTCATCGAAAGGCTTTTTCGCATTCCCTCGAAAATGCAGAGCGAAAGCGCTGCCAGAGCCAGAAAAACCCGCATCTCAAAACTCCTCTCCGAGCGCGGTTTCGCTGATTTCGCCGCGGTTTTTTACAATCGCCGCGCAGTCGAAAAAACGCAGAATCCCCGTTTCGGAAAAGCGGCTTTTCAGCTCGGCGATGCTCCCCGCATGCGCCGCCGCAATCAGCTTCACGCCGCAAAACGCGCACCGCTCAACCGCTTCCTCATCGTCGGCTATTTCGTCGCAGATTATCACCTCGGGGCTCATCGTCCTGAGCGCCATCATTATCCCGTCACTTTTTTCCGCGCCGCACAGCACGTCCGTGTTTCTCCCGACGTCAAACGACGGCGTTCCGCGAACGCTCCCCGAAATCTCGTTGCGGCTGTCGATAATCGTCACGCGGTGCGTTTCCGAGAGCCGCCGCGCCAAGTCCCGAAGCAGCGTTGTTTTGCCCGAAAGCGGCTTCCCGCCGAGTATCAGCGAGCGCGCTCCGTGTCGAAAAAAAAGCTCGAAAAGCTCGTCCGCACATCCGATTTTCTCGTGTGCAATTCTGATATTCAAGCCCGAAATGTCCTTGAAAAAGTCGATTTTTCCGTTTTTGTACACCGCTGTCCCGCAAATTCCAACACGGTTTCCCCCGTCCAGCGTGACGTACCCTTGAGCGATTTCACCCTGAAACGAGTACACCGAATACCTGCAGATTTCCGCGAAAACATCGGAGATTTCCGCTGCCGAAAACGGCTCGGAGCAATAGCTCGTTTCGCCGCGAATGTCAACCACAGCCGCTTCCCTGCCCGCCCTTATTCTTATCTCGGCAATCTCGGAAATCGGCTTTGTGATGCGGATTTTCGCTATCGAAGCCAAAAGCGGTTTCTTTGCCGTTATCATTGAAATTCCTCCTTTTTGACTTGTCCGTTTTGCTAAATTCTATGACGGTAATCCCGCGCTTAGAACAAAAAAATCCCGCTCGGAAAATCCAAACGGGAACAATATATTTTATGAGGAAGCCAAAAATCAGACTGTCGCCGTTGCCGCCATATCATAGCGCGCAAATTCCGCGGTAAATTCGCCAAGTCCCTGAGTAATCTGTCTGAGAACCAGCGCGAAATCCTGCATTTCCGCTTCGGGAGCTTCAGCGGTAAGCTCGGTCATTCCATCGCCAACGCTGTTCATTCCGAGCACCGAGCCTCTGCGCTTCGACAAAACGCTCATCACATCGCCCTGTTTGTCGTCGGGAACGAGAATTTTGTACGAGTCAACCGGCTCAAGAAGATAAGGCTGAGCCTGCTCCATACAGCTGTGGAATGCCATTGAAGCCGCCGTCTTGAACGCAAGCTCCGAGCTGTCAACAGGGTGATAGCTGCCGTCGAGCAAGGTCGCTTTCAGACGAACCACGGGATAGCCGCCGATTATACCCTTTTCCGAGCTTTCCTGCAAGCCCTTTTCGATTGCGGGGAAGAAATTCTTCGGTACAGAGCCGCCGAAAATCTTCTCCTCAAACAGCAGCTCGTCTTTGTCATACGGCTCAAACTCGATTTTAACGTGACCGTACTGTCCGTGACCGCCCGACTGCTTCTTGTGCTTCGCCTCGATAACAACCTTTTTGCGGATTGCCTCACGGAACGGAACCTTCGGTGCCTGAAGCGTCACGTCCATACCGAATTTGCTCTTCAGCTTGCCCACGGCAACGTCCAAGTGCTGCTCGCCAAGACCGCCGATAATGCGCTCGTGAGTTTCGTGATTGTGGACATACTCGAGCGTTCTGTCCTCCTCAAGAAGACGTCTGATAGCGGTCGAGAGCTTGCCCTCATCGCCGTTTGCCGCGAGTTTAACCGTCCTGAAATAGCAAGCCTTCGGGAACTCCATCGGCGCAAGCGCAGTCAAATCGGACGCGTCGCAGAGCGTGTCGCCGGTACTTGCGTCAAGTTTCGTGACAGCGCAGATGTCGCCCGCCCAAACTTCCGGCGTTTCCTCCTGCTTTTTGCCGTTAACCGTCACAAGTTTTCCGAAACGCAGCTCCGTGCCCGCTGTCGAAACGGGAACGGATTTTGCCGTGAGTTTGCCCTGAACAACCTTTACATAGCTGATTTTTCCGACAAACGGGTCGGCAACCGTCTTGAATATTATCGCCTTCAGCGGCTTTGTTTCGTCATAATCGAGAACCTTGCCGTCTGCTTCTTCAAGCTTTCTCTCGTTGGGCGAAGGAAGCATTTTCGTAACCGCGTCAAGCAGCATATCAACGCCCGAAAGCGTGTCGTTCGCGCAGCATACAACAGGCGTTATCGTGCCGTTTGCAACGCCGTCGTGAATACCCTTGACAAGCTCCTCGTGGGTGAACTCCTCCTCGTTGAAGAATTTGTCCATAAACTCCTCGTTGGTTTCCGCAACAGCCTCCGCCATCGCAGCGCGAAGTCCCGCAATTCGGTTCTCGGACGCGGGCATTTCAACCTCGGTCGGAACGCCCTTCTTGTCGTATTTGTACGCTTTCATCGTGAGCAGATTTATGTATGCTTCAACGGGACCGTTCTTGTCATACGGCACGACAATCGGGCAAACCGTCGGACCGAAGCTGGTTTTCATCTCGGTGAACACGCGGTAGAAGTCGCTGTTTTCAACCTCCATACAGGTGACCGCGAGCATTCTCGCCTTGTTCATTTTCTCGGCAAGTTTATAAGCCTTGATTGTGCCGGGACAAACGCCGTCCTTGCCGTTAACGCAGACGATAACGCTTTCCGCGGCGCGGATTCCCTCGTACAAGCCGCCGATAAAATCAAACTGTCCGGGAGCGTCGATAACATTGATTTTGGTGTCATTCCAAACCATATTTGCCATAGCGGCGTTTATCGAAATTTTTCTCTTGATTTCTTCATCGTCAAAGTCGCAGACGGTGTTTCCCTCGGCGGTGTTTCCCATTCTGTCGGTAATTCCGCACTTAAACAGCATAGCCTCGGTGAGCGCGGTTTTTCCGCTTCCGCCGTGACCTGCCATCACGATGTTTCTGATGCTGTCCGCTTTGAAAGTTTTCATAGATTTTTCCTCCCGATTTAGAATATTCGGGTATTTTCCCCCGATTTAATAATATTATACAATATCTTCTCACAAAATGCAAGTGTTTTTGTGAATTTTTTCACCTTTTCACAAATTTTTCGGAAAATCTCTTGAATAAATCACGGCAAAGTAGTATAATTAAAATAGGAAAATGTGAGATGAAAACACAAATTGTAAAAATTTAACAGGAGCTGAAAAGATGATAATACTGCCCGACCAGATAACCGAGGCTCTCACAAAGCTCGAGGACGCAGGATTTGAGGCTTATATAGTCGGCGCGTGCGTGAGAGAGCTTGTGCTGGGGAACTCGCCGCAGGACTACGATATCGTGACAAATGCCGAGATAAACGATATACTTTTCGCGTTCCGCGAATATCGGCTCTCGGAGGAGGGCGCGGCGCGCGGAGAAATTCTCGTGACAATTCTCGGAATGGTGATACAGATTTCGCCGTACCGTCGGGAAATTGTCGGAAACCGAATTATGTACGCGACCGACCTTGAAACCGACCTCGCGCGGCGCGGCTTCACGATGAACGCGATGGCTTTCTCGCCGAAAACGGGGCTTATCGACCTGTATGACGGAAAATCCGCGCTGACGGGTGAGGTCAAGCAGATTGTCGCTATCGGGGAAAACGTCACGTTGAACGTAAAAGTCGGCGGAAAGCCCGTTGCAGAAACGGTTTACGATATGTCGCGGAGCTTTACCACGAAGCCCGTGAGGCTGCTTGAAGCAATCCGCTACTGCGCTGAGGACGAGTACGAAATTGAAGAAAAAACCCGCGACTGTATGCGCGCAAATGTTGCCTGCTTTGATTACGCGGACAACGAGTCGGTGCGCGAGGAGCTTCAGCGTATCGTTATGGGGAAATTTGCCACGCGCGCTCTTGAACAGAACGCCGATATTTTAAAGCACGTTCTCCCCGAGATTGAGCCGTGCGTTGGTCTTGAACAGCGCTCCCGTCACCACGATTTTGACGTGTGGACGCATATCGCAAAGTCTGTCGGGTACGCGCTCCCCGAGCCGAAAATCCGCTTTGCTATGCTGTTTCACGACCTCGGGAAGCCCGACTGTATGTCAATCGACGCGAAAGGTCACGGGCATTTCAAGGGTCACGGTGAACGAAGCAGACTGCTTGCCGAGGGGATAATGCGCCGGCTTGAGTTCCCGAAAAATATGGCGGAGGAGATAAGCTGGCTGGTTTATCACCACGACGTGCCAATTCCCGAGGAACGAAAAAAACTGAAAGCGCTTATACGCGAGCTTGGTTTCGAGGACTTGAAAAATCTTCTGCTCTGCGAAATCGCGGACAGTCGCGCAAAAAAGGTTGACAGCGAGCCTGAGCAAACCATAAAGCTCCGCGAAAGTCTTGCCGCGCTGAACGAGATTATCGAAACGGGCGAGTGTTACGATATAAGCCAGCTCGCGATAACAAAACAGGAGCTTATCGAGCGCAGGCTGGTGAAATCGGACGCCGAAGCTCAAGACCTTCTGAACGCGCTTTTTGACGTGGTTCTGGACAAGCCTTCGTTCAACAATCGACTGATGCTGCTGGATATGGTTGAGAGCAGCAAGCAGAAGCTCGAGCAAATCGAAGAAGCCCGCCGCCGCGCTCAAATTGAAAAGGAACAGCGCGAGAAAGAGCAAAAAGCCAAGGGCAGACGCTCCGAGCCGATTTTCAGGAAAAACAAGTCATAATTCTGCAAAATTGTATAAAATCCGAGCTTATCTTTTTGGACAGGCTCGATTTTTTTGTCAGAAATTACCGGAAGCAGCAATCATTATTTCGTACATTCCGCGCATATTCTATGTCTTGAAAACTTTTTTGAAAGGCGATGAATATGAGCAAAACACATTTGACAGCGTTTGCTGCCACTGTTTTGGCGGCTCCGCTGTTGGTATGCGGGAGCGTTTCTGCGGATAAATGCGTGCAAAACTCAAAGTCGGTTGTTGTGGAACAGCCGTTTTTCGAGGAAGTCCGCAGGATTGACGAAAAAGTGAGATTAGAGAAAGCGAAAGAGCTTGAACTCGCTCGCAAAGCCGCTCCCGAGCTGATTATCGAGCAGGAGCCGGATATTCCCGCAAGCGTTGAATGGGAGTGGTATGATGTTGTCAAGGAAACGGATTTTATCGAAGAGCCGTTTTATTATGACGGAGCGTATGCGCTGACAGAAAGCGAGCGCGATTTGATTGAGCGGACGGTGATGCACGAAGCGGGCTGGTGTCCCGATTATCGGCTTCTGATTTTGACCGCGCAGTGCATAAGAAACGGCTGCGAGCGGTTCGACCAAACGCCGCACGAAACCTTCGCAAACTTCGGCTACGCGGCAATGAGCTACGCAAATCCGCGCAGCAAAAAGGCGGTTTCCGATGTGTTTGACAAGGGGCTGAAATGCGTGGACGATGATATTTACTGCTACTATAATTCGACAATGGTTGCCTCCGCGTGGCACGAAACGCAGCAACTTGCTATCGATATCGACGGAAACAGGTTTTTTTACTGAAAAAGCGCTCCCCCGAAATGTTCGAGGGAGCGAAAATAATTGAGGGGAAGATATCAGAGATTGATTGTGTAGTCGCCGAAGGTTATGCTTGAAACGTCTGAGGGGTCGATGGGGTAGGTGTAGCGAAGCTCGATTTCGCCCTTATAATTCACGGAATTATTATCGGAAACCGTTCCGCCTGCCGCGCCGGAGCACTTTGCAACAACCGTTGTGCCGTCTTTAAGGGTGATAACCGCTTCATTTATATCATAGCTTTCATATTCACCGGTTTCTATGCCCGCGAAATATAGAACAGAACGGAGTCCCGAAACCTTGACCTTGTTAATTTCACCGTAAAAGTTGTCGGTTTTCAGCTTGAAACTGAGTTCTTTCTCAATATTCTCAGGAAGATTGAAATCAATCGGGATATCAACGTGTTGCTTGATAAGTGCCGTTGATTTATTCCCAAGAATAGTTTCGGAAAGGAAATCAATATTCAGCGTTTTTCCCGCAAGGTCAACGGAATCATAACTGATTTCAATACAACCTGTTTTTTTGTTTTTGTTTTGAGAAATACCTTCGGTTTTGTATCCCATTCCGCCGGCAATTCTTCCATCAATC
The DNA here is from genome assembly GCA_004555855.1 of [Eubacterium] saphenum. GTDB lineage: Bacteria > Bacillota > Clostridia > Oscillospirales > Ruminococcaceae > CAG-115. Next base: position 566 of record SFJQ01000053.1, on the reverse strand, counting down.
CTTACCCCGTAATTTGCAAAATCAATCCGCAGTCCCGGCACTTCGCCGCCGGTTTTCGCGAGAAGCTCGTCGGTTGCCTCGGTTGTGTACATAATGTAGCACAAATCATCGTAAACCAACATTCCGTCAAGCGTTGCCGTAATTCCGTCGCCCTTCAGCACAATTCCGAGCTGCTTTCCGTATTTCTCGAAATCAAAAGTACCGATGGGCTTTTCGGGAACGTACTCGATATTTGTGCTTTCGGTGAGCGAGGTTGATGTGGGAGCGCTTTCGGTGATTGAACTCGATGTCGTGGAATTATCTGAAACCTGCTCGACAACCGAAACATTTCCCTCATATTTCGCGGCGAACATTCCCCTGAACGCCTTTGAATAATCCCAATTATTGACAGCGCCAACGGTGAGAGTTGCCGTTCCAAGCGTCAGAACAGCCGCCGCAGGTATGACAACCGCTTTTCTAAAAAATACATTTTTGGTGGTTTTTTTGGTGTCGTTTTCTTTCATAAGTTCCGCCTTTCGTGCCAAAACCTTTGTAACAAGAGTTTCATCGCTCTCACCGGGAGAGAT
>SFJQ01000178.1 GCA_004555855.1 [Eubacterium] saphenum | reverse complement strand
CCGTTAAATTATCGTTTAGTCGCATGAAAATTATTTCGTAGGGGCGACCCCGTGTGGTCGCCCACGCCGATATTCCGCTTTCACTTATTTTATTTGAAAATAGCAGAATGAATTTACCCTCCTTGGGCAGCCACATGGGGCTGCCCCTACCGGAACCGTCTCAGAATCGGTATAGAACCCCTCCGTCGGCTGACGCCGCCACCTCGCCCTTTCAGGGGAGGAAATTTTGTTTATCGAGTTTGTCATAATAGGTTTTCTCTCCTGAAAGGGGAGATGTCACGAAGTGACAGAGGAGTTCAACCGACAAACAATAATTTACCGCCCTCAGCGGACACAGCAATCCGCACCAAGGCGGCTGTGTGCGGCGAAGCCGCACATTTTCCGTGCCGTAAGCACGGAAAATAACAAAACCGCAGGTTTTGTCAGCCGCCGTCCGACCGCCGGATGAAACTTTCCCCGAAGCCGCCCGACTGACCGCCGCTTATAATCTACAATCTTCCCGATTCAGAGAAGCTACCTCTGCGGACGACCGCTGTCCGTCACCGCGGCGTAAAGTCGCGACCACAATGTGCCGGCGGCACACTTCATGCGGCAAAGCCGTATTTCACAGCGCTCTGCGCTATTTCATGTGCCGCAGGCACACTTCATTTTTTCATTCCCCGTGCGAAACCACCTTTTTCACTTTCAGCGCTCCGCTTTCAAGGCTCACTTCCCCGACGCCGAGAAAAACCTCTTCGGGCGAATAGACAAGCCGCAGCCCGTCTGACTTTTTGCATTTAATCCGCTCCAAAGCAAGCTCGCCGCCGTTTGAAAACCGTTTCGCCTGCGCTTCGGTAACGTACACCGCAGGGTAAGCAAGAAGCTTGTCCACCGGGATTACGGCTTCGCTGAGCCTGTTTTCGGCTTTCAGCTCCTCCAATTTTCCAAGCGTTACACACCTGTCAAGCGATATCCCGTTCGCACTTGTCCGGATAAGTGATGTCATCACCGCCGGACAACCGAGCTTTTCGCCGATATCGGCAATCAGAGAGCGTATGTAGGTACCCGATGAACAGGAAACGTCGATTGTATATTCGTTTCCGTTTTGTCCGACAAGCCCAAGTGAGTAAATGTTAATTTTCCGCTTTTCCCGTTCAATTTCTTTGCCCTGCCTTGCAAGCTCATAAAGCCGTACACCGTCCTTTTTTAAGGCGGAATACATCGGCGGAAAAAGCACCGTACCCGTGATATCGAGCGTATCCGTGCTTTTTCCGAAGAGAAACGAAGCACGGTAGGATTTGTCATGAACGGGAAGAAGCTCGATGAATCTTGTCGCCGCAGACACGGCAATCGGCAAAACGCCCGTTGCAAGAGGATCCAGCGTGCCTGTATGCCCCGTCTTTTTTTCGCCGAGTATTCTTTTTACCCTTGCTGCGGCGATAAATGAAGTGATTCCCTGCGGCTTGTCAAGGCATACAAATCCGTCCAAAGCTGACCCTCCTAAAAATATTTCTGAAGCTCGCCGAGCATCTGATGTTTCGCTTCTTCAAGTGAAGCGCCGAACGAACAGCCTGCCGCCCTCTCGTGTCCTCCGCCCGAAAAAGCCGAGCAGATTTCGGCGGCGCTGATGCCCTCATGCGTGCGGACGGAAACCTTGAAAACGCCGTCCGGCTTTTCTTTGAACGTCACGCCGACCTGCACGCCCTCAATCTGACGGGAAAGCGCAACAAGAGCGTCAATTTCGTCGTCCTTGGCTCCCGTTTCGTCAAGCATTTTGCGTGTAACGGTCAGGAACGAAACCCTGCCGTCAAAATACATTTCCAGCTTTTCAAGCGCCATCGCCTGAAGCTTTATATAACTGAAGCTTTTCGTTTCGAACATCTTGACGTTAATTGCCGCATGGTCTGCGCCGAGGGCTATCAGCTCGGCGGCAATTCGGTGCGTTCTTTCGGTGACGTTCGAATACCGGAAACAGCCCGTATCCGTTGAACAACCCGTATAAAGGCAGTCGGCAATTCCCTTGTCGATTTTTACGCCGAGCGCCTTTGCCAAAAGAAAAATGATTTCACAGCAGGAGGCGGAATCAGGCTCAACATACGTCTTTTCGGCGAACAGCCTGTTTGTCCCGTGATGGTCAATATCAAGCTTCACCCGGTCGCCGTACTTTGCTTCGGTTTCCTTTCCCAAAAGAGCACGGTCGGCAATATCCACACCGATAACGGTTTCCTCCCGGAAGTCCTCTTGTTCCAAGTCCTCATAAAGATACGAAAACTTCCGGGGAATTTCATCGTTATT
>SFJQ01000052.1 GCA_004555855.1 [Eubacterium] saphenum | reverse complement strand
TCAAGGGCGATACGGTGTAAAATGCAAGTATTTTGAAAATATTTTTACATTTTTCTTAGTAAAACGAATAGAACTTATAAATTTTGTCGTAATTTTCCGTTAAAAATGCCGAAAATTATGCAAAACTCTTGCAAAAAATGAAAATGAATGTTATAATAAAAATGTATAAATATCTTTAAGATAGGAAGTAGATTGCTATGACTTATAAAGAAAGTTTTATCAAATTTATGACGGAAAGCGGCGTGCTGACTTTCGGCAATTTCACGCTGAAAAGCGGCAGACAGGCGCCTTATTTCATAAACTGCGGAAACTATAAAACGGGCGCACAGCTCGCAAAGCTCGGCGAATACTACGCGGAGTGCATAAACGAGCACGGCTTGAAGCCCGATGTGCTTTTCGGTCCGGCTTATAAGGGTATTCCGCTGTCGGTTGCGGCTTGCTGCGCGCTGTACAACAAGTTCGGAATGGACGTAAATTACTGCTTCGACCGCAAGGAAGTCAAGGACCACGGCGAAGGCGGAATGTTCGTTGGAAAAAATCTCGCGGACGGCGACAAGGTTGTCATCATCGAGGACGTTATGACCTCGGGAAAGGCTCTGCGCGAGGTTCTGCCCAAGCTCACGGGCGCTGCGAAAATCAATGTCGAGGGTATGATTATCACCGTTGACCGTATGGAAAAGTCGCTCGATTCCGATAAATCCGCGGTTTCGGCGGCTTTCGATGAATTCGGCGTGAAGGTGTACTCGATTGTCAACATCAACGACATCATCGAGGCGCTCGAAAACGGAATTATTCCCGGAAAGGAATACGTTCCCGCAATGAAGGAATACCGCGAGAAATACGGCGCGGTTTGACGCATAAATTTCGGTTTTTCAGCAAGGGGGAGTGATTTTTATGACAATCGGATATCAGGCAAGAATGCAGTTTAATGCGGCAAAGCTGATGACGAATTACGGCACCGAGCTTAACAATCTGTATAATTCTTATACAACAACGGGCAAGTTTAACGTAAACTCGATTAAGAAATCGGGTTCAACCGAGGCGCTCAACAAGCTGCTCGACAGCAAGGCTCTCAAAAACGAGAGCGAGGAGTTCCGCACACAGTTCTCCAACCTGTACAAGAGCATCTACAACATAAAGGACGATTCCGAGAGCTCGGATATCGTTTCCCCGCAGGCTGTCAAAACCGCTTCGGCAAATATCGGCGGCTCGGCTGAGGCTATCAGAAGCTATGCCGATAAGTTCAAGTACGGCAAATCCGAGGATTTCAACATCGACGAATACAAGCAGTACGCGCAGAATTTTGTCGATAACTATAACGCGTTCATCGACAAAATCGGCAATTCCGACAACACAACCGTGCTGAAAAAGGGCGTTCTCGCGGTAAACAATGCGAAGGTTTACACAAGCGCGCTCAACCGTGCGGGAATTACGCTCGGCTCGGACAACAAGCTCACTTTGCAGGACGATTTGTCAAAGGTTGATATGATTGACGTGAAGTCAACGTTCGGAAAAGGCGGGTTCTCGGATACCGTTATCCGCAGAGCGCGCGAAATCAACGAAGCGTCCGGCGGAATGGGCATTTTCACCACGCAGAATATCACAAAGCCCTCCGAGAGCGGAAGCTCCTCGTCAACCGAAAAAAGCGGCTCTCTCAAGGAGCTTACTTCGGCTGTCAAGGAAGCGGCAACCGCTGTAAAGAGCTATTCGACGTCGCTCGGCTCGGAGGATAAGGCTTACAAGCCGGTTGATTACACGGATACCGCGACAAGCTTTATCGAGAAGTACAACAAGCTGCTTGATGAAACGGATAATTCCGAGAGTCTTTCGGTTCAGTACAAGGGAAACGCGCTCAAGAGCGTGACAAATTCCTACAAGTACGCGCTGAAGCGGGCGGGAATTGAAATCGGCAGGGACGGCAGACTTTCGCTCGCGGAGCAGGCTGCCGAGAAGCTCACGGCGAATGATTTGAGCTATGCGTTCAACGGAAGCTACATCGACAAGGTGAACCAGAAAGCCGAACAGATAAGCTCGCTTGCAACCAGCGCAAGCGCGATGGGTTACACGGCAAACAGCACGGCTGCTTACGCATACAATAGCGGCGCACTTTTCAGCATTTACGCGTAAAATCGCGCGAAGCGAATAAAGTCTTTTTGGAAGTCAAGAAACCTTTTTCTTCAGAAAAAGGTTTCTTGCCGCCGGAGGCACTTGAGCGAAGCGACCACTAAAGGCGAAGCCGTAAAATCATAAAAATGAACGCTTTCGCTTTGTAAAATTCAACGCAGGAACTTGAAATCTAGTTTCGCCACCATTGCCAAATTTTTTCGCGAACGCGGAAAAATTCGCAAACCCCATTTCGCTCATTCAGAATAATGAAAAAAAGCCCGCTCCCGAAAAATCCTCGGGAGCGGTTCTTTATGTGGTTTTGGAATTACTTGTTTCCGCCGAAAAGTCCGCCGAGTTTGTTCGCGATGCCGTCAAAATTGATTTTCGATTTTACGGTTTCGACAACGTTGTTGATAACATCATCGGGCAAATCCACGCCGATTACGTCCTCAACCGCCTTTACAGGCTCGTTCTTGAACTTGTCCGCGAATGTCGGGTCGTTTTTGACCTTGTTTACAACTTCGTCAACTTTTGCTTTAATATCCATTTTAAAATCCTCCTTATTGCTAAGCCAAACGGCTTTTTTCCTTAATCCAGAGCCTCGCGGACCGCTGCCGTGAGGTTTTCCTGTCCCGCGCCGCGTATGTTCACCGGCAGAAAACGCTCGTTTTCAAGACTGCGCTCGAGAGCCCTTCCCGAGAGGTTTACATAAGCGATAAAAACCGATTCCTCCGCGGCAAGCTTGTTTGCGCGAAGAATAATGTCCTCGGTAAGCGTCGGGGTAACTATCACCAAAATCGACTCCCCGCCAACGTTTTTGTCCATAAGCGAACCAAACCCGCTAACCTCGTTTTTCGGGGAAATCACCGACATAAGCTCGAAAAAGCTCTCAAATTCCGAGTGATTTGAAATCCGGCAGGAGCATTCCGCCGTCTGCCCGAAATTAACGTCCGTGAAGATGTTCTCATCAAGAAACATTTTCGCAAAGGCAATCGCGGTTTCGATTATCGTATCGGCGCAAAGCAGCGGGTCGCGTTCCCGTGAGCAGCTGAAATCGCATAAAATCAACGCTTTCCTGTCGAAAACGCTGTCAAACTGCTTTAGCATCAGGTCGCCCTGCTTCGCGGTCAGTTTCCAGTGAACAAGCTGCACGCTCTCGCCGGGAATATAGTCGCGGACGTGCGAAAAATCTTCCTTGTTGTCGGTCGAATTCTGGCGTTTCGCGATGAAATTCTCGCTCTCGCAAAAGCACGAAACATCGGGAACAACCAGCTTCCTCGGCACAAAAACCGCGTTCAGCACGGATTTTCCCTTTTTCGATACGCGGATTATCCTCAGCGGGTCAACAACCGAGATTTTCTTCACCGAAAAGCTGTATTTTCCGCGATACCTGTTCATACAGCTCATCGCGAGCTTTGCTTTCCCGAACGGCGGGAGCGTGACGTAAATCTTCTTCTCTGCGGCAAGTCCCGTGTCCTCGTCGGGCAAATCGCACACAAGCTCCATCGGCACGCACGGCAGTATAAAGCGGTTTTTCACGTTCAGAACAAGCTCAAAGCGCGTTCCTTTTTCGGCGAGAATGTCGCTTTTCGAGAACTCCGCATTCACCAGCTTCATCAGAATAAAAGTTGTAAGCCACGCTAAAAGCGGGTAAATCGCAACGGCTGCGAGAATTATCGCGGAGATGTTCTCCTTGTAAACCATCGAAAAAGCAAGACAAGCCACCGCCGCCAGAATATATAAAACCCTGTTTCTAGCCATATCAGCTTCGTTTAATCGGGGGAGTTACCGTTGAAACAACGTTCTCCAGAACCTGCCGAACCGTCGTTTTGTTAAGGCGGGTTTCGCGCTTCAGCACAATTCGATGCTCGAACACGGGAATAAGCAATCTCACGATATCCTCGGGGATAACGTAATCTCTCCCGCGAAGATAAGCGAAAGCCTTGCTCGCCTGCATTATCGCAACAGAAGCGCGCGGGCTTACTCCGAGAGCCACTGCGGGGTGATTTCGCGTTGCTGCGGCGAGATTTGCCACATATTTGCAAAGGCTCTCCGCAAACATCACGCTTCCCGCTTCCTCAATGCACTCCTCAAGCTGCTGCGCGGTCATAACGCTGCGAACGTTATCCACGGGATTTTCGTCCTGCCTGTCCATAAGTATCTGCATTTCCTGCTCAACCGTCGGATAACCCATACTAATCTTCATCATAAAACGGTCAAGCTGTGCCTCGGGTAGCGGGAATGTTCCGACATATTCGCCGGAATTCTGCGTTGCGATAACCATAAACGGACTCGGGAGCTTATGAACCGTGCCGTCAACGGTGACGCGCTTTTCCTCCATCGCTTCAAGCAGCGCGGACTGCGTTTTCGGGGAAGTTCGGTTTATCTCGTCCGCAAGGAAGATGTTCGTCATAACAAGCCCCGAGCGGTATTCAAAGCGGTTTTCCTCTTTATTGTACATCGTAAAGCCCGTGATATCGGACGCCATAACGTCCGGCGTGAACTGCGCGCGGCGGAAAGAAAGCCCCGTTGCCTTTCCGAGAGCCATAGCAAGCGTTGTCTTTCCAACGCCTGGCACGTCCTCAATAAGAACGTGACCGCGCGCCAAAAGCCCCGTCAGCACGATAAAAAGCGCTTCGTCCTTGCCGCGGATAACTTTTGATATTTCCGCGCCAAGCTCCGACAAAAGCTCTTGATTTTCAGGATTGATTGACATTTTTTTACCCCTTTAAATGAAAAATATGCCGAAATTAATGCCGGATAAATATACACTTTTATTTTAACATATTTCTTATACAAAATCAACAGCTTTTCCAAAAAACTTGAAAAAAGGGTTGAAATTTGATAAACTCTATGCTATAATAATCTAGGTGGTCTGGCGAGAAATCGCCGGACCGCAGAATACAATGTTGTTCTTGCTAACCATTGTAAAAAAACAAGGAGCTTTTTTTATGCAAAAAAACGAAATTTTCAACACCAAGAATTTGGTTCGGCTTGCGCTCGTTGCGGCGGCGTATGCTGTGATGACGGTACTTATCCAGCCGCTTGCTTACGGTCCTGTTCAGTTTCGCTTCTCGGAGGCGCTCGTTTTGCTTGCGTTCTACCGCAAGGATTACAGCATAGCGCTTATCCTCGGCTGCTTTATCGCAAACCTTTTCAGCCCGTTCGGTCTTTACGACATCATCTTCGGCACTCTCGCGACAGCCGCTGCCGTTGTCCCGATGTATTATATGAAAAATATTTACATCGCTTCGCTTCTGCCCGTTGTGGCAAACGGTCTGATTGTCGGATTTGAGCTGTATCTCTGCGGCGAGCCGTTCTGGTTCTCGGCGGGAACGGTTGCGCTCGGCGAGCTTGTTTGCGTTTGTGTGAACGGAATTTTGCTGTTCAAGGTTATTTTCGAGAAAAACCGCTTCCTTATGCGAAATCTTATCGGCAGCACAAGACCTGCAAAGAAAAAAGCTGAGGCTTAAACCCGGCTTGTTTCGACGATAATTTTCAACAAAATTCCCCGCGCTTGTGGAAAACCGGCGCGGGGTTTCATTTTTCATCTTTTCTAAAACCGACGACGCAGAAGGCGGCTTATTGTCGGTTTATTTTCGCATTTTGTCGGAGGTGTAGACTACTTCCGCATAAATCGCGGCGACTATCTGATACAGTTCCTTCGGGATTGTTTCGCCCGCGTTCAGCATAACCAGAAGCGCTGCCACGGAGTCGTCACGGTAGACGGGAACGCCCGCTTCATCGGCGATATTCACAATTCTCTGTGCAAGCTCGCCAAGTCCCGACGCCACCACAACCGGCGCATAGTTCATATCGGGATTGTATTTCAGCGCAACCGCCGCGTTTTGACCGTAAAGTCGCTTGTTGTTCGCGGGCGGCATAGGGTGTTTTTCTTTCGGCATTTTTCTCCCTCCTCGTTAAACTCTCGTGTTCAGAGTCGTGCGCTTGTCGGTGATTTTCGGGAAAATTTCGACAAGATTATGCGGCTTTTTAAGCGGCGCTGTTTCAAAAGTTCTCGCAGAATAGCCGCTGTTGCGGATAATCTTCGTTACGCGCTCCTTCATCGGCTCGATTTCTTTCTCAAACCGCGTCGGATAAAGCAGCGTGAGGTTTACCTCATCGCCGATTGCGTACATATCAACCTCAAATCTGCCGATACTTTCAACATCAAACGTCAGGAAAAGGTGATAGTTTCGCTGAGTGCCGGGGGTGTTGTTCGGGTTGTTTTCGTCGTTGTCAACCCAAAGCTCCCCGAAAGCTCGCGTGTTATTCACCTCGAGCGGCAAGATGTAGTGAGCAAGCGGCGTGAAAACTCCCGGCGCGTTCAAAAGGCTTTGCAGGAGATTTGCCGCGTTAAAGCTGTCGAGCGATTTCAGAGCGGGGTTGTTGATGTTTTTCTGAATGAAGTCGGTGAGGTTGTCGAGCGTGGAGCTTACGGGAGGTCTGATGCCGTGCTGGGGAAGCTCGTTTTTAACCGACATTTTGTCGATGATGTCAACAAAAACTCCGTAAAGCCGCTCTCTTAGCGGGATATCCGGCATATCGCGCAGGAGAAGGTTCAGGTTGTCGATAAGCTCCTGCATCGTGTTGACCTTCGAGAAATCCGCCAGCATAAGCGCGCTGTTTTCCGCAGCCTCGGGATACTCGGATTTGAGGAAAAGTCCGTCCATAAGCATTTTCAGAGCGTCCGTTCCGCTCAGTTTTCCGCGGTTGTAATTCGCCAGAATGTGCTCGATATTATATCCCGAATCCTTGAGCAGCTGCATATATCCCTTCTCGCTCATAGTTTCGTTCAGGAATTTGTGCCAGCCGTTAAGCTCAGGCTCGGCGTTTTCTTCATTTTCACCGGAAATATTCTCTACATTTTTACCAAATTCATCTTCCAAATTTATGTTATTCTGCTGAAATTCACTATTTATGCCATCGAAATCTAAATTTTTCTCGTCCGAAATGGTTGAAAGTGGTTGATTTTGTTGTTGATTTGTAGTATAATTATCAATAGGAACTTGTCTTTCGGAATCCATTGCCCGAACGTCTTCCATCGTCTGAGGATTTTGCATCGGCTTTTTGTCGAAAATCGCAGAATACAGACGTCCGAAGGAGTTTTTCAGAGCCTCGCGGAGCGTTCCCGAGGAAATCTGCGTGAGCAGGAGATTGAAGTACTCCTTGCACATATACGGGCTGTTGTTGTAACGAGAAAGATTGTGCGTTATCAGCGGAATGAGCATCTGAGTTTTGTCGTCGTTCAGAAGGCTTCCGCTCACGTCTTTCAGTATCGCGAGAGTTTCGCTCTTGAGGTAATCAAAATACTGCTCGGCGTCGTCCGCGCCCCATTCCTGCGAAAGATTAAGCAGCTTCTCCGAGAGCTTTTCGTTCGGGGAATAATATTCCGAGAGGAACTTCAGATTTGCCCGAAGCGCTCCGAGAATTTCGTCTTTGTTTTGTGCAAAGTTAATCGATTTCAGAAGATTTCCGATAAGCTCCTTTGTGTTCGGGTCGGAGGTCGTCTGAGCAACTTCTCTCAGAACATCGTAAAACTCGTGTCCCGAGAACATCGTGTTCTGCTGCTCTTGATTCTGGATTTCCTCAACGAGCTTGTCGGGCGTTACATAAAGCTCTGCAGCAAGGTTTTTAAGGCTGCCGTAAAGCTCGGTGTGACCGGTGACCAGCGCTTGGTTCAAAACCTCGACGTTTAGCAAATCCTTGAGCATCTCAACCGCAAGCGTCGGGTCTTTCGCGACCTGAACCTGCAAGGGAATAAGCTCGCGGTTGCCCATTTCAAGGCGGCTCTTCGACGCGGAATCGGAATTTACTCCCGCCGCGCCAACTCCCGTTAGCTTTACAATGTCAAACGGCTCGGTGGTTTCGTCCTGCTGTCTGGGACTGTAATTATAATTCTTGGCGGTTATCGGATTGTTTATCTGCGGAATCTGCGCCATCTGAACTGCCTCCCAAAGTGTGAATTACCAAACAAATTAAAAATCGTCTTAATATAATAATAACATATTTTCCGGCAAGATAAAAGGGCTTTTTTAAAAAAATTTTAGAATTCCCGTTTTCGGGCAAATTCTTTAACATAAATCACAAAAAAATAAACGCCTCTGCGCGTATTCGGAAAGGAATAAGATTATGGCAAAAATTGAACCCGGTATGGAAGCAATGCTTGATATGTACTTCTATGAAACAAATTCTCTTCTGGAACAGCTGGACGAAATCCTCCTGCGCACAGAACAGGCAAACGCTTTCGAAAGCGAGGACATCAAGGAAATTTTCCGCATAATGCACACAATCAAGGGTTCTTCCGCGATGATGGGCTTCGATAATTTGTCGGTGCTTGCTCATAAGGCGGAGGATATGTTCTTCGTTATCCGCGAAAACCCCGAACTTATTACCGATGTCAGCTTTGTCTATGACCTCGTTTTTCAGGTTTCCGACTCCTACAAGGCGCAGATTGAGGCTATTCAGAATAATATCGGCGGCGAATACGAGCTGTTCAACTTCGACGACCTTATCGAGAAGCTCAAAAACGCAAAGGAAAAGCTCTCCGGCGAAGCAAACGGCGAAGCGCCCGCTGCTGCAGATAACGCAGCTCCCGCGGAAAGCGCGCCCGTTTCAGCCGATAAGAGCAAGACTTCCGTTCGCGTTTTCTTTGAGGAAGGCTGCCAGATGGAGAACCTGCGCGCGTTCCTCCTCATAAACACAATCCGCGATGAATGCTCGTTCCTCGAATATTTCCCCGCAGATGTTGAAACAAATCCCGAATCCTCAAAGGAAATCATCGAACACGGATTTCTGATTACTTTCTCCGCTGAGGATAATCAGGATTACATATTGAAGCAGATTGAAACTGCGCTTAACGTTCAGTCTTATGAGGTTCTGAACGCATCGGAGGAAGCTCCCGCAGCAGAGTCCGCGCCGAAGGCTGAAATTCCTCCGGAGCCTGCAAAGGAAGCAGCGCCGAGCGTTCCCGAAAAGCCCGCTGCCGCACCCGCTCCCACGGAATCCGCGGTTGAAAAGGCGCAGGCGGCTGTCGCAAATGCCGGCGCGCAGGGCGGAAGCCAGAAGCAGAGCCTCATCAGCGTTAACCTCGCAAAGCTTGACGCGCTCAACGATATCGTCGGCGAAATCATCACAACCGAGTCGATGGTTATTTCAAATCCCGACCTCGAAGGTCTTGAACTCGAGAGCTTCAGCAAGGCTGCACGCGACCTCAAAAAGCTCACCGGAGAGCTTCAGGATACCGTTATGTCAATCAGAATGGTTCCGCTGTCGGGCGTTTTCCAGAAGATGAACAGAATTGTCCGCGATATGCGTAAAAAACTCGGCAAGGACGTTGAATTTGTGATGGAGGGCGAGGATACCGAGGTTGATAAGTCCATCGTGGACAGCCTCCAAGACCCGCTTATGCACCTTGTCAGAAACTGTATGGACCACGGTATTGAGGAAAACGTTGAGGACAGAACCTCAAACGGCAAACCCGCAAAGGGCACGCTCAAGCTCACAGCACAAAATTCCTCGGGCGAGGTTGTCATCACGGTTTCCGATGACGGCGCGGGTATCGATCCCGAGAAAATTCTCGCAAAGGCAAGACGTCAGGGCATTCTCACAAAGCCCGAGAGCGAATATACAGTAAAGGAAATCCAGAACCTCATTCTGCTTCCCGGATTTTCTACAAACGAGCAGGTTACCGAGTTCAGCGGACGCGGCGTCGGAATGGATGTTGTAAAGGCAAATGTTGAAAAGTGCAACGGTACAATCGTTGTTGACAGCAAAAAGGGCGCTGGCACGACTTTCACCATCAAAATCCCGCTTACGCTCGCGATTATCGACGGTATGGAAATCTCCGTCGGCGACATCGTTTTCACCGTCCCGATTTCAACAATCCGCGAGAGCTTCAAGGTTGAACCCGAGCAAATTCTCCGCGATACCGACGGAAACGAAATGATTATGCTGCGCGGTATCTGCTATCCTATTCTCAGAATGCACGAGAAATTCGGCATCGAAACCGAAGTAACCGACCTCAAGGAAGGCATTCTGCTGCTGGTTGAAACCGACAACAAGAGTATGTGCATCTTTGCAGATAAGCTCATCGGCGAACAGCAGGTTGTTGTAAAGCCTTTCCCGAAGTATCTTGCGCGCTACAACATCAAGGGCGAGGGACTTTCGGGCTGCACGATAATGGGCGACGGCAGCATTTCGCTTATCATTGATACAAATTCGCTTATCGGTTAAGGGGGAAGAAATATGACAAACGACGTAATAAAAGAAGCTGTCGCAAAGCAGCAGTCGGGCGACAGAAAGCTCGTTGCCGACAACACCGTTCTCGGAAAGGTTATGACCTTTAATATCGGCGAACAGGTTTACGGTATCGAAATTCAGTATGTTGTCGAGATTATCGGTATGCAGAGAATTACCAAGGTTCCGCACGTTCCCGATTATATTAAGGGAATAATCAACGTTCGCTCTAAGGTTGTTCCCGTAATCGACATCAGAACGCGTTTCGGAAAGCCCGAAATTCCCGTTACCTCTCACACCTGCATCATCACGCTTTCGTTCAACGAAACCTCTGTCGGAATTATCGTCGATAATGTCGCAAACGTTGAGGATATCCACTCGAGCGATATCTCCGCAACTCCCGAGAATAAAAACGTCAACACGAACGCTTTTATTCAGTATATGATTCGCTCGGACAAAAATTCCGAGCAGACAAAACTCATTCTCGATGTAGCAAAGCTGCTCGACGAACAGGAGGCGTAAAAATGGAAATAACCGACGCTGAGTTTCAGCGGCTGGTAAAATTTATGTACGATAATTTCGGCATAAATCTCGCCGCAAAGCGCGTTTTGGTTCAAGGGCGTCTGGGAAATATGCTCCGCGAACGTAATTTCAGAAATTACAGCGAGTATCTGGACGCGGTT
>SFJQ01000177.1 GCA_004555855.1 [Eubacterium] saphenum | reverse complement strand
TTACGCACATATTCATTATAGCATAATTTGTCGAATTTTTCAACATATTTTTTGGAAAAATGAATAATTTTATTAGCTACTATTAATAAGTAAACGATAGTTAGCTAAAAACGCGGCAAAAGCGGAGAATTAAGAAAATGGCTGTTGACAAACTCGGCGCATTGTCGTATAATAGAAACAGGAATGTTTTACATAAGGAGAAAAAATGAAACCGACAGCAATCGTTTATACAACTAATATGGGACACACCGAACAGTACGCGAAAATGCTCGGTGAAAAGACGGCTCTTCCCGTTTATGCGCTCAAAGAGGCAAAGCTCCCCGCAGGGAGCGATATAATCTATCTCGGCTGGATACACGCAAGCCATATCAAGGGATTTTCCCGCGCTGCAAAGCAGTTTTCCGTGTGCGCGGTCTGCGGAGTCGGGCTTTGCGATACGGGAACGCTTCTCGACGAGGTGCGAAAGGCAACCGCAATTCCCGAGAATATCCCGCTTTTCACGCTTCAGGGCGGAATTGACAGGAGCAAGCTCAAAGGAATGAATAAGATGCTGATTTCGATGCTCACAAAAGGTCTTTCCGGTAAGCAGCAGCGTTCCGAGCAGGACGAGCGAATGTTGTATCTGCTGCAAAACAACGCGAATTATGTTAGCGAGGATAACCTGAAAAGCGTTCTGGATTTTATTCATAATTTTGAATAATCCCGCAAAAACTAAAACCACCGGTAAATTCGGTGGTTTTGACAAAAGAAGAAGCACGATACTTTAATGGTATCGTGCTTTGATTTATGAAGCGATGTCTTTTTTAAGGTACTTGAAATATCCTGCTGCAGCGCATATCACCGAAATTCCCGCGCCGACGGCAATCAGCCCGAAATCGAGCTTTGCTTCGGAAATGATGCTGCTTGCTTCGGCGTATGCGTAAGGCGTGATGTAACGGAGAAACTTTGCTTGTTCGCTTATGTTGCAGACGATATTCATAAAGTAAAGACCGAGCGCAAGCCCAAGACCTATGCCGATACTTCCGCGCTTTATGAAAGCTGAAATGCCGAAACAGATAAGGGAGATTTCAAGCTGCATTATCAGATAAGCGGTATGCAGGAGAATAAATTCCTTCATCTCGAGCTGTTCTCCGATAATTGCGACAGAAACAAGGCTTACTCCGATAACGACAAGATTGAGTACAACGACGCGCGTCAAAACCGCAAGCAGCTTCTGCGTGATAACGGAAAAACGGCTTACGGGGTGCGTGAGCAGAAATTCGGCTGTGCGCTCCTTTTCTTCCTTTGCAAGAGCAGAAATTCCCGTCATTGCCGCAAAAAATCCGCCGCCCAGACCAAATATATTTCCGCATTCAATTCCGTAAAATCCCATAATATTTCCGAAACTGAGCTTATCCATTCCGAATGCTGCGGTAAATCCGCCCATATTTGCGAAAATATCGCTCACGCTGTCCATTTCGTTTTTCATTTACTGCTTCAGTTCTTTTTTGTATATCGTCATTGATTTTCGCCGCCTTTCTCGTAATAGTGCATAAAGATTTCGTCAAGAGTGGGTTCGGTTATCGTCATATCGTAAATCGGAAGCGAATTTGCAGCATTCAGCAAATCCTTTATATTTCCGCTATACAGGAAAGAAACGCTGTCGCCGTTTGTTTCGGCAGACTTTGCAGAAAGCGCTTCGGGAACGGTGTTCACGCCGTGCAGCGTAACTCGTTTTGCGCTTGTTTTTGACAGATTTTCCACGCTGTCGAGCGCAATCAGCCTGCCTTCCTTGATTATCGCAGCGCGCGAGCAGTTTTTCTGTATCTCGGACAAAACGTGCGAGGAGAAAAGAATTGTTGCGCCTTCGCTGTGACGCTCCCTGAGAATATCGAAAAATTCCCTTTGCATAAGCGGGTCAAGGCCGCTTGTCGGCTCGTCAAGGATACAAAGCCGCGGCTTGTGCTGAAGCGCACAGACGATTGAAACCTTTTTTCTGTTGCCCAGAGAAAGCTCCTCGACGCGTTTTTCTTTGTTGAGCGTAAGCCTTTCGCAGAGCTTTTCGGCTTCGGCGGAGCAGTCCTTTTTACGGATTTTCGCCGAAAGGGAAATGACTTCTTTGACCTTCATTCCGCTGTAAAAAGTGGCTTCGGACGGCATATAGCCTATATCGGCGAGGATTTCCTTCTTTTCGCGGACAATATCCTTTCCGAAAACTTTCGCTTCGCCCGATGTGGGAAAAATCAGCCCGAGCAGAGTTCGGATTGTCGTGGATTTTCCCGCGCCGTTCGGTCCGATAAACCCGAAAAACTCGCCCTCGTTTACCGTCAAATCAAGGTCGATTATTCCGCGGTTTTTCCCGTAGCATTTGGTCAGTTTTTTGGTTTCGATAATGTTCAT
>SFJQ01000051.1 GCA_004555855.1 [Eubacterium] saphenum | reverse complement strand
CATTTTAGTGTCCTCCTGTTGGTGTGGTATTGTTATTCTCCTGTATATTAAATTCGGGCATAAAAAAAGGGCGTACCTCCATAAAGAAGATACGCCGAATTTGCCTGTTTATTTTTTAGCGCACTAAATCAGCAAACAAGCGCAAAGCGTGTATGCTGATTTGGTATATTTTGGCTCAAAAAAGCCTGTTTTTTTGTCGTTAATGTAACACCCCCATTTTTTGGCAGTTTTTTACCGAAAAATTCAAAGTGGAAAAAGAATTGAAAAATTACGGCAAACTCTCGGAAACCTTGATATATAAGGCATTTATCCGTTTGTCGTAATTATACCATACGGGCACACGCACGCTTCCCTGCTCGTGAACGAGGGCATAAATATCCAAGAAATCGCGCGTCGGCTCGGTCACTCGGACGTGCAGATGACGTGGAACACTTACAGTCACCTCTACCCCCGCGAGGAAGAACGCGCCGTTGAAATCCTCAACCGAATAGTTCCCGACTAATTTTTTTCAATAATTTCGGGGATTTTTCGGGGATAAAAAAAGAAAGAACCGTACTACAATGCGGTTCTTTAGCTTTATGGCGGAGAGGAAGGGATTCGAACCCTTGTGGGATTGCTCCCAAACGGTTTTCAAGACCGCCTCGTTATGACCACTTCGATACCTCTCCATATCTAACCATAACATTTTACCACATTTTCGCCGTTTTGTCAAGGGCTTTTACAAAAAAGTCCGCGATTTCTCACGGACATTTTTCTTATCTCATCACATTAAACGCCGACATCTGCGGGTATTTCGCGGATTTTCCCAGCTCCTCTTCAATTCTGAGCAAGCGGTTGTACTTCTCGACGCGCTCCGAGCGGGACGGCGCGCCCGTTTTTATCTGGCAAGTGTTGAGCGCAACGGCGAGGTCGGCGATTGTCGTGTCGGCGGTTTCACCCGAGCGGTGCGAGGAAATCGCGGTGTAATGCGCTTTGTGCGCCATTTTTATCGCTTCAACCGTTTCCGAAACCGTGCCGATTTGGTTCAGCTTAATCAAAACCGAGTTCCCCGCGCCGAGAGAAATTCCCTTTTTGATACGCTCGGTGTTGGTGACGAAAAGGTCGTCGCCGACAAGCTGAACGCGCTCCCCGAGCCGTTTTGTGAGCACCTGCCAGCCTTCCCAATCCTCTTCGTCAAGCGCGTCCTCAATTGAGATAATCGGGTACTTGTTCACCAGATTTTCCCAGTGCGAGATAAGCTCCATTGACGTGAATTTCGTCTTTGCTTTCGGGAGAACGTACTCGCCCTTGACATCGCCCTTCCACTCGCTTGCGGCGGCGTCCATCGCCAGCATAAAGTCCTTCTCGGGCTTGTATCCCGCCTTTTCCACGGCGTCCAGAATAACCTCAATCGTTTCCTCATCGCTCGCCAAATCGGGCGCAAATCCGCCTTCATCGCCAACCGACGTCGTCAAGCCGCGCGACTTGAGGATTGCCGCAAGCGCGTGAAATACCTCGGAACACTGTCTCAGCGCCTCCTTGAAACAACACGCGCCGACCGGCATTATCATAAACTCCTGCACGTCCACGGTATTTGCCGCGTGCGCGCCGCCGTTCAGAATGTTCATCATCGGCACCGGCAGCGTGTTCCCCGAAACGCCTCCGAGAAAGCGGTAAAGCGGCAGCCCGAGCGAATACGCCGCGGCTCTTGCACAAGCGATTGAAGTTGCGAGAATTGCGTTTGCGCCGAGATTTGACTTATCGGCTGTCCCGTCCTCTCTTTTCATCGCCTCGTCAACAGCGTAGGTATCGGCGCTGTCCAGCCCGCAAACCGCTTTGTTAAGCGCTTCGCTGATGTTTGCGGCAGCCTTTGACGCGCCTTTTGTGTTATAACGGTTCTTGTCGTTATCGCGCAGCTCGAGCGCCTCGAATTTGCCCGTTGAAGCACCGCTCGGCGCTGCCCCGAAAGCAACCGTGCCGTCCGCGAGATGAACCTCGGCTTCTACCGTGGGGTTGCCGCGCGAGTCGAGAATTTCCCTGCCGATAACCTTTTCAATCGATGTTGAATAATACATAAAAATCCTCCCGAAAGTTTTTTAGTAGTTTAACTCACGGGAGTAATTTTATTCACTTGAAAAAGTCCTTTCCGACAATCTCCTCAAACCGCGGTTTTATGCCGGTTTTCTCCTCGAGATGACCGTAATTCTGAACCATATCATAGCTCGGGAGCGTGTTGCCCTCGACCAGCACGGGTCTGTCGGGAGTTATGGCGACGTCCCAGCCTATGTAGCCGACCTGCGGGATAACCTCGGCTGCCTTTTTGCACATCTCGACCGCCTCGTTAAACAGCGGTATCTTGAAACCGTTGAACACGGTTTTGGAGAAAGGGTGCGCGTCGTAGTAAACGCTTGTTGCGTCGCACCACGCGGGTTTCCTGATAACGCCGTCCGCGCCGACCGCCGTGTACATACCGCCGCTGCAAATATTATCGACAACCTCCGTGCCATTGCTCATTCGCACAAGCGCGTACATAAAATGCGTTTTTCCGTTGAAATTCAGCGTTACCATTCGGATTGTGTTGATAGAACTCGGCGAAAGCTCGTTCATCTTCTCGTTCTGAACGATAGCTTCCTCCGCGAGATACTGCCCGTTTTTCATCAGCCTGTCATAAAGCGCCGCAAAATCCGTGTTCCCGTCAACAGCTTCGCGGGTAATTCCGCTTCCGCCGAAAGCGTTCAAGGGCTTTGCGAAGAAGCAGGATTTGCCCTCGCAGAACTTTTTCAAGCCGTCAACTCCCGCTGTCCTCACGTCAATAAAATCTCTGCCGATGTACTCAGAAAACTTCTCGTCAAACTCAAGCTTATCATCGAAAAAGTGAAAATACTCCTTGCTGTTAAGCGCGTGAGAAATCTTCAGGTTGTCGTTCATTGTCATAAACGTCCTGCGCTTTTTGCCCTTAATCAGCGCAAATCCGAAAACGTGATAATCGAGATACCCGACCGAGTATCTGAAAATGCACCAAATCATATCAAAAAACATCACAAAGCGGTTTTTTCCCGTTTCCTTGTGAATAAGGTCAATCTGCCTGAACATTCGCTTGAAGCTGCCGCCGCCGAGTCTGCGGAGAAATGTTTTGAGTTTTCCCATTTTTGCACTCCTTTTGTATAATACCTATCTATTATAGCACATTTTTCCGCGTTTTTCAACAGATTTCCAAAAAAAATGGGCTGCCGAAGCAGCCCGAAAAGAAAAGGGAGCGGGAATTTATTGTTATCGGAAAAAGACCGAAGCCATTCTCCGAGAACGAGCATTTTTGTATTTTATACGTTGAACAAAAGCTCGTCGTAGGTAGGATACGGCCAGTCTTTCTCGCCAACGATGGTTTCAAGCTCGTCTGCAACAGCGCGAAGGCTCTGCATAAGGCTGAACACCTCGTCGTGATAGAATCGCGCCTTCTGCTCCTCGCCCTCGACAGCCTGCGCCTTGACAACTGCGTCCGACAGCGCAGCAGCCTTTTCGCTCAAAGCAGCAGTGAGGTCGTTTACCTTCTTTGCGGTCGCCATTTCAACGGAAGGCTCGATACCGACTGCCTTCTTGCTTGCCGCGATATCGCAGATTTCCTTGCCGTACTTCATAACAGCGGGCAAAATCTCTGTCTTTGCCATATCCGCAGCCGTGAGCGCTTCGATATTGATAACCTTGGAGTAGTTTTCAAGGAGGATTTCCTGCCTTGCGTGCAGCTCAACCTCGCTGTAAACGCCGAATTTCTTGAACAGCGCAACATTCTTCTCAGCAGTCAGGCAAGGAATTGCGTCAACAGTAGACTTGAGGTTCAGCAAACCGCGCTTTTCCGCCTCAACAGGCCACTCGTCGCCGTAGCCGTTGCCGTTGAAGATAACTCTCTTGTGCTCGGTTATCGTCTTTACAAGCAAGTCGTGGAGCGCTTCGTTGAATTTCTCCTCGCCCGCTTTCTCCAGCTCATCGGCAAACTCTGTGAGCGAATTTGCAACGATTGTGTTGAGGATTGTGTTCGGACCGGCGATGTTGAGGTTCGAACCAACCATTCTGAACTCGAACTTGTTGCCCGTGAACGCGAACGGAGAAGTTCTGTTTCTGTCGGTGCTGTCCTTCGGGAAATCGGGCAGAGAGGAAACGCCGACGTTGAACATCTGCTTGCCGTTCGAGGTGTACTCCTTGCCCTCAACAAGCGCGTCAACAACCGCCTGAAGCTCTTCGCCAAGGAAAATCGAGATAATAGCGGGAGGCGCTTCGTTTGCACCAAGACGGTGGTCGTTGCCGGGAGAAGCAACGGACAGTCTGAGCAGGTCGGAATATTCGTCAACAGCCTTGATAATCGCCGCAAGGAAGGTCAAAAACTGCGCGTTCTGCATCGGCGATTTGCCGGGGTCAAGCAGATTTTTGCCGTCATCTGTGGACAAGCTCCAGTTGTCGTGCTTGCCCGAGCCGTTGATTCCCGCGAAAGGCTTCTCGTGAAGCAGGCAAACCAAACCGTGCTCCAAAGCAACCTTCTTCATAAGCTCCATAGTGAGCTGGTTCTGGTCGGTCGCAAGGTTTGCGGGAGCAAAAATCGGCGCATTTTCGTGCTGTGCGGGAGCAACCTCGTTGTGCTTGGTCTTGGAAGTGATGCCGAGCTTCCAGAGGCGTTCGTCCAAATCCTTCATATACTCGGCAACGCGGTCCTTGATGACGCCGAAATAGTGGTCGTCAAGCTCCTGTCCCTTGGGTGCGGGAGCGCCGAAAAGCGTTCTGCCCGTGAAAATCAGGTCTTTTCTCTGGTCGTAGGTTTCCTTGTTTACAAGGAAGTACTCCTGTTCAGCGCCGACTGTTGCAACAACGCGCTTTGTTGTCGTGTTGCCGAACAGCTTCAGAATACGCAGCGCCGCGTCCGATACAACGTCCATCGAGCGCAAAAGCGGAGTTTTCTTGTCGAGCGCTTCGCCCGAATATGAATAGAATGCGGTGGGAATGTACAGAGAACCGCCCTTTACAAACGCGTAAGAGGTGGGGTCCCAAGCGGTGTAGCCGCGCGCCTCGAAGGTAGCTCTGATGCCGCCCGAGGGGAAACTCGAAGCGTCAGGCTCGCCCTTGATAAGCTCCTTGCCCGAGAATTCCATAATAACCGTGCCATCGCCGTTCGGGGAGATGAAGCTGTCGTGCTTCTCGGCGGTGATGCCGGTCATCGGCTGGAACCAGTGAGTGTAGTGCGTTGCGCCCTTCTCAATAGCCCAGTCCTTCATCGCGTTTGCCACGATATCGGCAATCGAGCTGTCCAGCTCCTTGCCCTCGGTCATTGTCTTTTTCAGCGCCTTGAACACATTCTTCGGCAGTCTTTGCTGCATTGTTTCCTCGTTGAACACGTCAACGCCAAATTCAGCAACCACATCAAATTTCTTTTCGTCCATTGTCCCGTTCCTCCATTAAATTTTTTGATAAAAAAAACGACGCCCGAAACGCAGGTTTGCCCTGCTCTCGAAACGTCGTTGTTTCCGATTTACATTCTTATTATAGCCGAAAAATCTCGTTTTGTCTATCGGATTAATCAACAAATTTGCAAAAAATTTCGCAGTTTTTTAAAGCGTTTTGCACAAAAACTGCTCAATAAATGAATTTTCGCAAGTGAAAAAATTCTTATTTAGCAAGATTTGCACGCGTTTTCCGTAAATTCTGCAAGAAATCGTGAAATAACTTTCACAAAAATCTCCGAAGCCTTGACCTCGGAGAGTTGTTTTATTTCTTCTCAAACTTTTCCTTAATCTTATCGAAAAAGCCCTTGCGCTTTTCGTAGTTTTTCTCGCTGAGCTTTTCCTCAAAAGCAAGAAGCGCGTCCTTCTGCGGTTTTGTGAGGTTTTTGGGAACTTCCACGGTAATTCTCACCATCTGGTCGCCGCGGCTGCCCTCGCTCTGCTGAAGGCGCTGTACGCCCTTTCCGCGAAGCCTGAAAACAGTTCCCGGCTGCGTTCCCGCGGGAACGTTATAGCTCACCTTTCCGTCAATCGTCGGCACTTCAATCTCCGCGCCGAGCGTCGCCTGCGCGTAAGTAATCGGGAAATCTATCCAGATGTTGTAATCCTCGCGCTCGAAAACGGGGTCTGATTTCACGGAAATCCTGACCTTCAAATCGCCGCGCGAGCCGCCGTTTGAGCCGACAGAACCCTGTCCGCGAACGTTCAGCAGCATTCCATCGTCGATACCCGCGGGGATTTTGACGGTAACGGTTTTGCGCTGGTTGACGTGTCCCGAGCCGCCGCACTTCCCGCACGGCTTTTCGACAATTTTGCCCTTTCCGCCGCACTTTGAACACGGTCTTTGGCTCTGCATCATACCAAACATACTTCTCTGCTGAACCGTAACCACGCCTCTGCCGTTACAATCGGGACAGGTTTTCGTGGTACTTCCCGCAGCCGCGCCCGTGCCGCCGCAGTCGGGGCAATCCTCGGTACGGTTTATCGTGACATCGCGCGAAACGCCCTTGCAAGCGTCCATAAAGCTGATATCAAGCGAAGCCGCGATATCCGCGCCTCTTCTCGGGGCATTTGCATTCGATGAACGTGAGCTGAAACCGCCGCTGAAGCCGCCGAAACCGCCGCCGAAGATATCGCTGAAAATATCGCTCAAATCCACGCCGTCCATTCCGCCCGTGAAATTCGTGCCGCCGCCATAGCTTGAGTCAATGCCCGCAAAGCCGAACTGGTCGTATTTCGCGCGCTTGTCGGGGTCGGAAAGCACTTGGTTTGCCTCGTTTATCTCCTTGAACTTCTCGGCAGCAGTCGGGTCGTCGGGGTTCAAATCGGGGTGATACTGCTTCGCGAGCTTTCGGTAAGCCTTTTTGATATCGGCGTCCGTCGCGCTCTTGTCAATCCCTAAGACCTCGTAATAATCTCTTTTATCCATAAAATCATCTTTCCTAACATTTAATCAAGACAACGCCCTGCGGATTTCCCGCAAGGCGATGCCCCGATTGATTGTGAAAAACTTATTTCTCGGTAAATTCAACATCAACAGCGCCGTCGTCGTTGCTGCCGCCGTTGTTGTCGGAAGCCGCTTCCGCAGCGCCCGAAACGTCAGCTCCCGCCGCAGCCGCAGCAGCGTTCGGGTCAGCCTGATAAACCTTCTGAGCAACCTCGTAGAACGCGGTCTGAAGCTCTTCCTTAGCCTTCTTTACAGCCTCGGTATCGGTACCCTTGAGCGCTTCCTCGAGAGCGGTAATCTTCGGCTCAACCTTTGCCTTATCGTCCTCGGAAACCTTGTCGCCGAAATCATTCATCGACTTCTTAATCTGATAAACCATCGAGTCTGCTTCGTTTCTCGCGTCAACGTCCTCCTTGCGCTTCTTGTCCTCGGCAGCGTAAGCCTCTGCCTCTCTGACAGCCTTGTCGATATCTTCCTTGGACATATTCGTAGAAGCGGTAATGGAGATGTGCTGCTCCTTGCCGGTACCCTTATCCTTTGCGGTTACGTTTACGATACCGTTTGCGTCGATATCAAAAGTAACCTCAATCTGCGGGATTCCGCGAGGAGCGGGCGCGATTCCGTCAAGACGGAAGTTGCCGATAGACTTGTTGTCGCGCGCAAACTCACGCTCGCCCTGAAGTACGTTTATATCAACAGACGGCTGGTTGTCTGCGTAGGTTGTGAAAACCTTGGTTTCCTTGGTAGGAATGGTGGTGTTGCGCTCAATCATTCTGGTGCAGATGCCGCCTGCGGTTTCAATACCGAGCGACAGCGGCGCAACATCGAGCAGAACGATGCCCTGTACTTCCTTGTTCAAAACGCCGCCCTGAATGGACGCGCCGATTGCAACGCACTCATCGGGGTTGATGCCCTTGAACGGCTCTTTGCCGAGGAAGTTCTTAACAGCGTCCTGAACAGCGGGGATTCTCGTAGAACCGCCGACAAGCAAAATCTTGTGGATATCCTTCTTGTCAAGACCGCTGTCCGAAATAGCCTGCTTGAGCGGGCCCATTGTCATTTCAACAAGGTCGGAGGTGAGGTCGTTGAACTTTGCTCTCGAAAGAGTTACATTCAGGTGCTTAGGACCGGTTGCGTCTGCGGTGATATAAGGAATGGAGATGTTGACGGTGGTGGAGTTGGAGAGGGCGATTTTCGCCTTTTCAGCCTCGTCCTTCAATCTCTGCATAGCGAACTTATCGCTCGACAAATCAATTCCGTCGGACTTCTTGAACTCGTCTTTCAGCCAGTCGATAATTCTCTGGTCAAAGTCATCGCCGCCGAGGTGGTTGTTGCCGGCGGTTGCGAGAACCTCCTGAACGCCGTCGCCGATGTTGATGACGGATACATCAAACGTACCGCCGCCGAGGTCGTAAACCACGATATTCTGGTCCTCTTCCTTATCGATACCGTAAGCGAGAGCCGCCGCGGTAGGCTCGTTGATGATACGCTGAACGTTAAGTCCGGCAATCTGACCTGCGTCCTTGGTTGCCTGACGCTGAGAGTCGGTGAAGTAAGCGGGAACGGTGATAACCGCGTCCGTTACCTTTTCGCCGAGATACGCTTCCGCGTCACCTTTCAGCTTCATCAAAATCATCGCGGAAATTTCCTGCGGTGTGTACTTTTTGCCGTCAATATCAACCTTGTAATCGCTGCCCATGTGGCGCTTGATTGAAATAACGGTCTTTTCGGGGTTCTGAACAGCCTGGTTCTTTGCGAGCTGTCCGACAAGACGCTCTCCGTCCTTGGTGAAAGCGACAACCGAAGGAGTTGTTCTTGAACCCTCGGAGTTCGTGATAACAACAGGCTCGCCGCCCTCGATAACGGATACGCAGCTATTTGTAGTACCTAAGTCAATACCAATAATCTTGCTCATAATATTATCTCCTTTTCAATAAATCGGCTTTTGCCGATATTCATTTGTGTTTGATTTCGCTTGATTTATCGCTATTCGGCAACCGCGACTACCGCAAATCTGATAACCTTGTCGCCGATTTTATAGCCCTTTGCGAAGGTCTGAGCAACCTTTCCGCTTTCCACTTCCTCCGACTGAATTTTCTGCACCGCCTGATGCAAATTCGGGGAGAAATCCGCGCCGTCGCTTTCGATTTCCTCAACGCCGAGCCCTTTGAGCGTTTCCATAAAGCTGTCGTAAATCATCTTCACGCCGCTCTTGTAGTTCTCATCGGCACAGTCGGCATTGAGCGCTCTTTCGAGATTGTCCATAACAGGCAAAAACTTTGAGGTCACGTTTACAATAATATCAGCTCTGAGCGCGTCCTTTTCACGCTGAGAACGCTTGCGGAAGTTATCGTATTCAGCCATTGTCCGAACGAGCTGCTCCTTGACTGCGGAAAGCTCCTCGGCAACCTTGTCGGCTTCGTTTGACGCGGTTTCCTCGGGCTGCTCGGGCTGAACCTCACTTTCGGTCTGCTCAGCCGCAGCTTCCTCGGTATTTTCGGTCTTTTCTATTTCTTCTTCATTCGTCATTGTCGTCAATTTCCTCACTTTCTATCTGCAAACGCTCGCTTTCGGAAAGCAGAGTCGTTACTTTTTTGCTCAGATATTCGATATATGGGATAACTTTCCGGTAGTCCAGCCGCATAGGACCGATAACTCCGAGAGTTCCCGCGGGCTTGCCGTCTTTGTAGTAGTTTGCGCTCACAACCGCGCCGTTGGATATCGCAAACGTGCCTTCCTCCTCGCCGAACTTCACCGAAATTCCCGAAAGCGCTCCGTCAAGCATCTCGGGGAACAGATTTTTCTGCTCGAGAAACTTCATCACGTCCTGAGCGGGGATTTCGCCGCACGCGAGAAGATTTGCCTCGCCTTTCACGTCAACGCTGTCGCGCATCATTTCCGCAGAAAGCTCGTAAACCGCGTGAAGAAGCGGCGAGAGCGAGAGCATATAGCTGCTCATCGCGGAAACCAACTTCTCGACGTACTCCTCGGACATATTTTCGAGGTTCACGCCGCGAAGATGCTCGTTCAAAAACTCCGTGAAGCTGCGCATCTGCTCGTCGGTGAGGTCAAATTCCATTCGGCAGACCTTGTTTTTAATCGCGCCGTTCGAGGTTATCAGCAGCAGAACGTACATTCGCCGTCCTGTCGGGATAACATCAACCTTTGATATCACCGAAAACTTTGACGCGTGATTTGTGGAAATCGCCGCGCATTTCGTTATTTCGGCAAGCGCTGTCGAGGCGCTTTCGATAATCGCGTCATCGGTAAGGCTGCTTTCATCGAAAAACTCGTCGATTTTCGAGATATTTTCCGCAGCGACAGGCTCGGGGTTCATCAGATTGTCGATATAATACCGAAAACCCTTAAACGTTGGCACGCGCCCTGCAGAGGTGTGCGGGTGGTCGAGGTATCCTTCCTGCTCGAGAGCCGCCATTGTGTTGCGGATTGTCGCGGAGGAAACCTTGAGGTCGTGCGTTTCGGCAAGAGCTTTTGAACCGACAGGCTCGCCCGTTCTGATATACTCGTCGATAATCGCCGTCAGAATTTTCATTCCACGCGCATCCACCGAAGTTCCCACCTTTCATTTTCGTGACCTTTTAGCTGTTTAGCACTCGTTCTCTCTGAGTGCTAATTATAATTTATCACATTTCTCTCGTTTTGTCAAGGGTTTTTGTAAAAAAAGATTACAAACTCGCGATATTTTTTTATTAATTTATTGTGCAATATCACTATATTCTGTAATTCCCCGCGATTTTATACTATATTTATAAGGGCAAGTCTTGACAAACGAGGTGAAATGCGGTATAATATTCGCAATAGATGTTGTGATGAACAAGGTGAAATTATGCATTTTGTACAAGCGAAAGGGATTTTGAGCGCGAAAAACGGCATGAACGTGTACCGCGGATGTCTGCACGGGTGCATTTACTGTGACGCGCGAAGCGACTGCTACAATATGCCGCACGATTTCGAGGATATCGAGGTCAAGCAAAACGCGCCCGAGCTGCTTGAAACGGCTCTGCGGGCGAAACGGCGGCGCTGTATGATAGGCACGGGCGCGATGTGCGACCCGTATATTCCGATTGAAAAGGATTTGCGGATAACGCGGCGGTGCTTGGAAATTATTGACAAATACGATTTCGGCGCGGCACTGCTCACGAAATCGGACTTGGTGATGCGCGATATCGACCTTCTCGCGCAAATCAACGAAAAGGCAAAAGCCGTGGTTCAGATGACGCTCACGACCGCCGA
>SFJQ01000050.1 GCA_004555855.1 [Eubacterium] saphenum | reverse complement strand
TTCAGTGCCTCCGGCGGCTTAAGAACTTTTTCTGAAGAAAAAGTTTATGGAAACCGAAGGTTTCACTAGAATTTCAAAAAGACTTTTTTCGCTGCGCGTTCACGATTTCGGCTTGGTGCAAAGCTCCCGCGCCCTCTTCATCAGCGCAGGCTTCTCGTTTTCCAGCACTCCGTCCACAACCTCCGCCAGAAGCTGCCCCAGAATTTCCCCCATAACCGGCGACGGCTCCATAATCTCCCGCAAATCTCCCCCGTTCACCGCAAGCCCCTTCAAATCCAAACACGGCTTCTCGCGGGCAATCTCCTCCGCAATTTCTATCGCTTGCCGTGCCGTTTCACAGCGCGCCCTCGCAAACTCCTTCTTCGCCGAATCATCGGCAATATGCGCTTCCATAACATCACAAAACAGCTCCCCGCCAAGCCTCGACAAACGCCGCTTTATGGTTTTCCGCGACAGCTCAACCGGAATATCATGATATTTTACAATTTCACAAACCCGCACCCTCAGCGCATTATCGCACTTCAGCTCCCGCAGAATTTTGTCGGCAAGCTCCGCGCTTTTCGCCGCATGCCCGTAATAATGCCCCTCGCCGTTTTCATCGGTCGAACGACAAGCAGGCTTTCCGATATCGTGAAACAGCATCGCAAGGCGCATTTCCTCTCTCGGCGGCGCCGCCTCGACAGCTCTCGCGGTATGCTCGAAAAGCGTGCTGTTGTGGTATTTTGACTGCTGGTCATAATCAAACATCTCGCGCATTTCCGGAATAATCCCGGCAAAAACCTCGCGGTACTCCAACAGCACTCGCTTCACGTTTTCACCGCAAATCAGACGTTTCAGCTCGGAAAAAGTCCGCTCCTTCGACACCTTTCCGAGAGTTTCCTTTTTCAGAAGAAGCGCGGATTTTGTGTTCTCCTCGATATCAAACCCCAACACTGCCGAAAATCTCAGCGCTCTGAGTACGCGCAGAGCGTCCTCGGAGAAACGCTTTTCCGGTTCGCCGACGCAGCGGATAACTCTTGACTTTATATCCGCCTCGCCGCCGAAAATGTCGATTATCCCGCGGCTCGGGCTGTACGCAATCGCGTTCATCGTGAAATCGCGCCTAGCCAAATCGTCTTTCAGATTTCTCGAAAAAGCAACCTTTTCGGGGTGTCTGCCGTCGGGATAATCCCCGTCTACGCGAAATGTCGTGATTTCCACACTCATTCCCCTGTACAAAACCGTCACCGTGCCGTGCTTTATCCCCGTTTCCACAACCCGACAGTCCGCGAAAACGCGCTCGGTTTCGCGCGGCTCGGCTGATGTTGTAATATCGTAATCGTGCGCGGTTTTCCCCATAATTCCGTCCCGCACGCACCCGCCGACTATATAAGCCTCAAATCCCGCTTTTTCCAGCTTTTCCAGCACTTCTTCAATCTGCTTGGGTATTTCCATTTTATCACCACCATTTATTTTAGTATATCACTTTTTTGCACTAAATTCAAGTTGCATTTTCCGAGATTATGTGGTATAATGAAAAGATAGGATTTAGTTGGATTTTAAAGAAAAGAGGTTGTTTTTCGTGCAGATACCAAAAAGAATTGCGGCGGGACTAATAAACGCGCTTAAAGGCGGAGTTGTTCCGCGCACGGGACTCGGATATATCGCAGTCGGGCGCTCCGATGAAATTGACGCGCTGCTCAAAGATGTCGCGATAGCCGAGGACGGCGGCGCGTTTTTCCGGTTTATTGTCGGGCGTTACGGAAGCGGAAAGAGCTTTCTCCTTCAAACAATGCGCGCTCACGTCACCGACCGCGGTTTTGCGGCAGCAGACGCCGATTTGTCACCCGAGCGCCGTCTTTGCGGTACAAAGGGGCAAGGTCTTGCCACCTACCGCGAGTTGATGAAAAACCTCTCCGTTAAGGCTAAACCCGACGGCGGCGCGCTCCCGCTTATTCTGGAGAAGTGGATTGACGGTGTGCGAAACGAAATTCTCGCCGAGGGCAAAATCACCCGCGAAAACACCTTTTTTGACGTTGAAGTGGAGAAGCGGATTTTCGCCAAAATCAACGGTCTTGAAGATATGGTTCACGGATTTGAGTTTGCGGCGATTATCTCTGAGTATTACCACGGCTTCCGTGACGGAAACGACGAAAAACAGCGCAACGCAATCCGCTGGCTGCGCGGCGAGTTTTCCACAAAAACAGAAGCGCGCGAATGTCTGAACGTCAGCACAATCATAAACGACGAAAACTGGTACGACTACCTGAAACTTATGACGTCTTTCCTTGTGAGCGCGGGGTACAAGGGGCTTGTCGTGATGATTGACGAGCTGGTCAATATTATGAAAATCTCAAATTCCGTCACCCGTCAGTACAACTATGAGAAAATCCTGATGATGTACAATGACGTTATGCAGGGAAAAGCGCACAATCTCGGGATAATTCTCGGCGGCACTCCGCAATGCGTTGAGGACACTCGGCGCGGCGTTTTCAGCTATGAGGCGCTGCGGTCGCGGCTGGAGCGCGGAAGATTTGCCTCCGATGACGTCAAGGATTTGATGTCGCCGATTATCAGGCTTTCGCCGCTGAATTACGAGGAGCTGACCGTGCTCACGGAAAAACTCGCGGAAATTCACGGAGTTGTGTTCGGATATGAGCCGAAAATCACGCTTGAGGACAGAATTTTCTTCGTCAAGGCGGAGTTTGGCAGAGTCGGCGCGGACTCAAACATAACGCCGCGCGAGATGATTCGCGACTTTATCGAGCTGCTGAACATCGCCTATCAGAACCCCGAAAAAACGCTCGCGGAGCTTATGGGCGAGGACGAATTTAAGTTTGCCGAGGGTGAGGACGAGGGCAGCGCGGACGGTTTCGAGGACTTTGATTTATGAGCGAAAACGCGATTTTTTACCGGCTTGCGCCGTTTATTCAGGACTTCATCTACCGCAACAAGTGGGAGGAGCTGCGCCCGATACAGGTTGAAGCGGCGCGGGTTGTCTTTGACACGGACGACAACCTCCTTCTCGCCTCGGGCACGGCAAGCGGCAAAACCGAAGCCGCGTTTCTGCCCGTTTTAACGCACCTTTGGGAGAATCCGTCCGGCTCGATCGGCGTGCTGTACGTTTCGCCGCTCAAAGCTCTGATAAACGACCAGTTTGAGCGGCTCGAGGAGCTGCTTGACGAGCAGGACATTCCCGTCACAAAGTGGCACGGCGACGCTTCTCCCACAGCGAAAAAGCGCCTTTTCAAGAATCCGCGCGGCGTTATGCAGACGACTCCCGAAAGCCTTGAAAGTCTGCTTATCCGCAACAGCAACGCGGTTTCGCGGCTTTTCTCGGATTTGCGTTTCGTCATTATCGACGAGGTTCACTATTTTATGGACAACGACCGCGGACTTCAGTTGCTCTCGGTGCTTGAAAGAATACAGCGCATAATCGGCTTCACGCCGCGCAGAATTGGTCTTTCGGCAACGCTCGGCGATACCAAAAATGCCGAGAAATGGCTGAATATGGGCACAAGCCGCGCCTGTTCAACTCCGAAATGCGCGGACAAGGGCAGAAAAGTTCGGCTGTCCGTGAGGTTTTTCCCCATTGCCGAGAAAATCCCCAACGGCAACAGCAAGACGCTTTTGCAGAATTATTACGATTATCTCTACGAATGTACGCGCGGAAAACGCTGCATACTGTTCTCCAACAGCAAGGGCGAAGTCGAGGAAAATATCGCGCATATCAAGGCGATTTCCGAGAAAAATCACGACGGCGGCTGTTATCTCGTTCACCACGCGAACATTTCTCCCGCGCTGCGCGAGTTTGCCGAGAAGAGTATGAAAAACGGCGAGCTGCCCGTGTGTACGGGAGCTACGGTTACGCTGGAGCTTGGAATTGACCTCGGAAAACTGGAGAGGATTGTTCAAACGGGCTGTCCTCTCACGGTTTCGGGGCTTGTCCAGCGGCTCGGAAGAACAGGTCGGCGCGGCGGTGAAGCGGAGATGCGCTTTGCTTTCCGGTACGATATGAGCCTGCCGAAAACCGATTTTTACCGCGAAATCAACTGGGATTTCGTAATGTGTATTGCGCAAATTCTGCTTTACACCCGCGAAAAATTCGTTGAACCGATGTTTCTGCCGAAGCTGCCGTTTTCGCTGCTTTATCACCAGACGATGTCGATAATGGCGGCAAACGGCTCGCTTCAACCGAGGGAGCTTGCGCGGCAAGTCCTCACGCTGTCGGTGTTTTCAAACGTCGCCAAAGAGGATTATCTCGCGCTTTTGCGGCACCTTCTCGAAAACGGTCACCTTGAACGCGGAGAGGACGGCGCGCTGCTTATCGGGGAAAAGGGCGAGGCTGCCGTCAACAATTACGAGTTTCTGGCGGTGTTTTCGGTACCGGTGGAGTTTACCGTGAGAAACAACAGCGATGTTATCGGCACGGTTCAAAACCCGTTCCCGCCGAAAAGCCAGTTTGCGCTTGCGGGACAGGCTTGGGAGGTTGTCGAGCTGGACAAAAAATCGCAGATTATCTACGTCAAGCACGTCGAGGGAATTTCCGCGAATATGTGGACGGATACCGGAAACGAGTACGTTCACACGCGCGTGATGAAGAAAATTCTCGAGGTTCTCACAAGCGGCGAGGAGTACGGATTTCTGGACGAGAGCGCGAAAAAACGTCTTTCGGACGTGCGCTCGCTGTTCGGGAACGCGGTCGCGCAAAATCACGATGAGCATATCGTTCTGCCGCTCTCGGACTCGATGTACGCGATTTTCCCGTTTATTGGCACGCGCGGGACAATGGCGCTGCTGTACGCGTTAAGAGAGCGCGGATTTGCGGCGGAGGTGTATCTGTCGCGGTATATTCCCGTTTGCATCGAGGTTCACACGGACAGAGGAAAGCGCGCTCTTGTGAACGCGCTTGATGAAATAAAGCAAAATAAGGCGGACAAATACGGGTTTTCGATACCCGACAACTGCGAAATCAGCGGGAAGTACAACGACTATATCCCGCGCGAGCTGCTCAAAAAGCAGTATGTTGAGGACTATCTTGACGCGGAGGATTTGGTTAATCTTGAGTAGCTTTTTGGAGAGCCTTCGCGATGACGTTACCCAAAAGTTCACCCGTGTAAACGGCTTCATCAAGCGAATTTCCGTGACTTCCAACCTCGATTAAAAGCGCGCCTTTTGAAAGACTCTGGTTATAGTTCCGATAGTCAAAAAGGACCGGTCTTGCCAAATTCGGATACATTTCCTCGGCGGTGTTCTGCAAAAGGCAGGCGAGCTTGAAATTCTCGATGTAATCGGGCATATCGAAATACTCGTTTTCACAGCACGAAATTATCATAAACTGCGCGGCGGTTTTCCCGTTCACCTCGCAAACAGGTGCGCTGAGAGAACCGTCGTTTTGTACAATCCCGTCGCGGTGCAGGTCGATTACAATATCGATATCGGGGTACTTTTCGAGAAGTGCGCTCACGGTTTCTGCAGAACGGTAATACGCGCCCGTGAACATCGGATAGTCGTGCTGTTTGCACTCGTGGATAACCGTGACGCCGTTTTTTGCAAGCGCCTCGCAGAGCGCGTCCCCGACAGCAATCATATTTTTCGAGCAATCCGCCGAGCGTATCGGATAATCCTCGTCATAAAAATCGGATTTTGGCAGAAAGCTCTCGTTTGAATGCGTGTGATAAACCAGAACGCGCGGCGAGTTTTTTTCGGTTGTTTTGTGAAAATCCGGAAGCTGCGAGGCCGCTTTTTCAAGCGTTTCGTTTGCAATCTCGGTATTGTTCCACACCTGCGCGCCGCTTTCCAGATTTATGTAAAAATCGCCAGTCAACTTCCCGAAATTGTATCTGTAAATCGCGCCGTCCTGCGAATTGTACACGGAATAATCCGTGTTGTCGGCAACAGTCGAGCGGTTCAGCGTGATGACTTCGCCGCGGTCTTCGCTTACTGTCGCGGGACTATCGCTCGATATAACGCTGCCTGACGACAGCTCAGCCGAGTTTTCGGGAGGATTTTTGCTTTTTTCGTCAACGCTCGTGCTGTCGGAGCTTGGAATGTGCGTTTCCTCGGGTTTTTCGGCATTTTCGTAAATTCCCGCCGAGGCAAACGCCGCCGTTCGCATAAAACTGCCGACATCGGTTCCCGTGCAGGTGAGAATTGCAAGAGTCAGAGCGCCCGCGCCGATTGCAAGATTTTTCAGTTTCCCCATAGATTTCACCTCTTTTGAATTCTATGCGGGAAAAAATCGCGTTATGCCCGTCTTGTCCATACAAAAAGCGCTCCCTTTTCAGAGAGCGCTCTTATTATGCGATTAAGGAATTATCACTCGTTAATCTTGGTAACAACGCCGGAACCAACGGTGTGGCCGCCCTCGCGGATAGCGAAGCGAAGACCTTCCTCGATAGCGATAGGAGTGATGAGCTCAACGTCCATAATTACGTTATCGCCGGGCATGCACATTTCCTTGTCAGCAGGAAGAGTGATTACGCCGGTAACGTCGGTGGTTCTGAAGAAGAACTGCGGACGATAGTTGGAAACGAACGGAGTGTGACGGCCGCCCTCTTCCTTCTTAAGAACGTAAACCTGACCGCTGAACTTGGTGTGCGGGTGAATGGAACCGGGCTTGCAGAGAACCTGACCACGCTCGATTTCATCACGGGTGATACCACGGAGAAGTGCGCCGATGTTGTAGCCTGCAACAGCCTTATCAAGGCTCTTGTGGAACATCTCAAGACCGGTAACAACGGTGCTCTTGGGCTCGGTGGTAAGACCGGTAATCTCAACGGTATCGCCTACAACTGCAGAACCACGCTCAACACGGCCGGTTGCAACAGTACCACGACCGGAAATGGTCATAGTGTCCTCAACAGGCATAAGGAAAGGCATATCTTCCTTACGGTCGGGAGTAGGAATATACTCGTCAACAGCGTCCATGAGCTTCTTGATGCAAGCGTAGATGGGGTCGTTGGGGTCCTTGGAATCAGAGGACAGAGCCTTGTAAGCGGAACCGAAGATAACGGGAATGTCATCGCCGGGGAAGCCGTTCTTGGAAAGCTCGTCGCGGATATCCATCTCAACGAGTTCGAGCATCTCAGAGTTCTTGTACTCGCCGGTAGCTGCATCATACTCGCAGTCATCAACGTCATCGCACTTGTTTACGAAAACAACCATTGCGGGAACGCCAACCTGACGAGCAAGAAGGATGTGCTCCTTGGTCTGAGCCATAGGACCGTCAGTACCTGCAACAACGAGGATAGCGCCGTCCATCTGAGCCGCACCGGTAATCATGTTCTTGATATAGTCAGCGTGGCCGGGGCAGTCAACGTGAGCGTAGTGACGCTTGTCGGTCTTGTACTCAACGTGAGCGGTGTTGATTGTGATACCGCGCTCTCTCTCCTCGGGAGCCTTATCGATCATATCATAAGCCTCGAACTGTGCCTGTCCTTTAAGAGAAAGGTACTTGGTGATAGCAGCGGTAAGGGTGGTCTTGCCGTGGTCAACGTGACCGATAGTACCGATGTTTACGTGGGGTAAGCTGGAATCGTATTTTTCCTTAGCCATTGGTATTTCCTCCTTTTAATCACAGAGCTTTCGCTCAAAAAATACTGTAATACTATTTTAACAGATTTTACTGCAAAAATCAAGAGGTTTTCTTGATTTTTGCAGATTTTTTACTTAGTCGTTCTGCTTGCGCTTGGACATAATGCCCTCAGCAACAGACTTCGGAACTTCAACGTAGCTGTTCGGCTCCATAACGTACTGACCGCGGCCCTGAGTCTTGGAGCGGAGGTCGTTGGAGTAGCCGAACATCTCCGACAGCGGAACGAGAGCGGTTACCTGAACGTTACCGGTTCTGGTTTCCTGATTCTGAATCATACCTCTGCGGGAGTTGAGGTCACCGATAACGTTTCCGATATAGTCATCGGGAACAACAACGACAACCTTCATAATCGGCTCGAGGATTACGGAATGAGCCTGCTTGAGCGCTTCCTTGATAGCCATTGAACCTGCGATTTTGAACGCCATTTCGGACGAGTCAACCTCGTGGTAAGAACCGTCATACAGCTCAACCTTCAGGTCAACAACAGGATAGCCTGCGAGAACACCCGCATTGAGAGCGCCCTGAATACCTGCGTCAACGGCAGGAATGAACTCCTTCGGGATAGAACCGCCGACAACAGCGTTGATGAACTCATAGCCCTTGCCGCTTTCGTTCGGAGAAACGCGGATTTTAACGTGACCGTACTGACCGGAACCGCCCGACTGACGCTTATACTTCATATCAACATCGGCATTGCCGGTGATGGTTTCCTTATAAGCAACCTGCGGAGCGCCTACGTTTGCCTCAACCTTGAACTCGCGGAGCAGTCTGTCTACGATAATCTCAAGGTGAAGCTCGCCCATACCTGCGATAATGGTCTGACCGGTTTCGGGGTTAGTCCAGGTCTTGAAGGTCGGGTCTTCTTCAGCAAGCTTGGAGAGGGCGATTGCCATCTTCTCCTGACCTGCCTTGGTCTTGGGCTCGATTGCAAGGTCGATAACGGGGTCGGGGAACTCCATCGACTCGAGGATAATCGGGTGATTTTCATCGCAGAGCGTGTCGCCTGTGGTGGTGTACTTTGTACCAACAACCGCCGCGATATCTCCGCACGGACAAGCATCGATATCCTGTCTGTGGTTGGAGTGCATCTGGAGAATACGTCCCATACGCTCGTTCTTGTCCTTTGTGGAGTTGAGAACAGTTGTACCTGCCTCAACATAACCGGAGTAAACTCTGAAGAAGCAGAGCTTACCAACGAACGGGTCGGTAGCAATCTTGAACGCGAGAGCCGAGAACGGCTGGTCGTCGCCTGCGTGACGCTCTTCCTCGTCGCCGGTATCGGGGTTTACGCCCTTGATAGCGGGGATATCGAGAGGAGAAGGCATAAAGTCAACAATTGCGTCAAGAAGCTTCTGAACGCCCTTGTTTCTGTACGAAGTACCGCAAGTTACGGGTACGAACTTGTTGTCGATAGTACCCTTTCTGATTGCCTTTTTGATTTCCTCTGTGGTGAAATCTGCGCCTTCGTTCTCAAAGTAACGGTCCATAAGGTCGTCATCGAGCTCTGCAACTGCTTCGAGAAGAGCTGCTCTGTACTCGTTTGCCTTATCAACCATATCCGCGGGGATATCCTCAACGCGCATATCCTTACCGAGGTCATCGTAATAAATGTCGGCCTTC
Source organism: [Eubacterium] saphenum (assembly GCA_004555855.1). Lineage (GTDB taxonomy): Bacteria > Bacillota > Clostridia > Oscillospirales > Ruminococcaceae > CAG-115. Next base: position 7,094 of record SFJQ01000050.1, on the reverse strand, counting down.
ATTTCAATAAGGTCAATAATGCCCTTGAAATCAGCCTCAGCGCCGATAGGAAGCTGAATCGGAACAGCGTTGCACTTGAGTCTGTCCTTCATCATATCAACGACGTTGTAAAAATTCGCACCCATAATGTCCATCTTATTTACATAAGCCATTCTGGGTACATGATAGTTATCAGCCTGACGCCATACCGTTTCAGACTGCGGCTCAACGCCGCCCTTTGCGCAGAAAACGGTAACGGAGCCGTCAAGTACTCTCAGCGAACGCTGAACTTCAACGGTGAAGTCAACGTGTCCGGGAGTGTCGATAATATTGATACGGTGCCCTTTCCAGAACGCGGTTGTTGCAGCGGAGGTGATGGTGATACCTCTCTCCTTCTCCTGCTCCATCCAGTCCATCGTGGATGCGCCCTCGTGGGTTTCACCGAGCTTGTGGTTGATACCCGTGTAGAACAGGATACGCTCCGTCGTGGTGGTTTTACCCGCGTCGATATGAGCCATAATACCAATATTACGGGTCATTTCAAGAGTTACGTCTCTTTTCATTTATTCCTCCGTAATTACCGTTAATTACCACTTAAAGTGAGCGAACGCCTTGTTAGCCTCAGCCATCTTGTGCGTATCGTCACGCTTCTTGCACGCGCCGCCCTGATTGTTGAGCGCGTCGCAAATCTCGTTTGCGAGTCTTTCCTTCATGGTCTTTTCGGAACGCTGACGGCTGTATGTGGTTATCCAACGCAGACCGAGCGTTCTTCTTCTCTCGGGACGAACCTCCATAGGAACCTGATAGGTTGCACCGCCGACGCGTCTTGCCTTAACCTCGAGCTGGGGCATAATGTTTTCCATTGCCTCCTCGAAAGCCTCAAGAGCGTCCTTTCCCGTTTTCTCGGCTACGATTTCAAACGCGCCGTAAACGATTTTCTGGGCTACGCCCTTCTTTCCGTCAAGCATGATGTTGTTGATAAGTCTGCTTACCAGCTCAGAACCGTAAAGCGGATCCGGCAGAACCTCACGCTTGGGAACATTACCTCTTCTTGGCACTTTACTTCCCTCCTTACATAAAAATGAAAATCATAGGTACTCGAAAGCAATCCAATCACTCCCGCCGCCAAGAAGTCATTTTTCTTAATTTATATAAGAAATAATGCCGTTCTTGTCAGCTAACAGTCTTGAAATTACGCTTTCTTTCCTGCCTTCGGACGCTTAGCACCATACTTTGAGCGTCCCTGCATTCTCTTATCTACACCCTGTGCGTCGAGCGTACCTCTGATAATGTGGTAACGCACACCGGGGAGATCCTTTACACGTCCGCCTCTGATGAGAACAACGGAGTGCTCCTGCAGTTTGTGTCCGATGCCGGGAATGTACGCCGTAACTTCATATCCGTTGGAAATCTTAACTCTGGCAACCTTTCTCATAGCGGAGTTAGGCTTTTTAGGAGTCTGGGTTCTGACAGCCGTGCAAACGCCGCGCTTCTGCGGGGAGTGCTGGTCTATCTGCGCCTTCTTGAGGGTGTTCATACCCTTCTGAAGAGCGGGAGCCTTCGACTTCTTTACGGATACCTCGCGTCCCTTACGGACAAGCTGATTGAACGTAGGCATTATTTCACCTCCATAAATTTAATCTGTATGTTATTATTTCCCTCGATTGAAAAATATACTAACACACAATTATATATTTTAAAGCAAAAAGCCCTTTTTGTCAAGGGCTTTTCCGAAATTTTGTTGCAATTAATCTGTTTTTTCATCGTCTTTTGTCGCTTTTTGGGCATTTTTCACAAACCAATTATCCCTCTTCTCAGAACCGTTCAAAACGGATTCTCCGACCATCAGCCAATCGAAACACCATACTGTTCCGCAAGGGTTAAAATTTGTGCTTTCCAATCCGAAACAGCGTTATTCGCGACAACAAGCTTATCATTCGCTTTCGTTATCATATCAATATCTTGTAAGATTGTTTCCGACTCTAATTGCTTCATCGTTAAGTTGTTTTATCGTGGGAATAGTGGTTGAAACAAGCTCATTGTACATAATCTCATCGTTTATGTAATTAGTTCCGGAAACGCTTGAATAGCTTTCAAGCATTTTCCCCTCTAATTCTCCCATTGTCAAAATGTCTTCGTTTACATACTCCAATATTGCGTCCTGAATCTTAGAATACTTATCACTTCCCAAATCGACGCTGCTCACGACGGTGCTTTCGGGCTTGCTGTAATCAGCGTCGCTTTTGTCGGACTGACTGTAATCCATGCTGCCGTTGTCGGGCTTGCTGTAATCAACGCTGCTGTTGTCGGACTGGCTGTAATAAATGCCGCTTTTGTCGCCCGAGCAGCCAACCAGAGAAACCGCAATCGCGGCTGTCAAACACAAAGTTAAAATCCTCTTCATAATTATCCTCCTATAAAAATAGGGACGACCATTCAAATGATGCCTTACACAACCACCGGATAATCGTCCCTTAACAATTTATATCAGCACTGCTGCTGCGCCTTTTTCTTTGCCTCAATATCGGCAAGCGCGTCCTTTCTCGACAGGTTAATCCTGCCCTGATTGTCGATTTCCATTACCTTAACGATAATCTCATCGCCAACCGAAACCACGTCCTCAACCTTCTCAACGCGGCGGTTTTCAAGCTTGGAGATATGAACCATTCCGTCCTTGCCGGGCGCAATCTCAACAAACGCGCCGAAGCTCATAATCTTCACAACCTTGCCCTTGTAAATCGCGCCGATTTCCGGAGGATTTACAATAGTCGAGATAACCTGAACGCAAGCGTTCGCCTTCTCCAAATCCGTGCCGCAGATGAAAACGTTTCCGTCCTCGTCCACGTCGATTTTAACCTTGAAGTCCGCGCAGAGCTTCTGGATAACCTTTCCGCCCTTGCCGATAACATCGCTGATTTTATCCACGGGAACCTTTGTCGTGAGCATTTTCGGAGCATACTTGCCGACAGTGGGACGCGGCTTGTCGATAGCCTTGAGCATAACCTCGTCAAGGATATAATCGCGTGCCTTGTGAGTGGTTTCAAATGCCTGCTTGATGATTTCGGGAGTAAGACCGTCAATCTTCAAATCCATCTGAATTGCCGTGATACCGTCGTGAGTACCCGCAACCTTGAAGTCCATATCGCCGAAGAAGTCCTCGACGCCCTGAATGTCAACCATTGTCATCCAGCGCTCGCCCTCGGTGATAAGACCGCAGGAAATGCCCGCAACCGGCTTTTTAATCGGAACACCCGCGTCCATAAGCGCAAGCGTTGAACCGCAGACAGAGCCCTGAGATGTCGAACCGTTTGAGGAAAGCACCTCGGAAACAAGTCTGATTGCATAGGGGAACTCCTCAACGGACGGGATAACGGGGAGCAGCGCTCTTTCTGCAAGCGCGCCGTGACCGATTTCACGTCTGCCGGGACCTCTGGAAGCCTTTGTTTCACCGACGGAGTAGGACGGGAAGTTGTAGTGGTGCATATAGCGCTTGCCTTCTTCCTCGTCAAGACCTTCGAGCTTCTGGCTGTCGGAAACGGGACCGAGCGTGCAGATTGTCATAACCTGCGTCTGACCGCGGGTGAAGATGCCCGAACCGTGAACTCTCGGAAGAACTGCAACTTCAGCGGCAAGCGGACGGATTTCATCGAGCTTTCTTCCGTCAACGCGCTTTCCGTCGTCGAGCAGCCAGCGTCTTACAACGAACTTCTGGAGCTTGTACATACACTCGTCAATCATCGGAATCTGCTCGGGATAAACCTCGTCAAATTTCTCGTGAACCTCGGCGTAAACGGGCTGCAAACGCTCCTCGCGAATGTTCTTGTCGTCCGTATCCATAGCGTAGCGAACCTTTTCGATAGCGAACTCGGAGATTGCCTCGTACATATCGTGGTCAACTTCCATGCTGTCAAACGAGAACTTCTTCTTACCGATTTGTGCCTGAATGTCCTTGATGAACGGGATAATGTTCTTCACGATTTCCTCGTGACCTGCCATAATCGCCTTGAACATCGTGTCATCGTCAACCTCGTTTGCGCCCGCCTCAATCATAACAACCTTTTTCTCGGAGGAAGCGACGGTGAGGTTGAGGTCGCTCTTTGCGCGCTGTTCTGCGTTCGGCATAAGCACGATTTCCCCGTCAACAAGACCTACGGAAATACCGCCGATAGGGCCGTTCCACGGAACATCGGAGATTGAAACCGCGACAGACGCGCCAATCATACCCATAATCTCGGGAGAGCAGTCGGGGTCAACCGCAAGAACGGTCATCGTGATAGCGACGTCGTTTCTCATATCCTTCGGAAACAAGGGGCGCATAGGACGGTCAACAACGCGCGAAGTCAGGATAGCCTTTTCGCTCGGTCTGCCCTCTCTCTTGAGGAAGCCGCCGGGGATTTTGCCCACGGAGTAGAGCTTCTCCTCGTAATCCACGGAAAGCGGGAAGAAATCCACGCCCTCGCGGGGCTTGGGGGAAGCGGTTACGTTAACCATAACAACTGTTTCGCCGTACTTAACCCAGCAGGAACCGTTTGCCAGACCGCAGACCTTACCTGTTTCAACGGTAAGCTCACGTCCTGCGAACATTGTTTTAAACACTCTGTAATTTTCAAACATTGTCCAAAAAATCCTTTCGTAAAATTTTTCACTTCTCGGGCGCGGCGTTTGCAATAAATTCAACCGGCGAGCTTTCACCGGCTCAATTTATTGCCCGACACACCCGAATAAAGCAGAAGTTGACCGTATGCGGCTGAGGGCGTTTTGCCGACAGCCGCGCAGTCAACCGCTTGCTTACTTTCTGAGTCCGAGCTTTGCCACGATTGCACGATAGCGCTCGATATCCTTCTTCTGAAGGTAGTTGAGCAGGTTTCTTCTGTGACCTACCATCTTGAGCAGACCGCGAGTGGAGTGATGGTCCTTCTTGTGAACCTTGATGTGTTCGGTCAGCTCGTTGATTCTCTTGGTGAGAATGGCAATCTGAACCTCGGGAGAACCCGTGTCGTGGTCGTGCAGGCGGTTAGCTTCGATAACCGCAGTTTTTTCTTCTTTTCTCAGCATTTTTTACACCTCTTTTAAAATATTTCCCGCGTTCACAGCAAAGGGATACGGTGCTTCTCGAAACGAGCAAAATCCGCAGTCCGTGAACGGGGTGGATTATGTGCCGCATATCTTCAGCGCGTACACAAGCCATATTATAACACATTATTTTTCGTTTGTAAAGAGGTTTTTTCAAATTTTCCTAAATATTTGCGGGGAATTTTGGTGAAATTTTTTCGCAATCGGGGAATTTTGGGTTTTCCTGCGTGAAACGAACCTGCTCCTGAGCCGGAATTTCTCGCGGACAGGACGGGCTTTGCGGGAATTTTCGGCAGGATTTGCAAGCAGACTCGGGGTTTCTGCGAAACCCAGGCATTTTCGGCGGCATCGAGCCTCCGAAAATGCGCGGGTGCAGCCACGCCCGTTTAAGACGGGACGTGCGTGGCTGCACCCGCTCTGCTAAGATAAGTTTGATTAGAGGGGTTTGCGAATTTTTTTGCGTTCGCGAAAAAATTTGGCAATGGTCGCGAAACTGAATTTCAAGCCGCTGCGTTAAGCTTAATCTGCGAAAGCGTTCTTTTTTATGAATTTACGCTTCGCTCCAGTGCCTCCGGCGGCAAAGAACCTTTTTCTGAAGAAAAAGGTTCTTTGATTTCCAAAAAGACTTTTTTCGCTTCGCGGCGATAATCAGACAATGCGAAAACTTACTTGTTCTTCGCCATCTTCAGGATATCGCCAACCTTCAGCCTGCTTCCGTTATGCAGAACAATCGCCTCGTAAACCTTGCTTACCAGCAGCGAAACCAGTACCGTGAATACCGCCAGTATCGCCACCGCAATCGCGCTCTGAAGCGTATCAAGCTGCCCGAGTATAACCGCGCTCGGCAGCGCAAACGGGCTGCTCACAGGGAAATAATACGAGAAAACCTGAACGCTGTTCACACCCGAGCTTCCGCCTTCAAGCGACTCCGCATTGAAAATAATCGGGTAATACGCGAGGAAAAATCCCACAAGACCAACAAACGAATACGGCTGCATAGCCGCCTGCAAGTCCTCCATTCTCGAAACGGACGCGCCGACAAGTGCCGCCAGCAGCGCGAAAAACAGGAAGCCGATGATGAATGTAAGCACAATAAGAATGATGTTGACGGGAGTGAATTTCTCGAGAATGCTGCCGACTGCCTGTGCAATCGAGAACTGACTGATGTCAACACCCGCAGCAGCCGCATTTGCCATTCCGCCCGCAAGCAGCTCGGAGTCCGAAAGAAGCGGCGCAATCTGTCCCATTATGCCGAAAGGCGCGCTTATCGCCATACTTCCGGCGCCGACAGCTATGATAAGCACAAATTGTGCAAGGCTCACAAGCCCCATTGCCAGCACCTTGCCGATAACCACAGCAAGCGGTCTGACGCTCGTCAGAAGCAGCTCCATAACACGGCTTGTTTTCTCAATGGCAATCGACTGCGCGATGGTGTTTCCGTAAACGAAAATAAGCATAAACAGCATCAGCGACACAACAATCGGGATAATGTAATGAAGCATACCCGCGATAACGTTAAGCTCCTCCTGACCGGCTTCAACGGTTCTCGTGTTAATCGTTATCTGCGACTGAGCGTATGCGTCGGGGTCAATTCCAAGGCGCTTTACGTTGCACATTCTGAAAAATTCCGTCATTGTCGAGGAAAGCGCAGACGCCGTTTTGCTGCCATTCGGGGAGTAGAACGTTCTCTCCGTGTAGGAGATTATGTCGCCGTTCGTGTTCTTTTCAGCCGAGAAAACAACAGCCGCCTGTACTCCCTCGGTCTTTGCGACCTGCGCTACCGCGTCGTCTGCGGATTTATCCGTGCGCTCCGCTTTTATGCCGTTTGCAACAAGCTCGGCGATGTTTTCATCGGTGACAATTCCCGTTTCATCAACGATATACACCTTTTCAAAATCAAAAATATCCTTGACAGACGAAGAATCGCCTTCGCCGCCGTTCTTGTCCGAAAGAGCAACGGGAAGAATATTCACAAGCGCGAACATCGCCGCCACAAGAATTGCCATTATAATAGTACTAACAATAAACGATTTGGTTTTCAC
>SFJQ01000176.1 GCA_004555855.1 [Eubacterium] saphenum | reverse complement strand
AGAATCCTATCTAAAACCGGAGCGGAGCTGGTAATAAGCGAAACTCCGCCGCAGATATATAAAGTAATGAAATTGGCAGGGCTTGAACGCCTGGCAAGATTGGAAAGCAGGTAATAAAAATGACGGTAAACAATAAATTTATGATGAATGTGTCGGCAAAATCGGCAAATGAAAGCTTCGCAAGGGCATGCATATCGGCGTTCGCAGCACAGCTCGACCCGACGCTTGAAGAGGTAAACGATATAAAAACCGCCGTGAGCGAGGCTGTTACAAATTGCATTGTTCACGCGTACAGGGAAAAAATCGGAAAAATTTACATAACCGGTGAGCTGCTTGAGGGAAACATAATAAGAATTAAAATTCGTGATACCGGCTGCGGCATAGAAAATGTGGAAAAAGCAATGGAGCCGCTCTACACCACGGTGGGGGGCGAACGGGCGGGACTCGGCTTCGCCGTTATGCAAAGCTTTATGGATTCTGTCAAGGTGCGCTCGAAGGTCGGAAACGGAACGACCATTGTTATGCAGAAAAAAATCAGCAGGCGCTACGGCATAAATGCTTAAGGAAAAAACCGACCGCGAGCTTTTCATCGAAAATAATCTGGGACTTGTACGCGCATTGTGCGTTCGTTTTTCGGGGCGCGGAATCGAGTATGACGATCTGTACCAGGCGGGCTGTATGGGGCTTGTTAAAGCAACCGATGCATTCGACAGCGAACGCGGGCTTTGCTTTTCAACCTACGCCGTACCGGTGATAATGGGTGAAATGCGCAGACTGTTTCGCGACGGCGGGGCGGTAAAGGTTTCAAGAAGTGTAAAGGAGCTCGGAATGAAAATATCCCGCGAAAGGCAGAAACTCGAACAAAAATTATGTCGTGAACCGACTGTTAAGGAGCTGGCTTTGTCGCTCGGCGTTTCTCCCGAGGAGGTTGCCGAGGCTGTGTGTGCAGCGCAGCCGACGGTATCTCTTACTTGCGATGACGACGGTGAGATTACCGAAACCGATCTGCCGGTAATGAGCGCCGAGGACGAAATCTCCGACAGGCTGCTGATCAATTCCGCACTCGCAAAATTGAACGAGGAAGAAAAAAGGCTGGTAATGTATCGGTATTTTAATTCCCTTACCCAAAGTAAAACGGCAGAAAAAATGTCAATGACCCAGGTGCAGGTTTCACGCGCAGAAAAAAAGATTCTTGCAAAATTGCGGGAAATATTGAAGTGAATTCTACGCAAATATGTATATCGGCGTCGCAAAAACACAAGATATAGTGGAAAATGTCACTTTTAAAAAAACTTTTAAAAAAAGATAAAAAAAGTGTTGACAAAGGGGAGGGGTTGTGGTATTATAATCTAGCGCTCTGAAAAACAGGGCAGCAAACGGACCTTGAAAATTAAACAACGACAATAATAAGGACCCGACAATTCTTGAGAGAAATCGAGAGAATAAAGAGTACTTTTCAAAAGTAAAAGGACAAGACAATACGTCAGTATTGTGAATGAGCAGAGAATGCTCTAAGATAGATTTAAATGCCGGAAGGCGTTTAGAAATAATATTTTAGAGAGTTTGATCCTGGCTCAGGACGAACGCTGGCGGCGTGCCTAACACATGCAAGTCGAACGGAGTGTTGCGCTGAAATTGAGATTAGCTTGCTAAAGGATATTTCTTGTAACACTTAGTGGCGGACGGGTGAGTAACGCGTGAGGAACCTGCCTTACAGAGGGGGACAACAGTTGGAAACGACTGCTAATACCGCATGATGTGGAGGGGAACGATCAGTAGCCGGACTGAGAGGTTGAACGGCCACATTGGGACTGAGACACGGCCCAGACTCCTACGGGAGGCAGCAGTGGGGGATATTGCACAATGGAGGAAACTCTGATGCAGCAACGCCGCGTGAGGGAAGAAGGTTTTCGGATTGTAAACCTCTGTTTTTAGTGAAGAAACAAATGACGGTAGCTAAAGAGGAAGCCACGGCTAACTACGTGCCAGCAGCCGCGGTAATACGTAGGTGGCAAGCGTTGTCCGGAATTACTGGGTGTAAAGGGTGCGCAGGCGGGATTGCAAGTTGGATGTGAAATACCGGGGCTTAACCCCGGAGCTGCATCCAAAACTGTAGTTCTTGAGTGGAGTAGAGGTAAGCGGAATTCCGAGTGTAGCGGTGAAATGCGTAGATATTCGGAGGAACACCAGTGGCGAA
>SFJQ01000175.1 GCA_004555855.1 [Eubacterium] saphenum | reverse complement strand
GCGCAGTGCCGGCGCCATATGGCCTTTCAGCATCGTCTTCGTGCCGTCGGCATACAGGGTCAGCACGCAGGAAGATGTTGAAAAATCGGTCGGCTCGCTTTCGACTTTTATGGCTCTTAATTCTCCGGTCCAGATAAAAGACGGCGGCAAGACAATCGGCTATCTTTGCGCGGACAACGTTGGGTTTCTGGCGTACAAGGCGAACAGAATTTTTGTTTCGACTATGGAAAAAGGGCTTTTCGCCGGAATCGCAATCGCGGTTTCAATCACGCTTGCGCTTTCGCTTTTTATTTCGACAGTGCTTTCAAAAAAGGCGCGCTCGCTGGCGGACTACATTTCGTCTCCGGACCTGATGAAAAAAAATATGCCGGCTCTCGGTGTGAACGAGTTCGACAGGATTCTGGATTCGGTAAAAAAGCTGAAAAACCGGCTTCTGCACGAGGAGACTTTGCGCCGTCAGTGGATGCAGGACATCTCGCACGATTTGCGCACTCCGCTTACTGCGGTAAAAATGCAGGTCGAGGGAATGAACGACGGAGTCCTTGAGGCGACGGCTGAGCGTTTTGCGGCCCTTTATTCCGAGCTTACGATAATAGAAAAACTTGTGTGGAATCTTCAGGACTTGAGCCGCTTTGAGTCCCCGGAAATGAAAATTGCGCTTACGGACGTGAACGCCTGGAAATTTGCCGACGATGTTTCCGCCCGGTTCGCGCTTCTTGCGGAAAAGAAAAAAATAAAATTCAGCGTGGAGAAGAAATGCGCGGAGGATTTTAACTTTAAGGCGGACCCGCTCCTGCTCATGAGATGCGTCTCGAACCTTCTGCAGAACGCGTTCCAGTACACGGCGGAAGGCGGCGAGGTTACGCTCTGCACGGAAAAACTTGAGGAGGACCGCATAAAAATCTCCGTGCTGAACACCGGCGCAATCAGCGGGGAGGACATTCCCCACGTTTTCGACCGCCTTTACCGCGGCGACCGCTCAAGAAGCACGGCAGGCTCAGGGCTTGGCCTTTCAATCGCGCAGGCAATCGCAATCCTCCACGGCGGAAAAATCGAAGTGCAAAACGCGACGAACGAAAGGGGAGATGCGTGCGTGTGCTTTGCGGTGGAGATTTAAAGAAACAAAAGCGGAATTCCAACTCAAGATGAACTTTCTGTAAAAGCTCAATCCGGCATGAAATTCCGCCGTTCGCTAGCTAATTTTAATGTTTAGCTGTATCACAAAAATCTACTTAGCCTTATCAGTCTTTTTTCTTCCGCTGACAGTCGCGTTTGCCTTTATGATTTCAGCCTCGCACTTTGTGGCGAAGTCCTTGTAGTCCGCAAGAGGCGCAACCGCAGAAAGGTACGGCACGAACTTGTCGTTCAGGGCGGAAATCAGGCTCTTCTTTACCGAAGTCGCGCTTTCGCCCCTGTTCACGCTCGCTTTTGTGTACTCATCGTTCGCCTTGTTGAAGCTGTCTTGAGCCGTCCGCAATTCCGAAATTAGCTCTCCCACGCCGTCCAAAGCCGCGATGTCAGAAGAAAGATTTTCCGCGCCAAAGTCCTCAAGCATGCTTTCAATCAAAGACGATTCTTCCGCAAAGTTTTTCTGTGTAATCTGCTTTCCATACTTGCTGAAAACCGCAAGAAGATTCTGGGCGGAATCCTTTTTCGCCGCGACAGGAATCGCCGAGTAGCCTGTGAGAGCGTCGCCCAGATTCCTGATAATCCCGTCGCGCGCAATGTCCGCCTCGTCAAGAGTGCTTGAGACACGGTCGCTTTTGATTGCCGTGGTGATGTCCGCAGAGAGCTTTTCAACTTCCGCCATGATGAGCGAAAGGTTCGTGTCCTTGGAAAGCGCGTTTTCAGCAGCGGAAGAATCCTTGTACATACGTATAAGAACGTCAGAAAGCGTGTCCAATTCTGCGACACGCATATTAGAATTGATTTTTTTCATTTTGACTCCTATGAAAAAAAATGGCTAAGAATTTGATTGGTCATTTTGAAAAAAGCCAAAA
>SFJQ01000174.1 GCA_004555855.1 [Eubacterium] saphenum | reverse complement strand
ACCAGTGCAGCCACAATGGCAAGAGCCACGCCTCCGATAAAGAACTTGTTTTTGAGCAGCGCCACGAAACTGAACTTTTTGGCAGCAGCAGGTGCGCTGACAACCTGAACGTTTGGCGCCTGTTCGGGCGAATAATCTGGAATCAGATTACCGCAGTAATCGCAGATTTTTGCGCCATCGGGAATTTGCTTTCCGCAACTTGGACAAAACATTTTGTATCCTCCGTTTTTTTCATAAATTTTGTATAAACAACCATGGAAGAAGTCCGTTTCACCGGAGCATTCTTCCCCTGAATATTATATCACTATGTGGGACTTTTTTCAATAGGTTTTTGTCATTATTCTCATATTTATATGTGATTTTGATGTTTTTTATCGATTTAGCACGGTTGAATGTTCTTGCCGCGGTAGATTGTGTAAATCCAACAACACAAAAAATCAAGCCCGAATATTTTACACATTCGGGCTTTTCGGAAATCATTTTACGGCTTTTTCATCTCGGCGAGCAGCTCCGAGCGGTTCGTGCAGCCGGTCTTTTTCAGAATGTTTCGGACGTGGAACTTTACCGTGTTTTCGGAAATAAACAATTGCGTGGAAATATCGCTGTTTGAAGCGCCTTTTGTGATAAGCCTGAGGACTTCAGTTTCCCGCGATGACAATTCATATTTCCGAATAAATTCAGCCAAACGTTCTTCGGTGTTCGCCTGTTGACCTGATTTGGAGAAAAACAGCTTGTTGTAAAGTGCGAAGAAAAAGACAAATGCTGCGATAAAGCACACGCTGGAGATTATTACAAGAGCGATAAGATTGTCGTTAAGCATAATTCCTGTAAAATTGCCCGCAGCGTCGCCCATTCTCCCGAACATCAGACCAAATCCCGCGACATACAGCAATTTTTCGTTTGCGGCGGCGATATCCGAGAAAACAACCACGCGGAATACCGCAAGAAATCCAAAAAACAAATACCCCAGACTCCAAATCACGATGCTTATGCCGACTTCATTTGACAGGGCAATCATTGCAAACGGGAAAAACAGCGCGGCAAGGCAGCTTATCGCTCCGTATTTTCTGCTTCGGTCGCCGATAATTCCCGCCGCAATCAGACCGACCGCATAGAAAGCTCTGGACAACTCAAGGCTTATTCCCGAGGAAATGTCCGCCATCGGGAAGAAAAAACCAATTCCGCGCGTCACGCTTACAAAGAAAACCGTGAGAGCCGCCAAAGCAAACGTTCCTTTTGGTATGCTTTTTTCCGTGAAATTCTGCTTCTCGGGGGAAAGAAAATCCTTTTGCGTGAGAACAATTCCGATTGTGATGGACGCAAAAATTCCATAGCTTATGAGAGCGTATTCCGAGCGAAGGAAATTAGAGTTGTTCAGCAGCGAAAGCAACCACGAAAACACGCTTGACGCGGCGTAAGCGCCTCCGAAAACAATCGAGCGATATTTTGCCTCAACCGTTTTCGACAGCAGCGTGAGATAAAATCCCGCGATAATTCCGTGAAACAGGTTCATAAGATAGCCGAAAATCAGGATTAACAGGAAATTTTTGGATAAAACCGACAGGATAACAAACGCGAAATCCGCGGCTATACAGGCGATGAAAACCGATTTTCTTGAAAAGAAGCTCCTGCTGCGCTTTATCAAAACCATAAACAACAGCAGCCCGATTGCCTGAAAAACATAACCAATTACTTCCGTGAGCCAATCCACGTTTGACGGCTCGGTAAAATCCGACAAATTATAGAGCCAGGACAAATATCCCGCCGATGTCCAGAGAAAACACAGCGCAATAATCAGACTACACCTGAGGTTAGTGCGAAGGGTAGTATGCGGATTTTTCGAACTTTTTATTCCATTGATTTTGTTCATTTGGTTTTCTCCTGTGCATTTGCTGATTTAGCTCTTTAGTATATTATAATGCAAAAATTTTGATTTTTCAATAGGTTTGAGAATATTTTCAGCCTACCTACACCAAAACTACCCCTGTTTTTTCGCTATTATTCAGCAATATTATACCGTGGGGTAGTA
>SFJQ01000173.1 GCA_004555855.1 [Eubacterium] saphenum | reverse complement strand
CCCTCTTTAACAACAGAGGCTGAAAGCACCTTGCCACTTTCACAGAGTGCGAAAACTGCGTTGTACATTTCAATAAGCTTGTCCCAGTCGGGCATAAGCGTTTCCTTGTTCTCGGGAACGGGGACGTAGATTACCTTAGAGCCTGCGTTCTTGAATTCGGTTGAGATTGTCTTTGATGCCTTTGTCATAGAAACGGCAAAGCTTACGAGCGTGGGGGGAACGTCAATATCCTCAAACGTACCCGACATACTGTCCTTACCGCCGATTGACGGAAGTCCGAGCTTGAGCTGTGCCTCCATTGCGCCTAAAAGTGCGGCGGCAGGCTTGCCCCAACGCTCGGGAACGTCCTTTAATCTTTCAAAATACTCCTGGAAAGTAAGTCTTGCTTTCATCGGGTTTGCGCCGATTGCAAGAAGCTTTGAGAGCGACTCAACAACTGCGTAAGCCGAGCCGTGGAACGGACTCCAGCGTGATACTCCGGGGATAAAGCCAAAGCTCATTGCAGTTGCATCGTCTGTTTCGCCCTTTTCAAGCGGAATTTTAGCCGCCATTGCCTCCTGCGGTGTGAGCTGTGTCTTTCCGCCGAACGGCATAATTACCGTAGCCGCACCGATTGATGCGTCAAAACGCTCTGCAAGACCAATCTGCGAACAAACCTCAAGTCTGCCCATATTCTCGCAAACTGCCTTTTCAAACGGCATATCTTTAAGAATTTCGGGGCATTTTTCTCTGTAGCAGTCCTCTGCCTTGGGAGCAGTGATATAAGCCTTTGCAACCTGTGTAACGCCGTTTGTATTCAAAAATTCACGGCTGAGGTCAACAATTTTGTCGCCCCTCCAGTTCATTGTGAGTCTGGGATTCTCGGTTACAACTGCAACAGCGGTAGCCTCAAGGTTTTCCTTTTCAGCCTCGCTGATGAATTTTTCAACATCGTTTTTATCAAGAACGACAGCCATTCTCTCCTGACTTTCGGAAATTGCAAGCTCCGTACCGTCAAGACCGTCGTATTTCTTCGTCACCTTGTCGAGGTCAACCGTAAGACCGTCTGCAAGCTCGCCGATTGCAACGCAAACGCCGCCTGCGCCGAAGTCGTTGCATCTTTTAATCAGCTTTGCAACGTCGGGGTTTCTGAACAGACGCTGAATTTTGCGCTCTGTGGGCGGATTACCCTTCTGCACCTCTGCACCGCAGGTTTCAATAGAGCTTTCCGTGTGAGCCTTTGACGAGCCTGTTGCGCCGCCGCAGCCGTCACGTCCTGTTCTGCCGCCGAGAAGCACGATTACGTCATCGGGAGCAGGAACTTCACGGATTACGTTCTCCTTAGGAGATGCGCCGATAACTGCGCCGATTTCCATTCTCTTTGCAACGTAGCCCTTGTCGTAAAGCTCCACAACCTGTCCTGTTGCAAGACCAATCTGGTTGCCGTAGGAGCTGTAGCCCTGAGCCGCACCTGTTGTAATCTTTCTTGACGGAAGCTTGCCGTGCATAGTGTCCTTAAACGGAATTGTCGGGTCGCCCGAGCCTGTTACACGCATAGCCTGATAAACATATGAACGTCCCGAAAGCGGATCACGGATTGCACCGCCAAGGCACGTAGCCGCACCGCCGAACGGCTCAATTTCAGTCGGGTGGTTGTGGGTTTCGTTCTTGAACTGAACGAGCCACTTTTCTGTTTTGCCGTCAATTGTAACGGGCACTTCAATTGAGCAGGCGTTGATTTCGTCGCTTTCGTCGAGGTCGGGAATAAGTCCCTTTTTCTTAAGCGACTTCATACCGATTAACGCCATATCCATAAGCGATACGATTCTTGTTGTGTCCTTGCCGTAAACTTCAATACGTGTGTCGTAGTATTCCTGCAAAGCATCCTCAATAACCTTGCCCAGAGCGTTCTTCTCAACCTCAACCTCGCTTAAACGTGTGAGGAAGGTTGTGTGACGGCAGTGGTCCGACCAGTAGGTGTCGATTACACGCAATTCGGTAACGCTGGGGTCACGCTTTTCTGTGTCACGGAAATAGTCACGGCAGAATTTG
>SFJQ01000172.1 GCA_004555855.1 [Eubacterium] saphenum | reverse complement strand
ATCAATGGGAATGACGTTTGACGCTGTAACGGTTTCACTTGAGTACGCAATTTCGGAATTGCTTGAGCTGACAGGCGAAAAGACAAGCGACGAGGTAATCGATAGGGTATTCCACAACTTCTGTGTTGGAAAATAGTCGAGTGCCTCGACACGCAATCCGAGCCTAAGGAGTAGTTTGTGAGAATAGAATGGTAGCCCGACTTTTAAGTTTATACATCGGTTACGTTTTTATTAATACGTTATAATTTATTATTAATTCCGAATTACGCATTCAGAATTCCGAATTATACTAACTGGGGTTGATTTTATGACAACTTATTTTGCAGGCAATTATGACGTTGCCGTTATCGGGGCAGGTCACGCCGGCATTGAAGCTGCACTTGCGTCTGCACGGCTCGGCTGTAAAACTGCAATTTTCACCATAAATATGGACGCTGTCGGCAACTGTCCCTGCAATCCGTCAATCGGCGGAACTGCAAAGGGACATCTTGTGCGTGAGATTGACGCTCTCGGCGGCGAGATGGGCAAGACTGCCGACGAATGCTTTTTGCAGTCACGTATGTTAAATCGTGGCAAAGGTCCTGCCGTTCATTCTCTCCGTGCTCAGATAGACAGGCGCAAATACTCCGACACTATGAAGCACAAGCTTGAGTTACAGAAAAACCTTGAACTCCGTCAGGCTGAAATTACAGATATTCAGAAGTCCGATAACGGTTACAATCTGACAACAAGAATGCTGGCTGTTTACGAATGCAAGGCTGTAATAATTGCGACAGGCACATACCTCGGCGGAAGAATTTTCGTAGGTGAGGTTTCCTACGAAAGCGGTCCGGACGGAATTTTCCCTGCAACGGAGCTTGGCAAAAGCCTCAAAAATCTCGGTCTTCCGCTTCGCCGTTTCAAGACAGGCACTCCTGCAAGAGTGCTCAAAAGCTCCATTGACTTCTCGGAGCTTGAAGTGCAGAAGGGCGACGAGCCGCCACAGCCGTTTTCCTACGAAACCGAGAATCTCGGAGAAAACAAGGTAGACTGCCACATCAGCTGGACAAATGACGACACAAAGCAGGTTATTCTTGAAAATATCCACCGCTCACCGCTTTACGCAGGTAGAATTGAGGGCGTAGGTCCTCGCTACTGTCCGAGTTTTGAGGACAAGATTATGCGCTTTAAGGACAAGCCCCGTCATCAGCTTTTCATTGAACCTTGCGGTTTAGGCACAGAGGAAATGTACTTGCAGGGAATGAGCTCCTCACTACCAGAGGAAGTTCAGCTCAAATTTTACCGCACAATCAAAGGTCTTGAGCACTGCGTAATTATGCGCCCTGCGTATGCGATTGAATACGACTGCGTTGACCCGCTTGCTATGAACGCAACGCTTGAATTTAAGGATTTTCCGAATCTCTATGGTGCAGGGCAGTTCAACGGCAGTTCGGGCTACGAGGAAGCCGCCGCACAGGGACTTATTGCCGGAATCAACGCCGCACTAAAGGTGCTTGGCAGAGAACAGATAATTTTCACACGTGACAATTCCTGGCAATGGCAAACTTTATGCGCGTTTCGAAACGTCGCTTGGCGATATGACAGCCGAACTTTATGAGGATATCGTCCCCAATACTGTAAAAAATTTCGTCGGACTCGCCACGGGCCAAATCGAATTCATGGATGAAGAACTCGGCAAACCGAATACGCGTCCGTTCTACGATGGATTGACGTTCCATCGCGTCATTCCCGATTTCATGATTCAGTGCGGTTGCCCACGCGGAACGGGAACAGGCGGCCCAGGGTATCAATTCCGCGATGAATTCTCGCCGAAACTCCGTCACAATGCGCCAGGTATCCTTTCGATGGCAAATGCAGGCCCCCACACCAATGGTTCGCAGTTCTTCATCACCGAAGTCCCAACGCCCCACCTCGACAATCGCCATTCCGTCTTCGGCAAAGTCATCGAAGGGCTCGATGTCATCAAAAAGATTGCTCGCGTTAAACGCGACTATCGCGATAAACCCGTCGAACCCGTCATCTTGAAGCACGTCACGATCT
>SFJQ01000171.1 GCA_004555855.1 [Eubacterium] saphenum | reverse complement strand
GAAAAAATTCATCAAAAACACCGCCATTCTCTTCGTTTCAATGGCGATAACAAAGATTGTCGGAGCGCTTTTCAAGATACCTCTCGCAAATCTCCTCGGCGGAACGGGAATGGGTTATTTTTCCTCGGCATATGGGCTGTATTCGCCGATTTTCGCGATAACCGCCGCCGGTATTCCTACCGTTATTATGCGGACAACCGCGCGCTGCTCTGCTTCGGGAAACCTTTGCAGAGCCGCTGCCGTTCGGAAATGCGCGCTTTTGCTGTTCGCGGTAATCGGGCTTTTCGGGACGCTTTGCGTTGCCGTTTTCGCAAAGCCGTTTTCCGATTATCTCGCCTGCTCTCCGCAAAGCCTTTCCTGCGTTTTATGCATTTCTCCCGCGGTTATGCTCTGCTGTATTGCAAGCGTTTTCCGCGGTTATCGCGAGGGACTTGCCGATGTTGTTCCGTCATCGGCTTCAGCAATCAGCGAGTCTGTTTCACGGGCAATTTTCGGCTTGGGGCTGTCCTACGCTGTGATAATGTACGCAAAAAACCGCTTCGCAAACGGCTTTAATGTCTTCGGCACCGCTTGTTCAACTGAGGAACAGGCTTATTCTGCGGCGCTTCCTTACGCTGCTGCGGGAGCTGTTTTAGCGGTATCCTTAAGCGAGCTTGCGGGGCTTATCACATTAATAATCATCGAAAAACGCAAGAAAAACCGCATTGTTATGCCAAAACGCTGCGAGTACAGTCGAAAGGAAATCTGCATTTCGCTGTTAAAGGAAATCGCGCCAATTGCTGCTTCCGCGCTTGTAGTGAACTGCGTTTCATTTGTGGATTTGCTCACGGTTACGCGAACAATTTCGTATTCTGCCGCGAAAAATCCCGAATTTTTCAACAGCGCTTTCGGCAAAATTTTCGACAGCTGCGGCGGTATCGAGGGATTGCCGAATTTTATGTACGGGAGCTACACAGGAATCGCGATGACGCTGTTTATGATAATTCCATCGTTTGCGGGAATGGCTTCAACAGCTGCTGCGCCCGAAATTGCCGCGGCTTGGGAGATAAAGGACAACACTCAGCTTTTACGAAAAATCCGACTTCAGCTTCGAGCGGGAGCGCTTATCGCCTGTCCCGCGTGTATGGGCGCGGCAGCTCTCGCTTCGCCTATCCTCAATATGCTGTATAAATCCCGAGCAGCCGAGGTTTCCGTCTGCCTTGATTCGTTTGTGATTTTGTGCCTTGGCGGGATTTTCATGACAGCTTCTTCCGCGATGTTCGGGATTTTCCAGTCAATCGGCAAAGCCCGCGTGCCGCTTATTCTGATGAGCTGTTCAATCGCGCTGAAATTTCTGCTCAATCCGCTTCTCATCTCAATCCCTTCGCTGAACATCGCGGGCGCGGCTCTGTCAAGCGTTATCGGGTACATTATAATGACAATCGGTGGAACAATAATGCTGAAAAAAGCGCTTCCCGTTAAAATCGGCGTTTTCGGGGCGGTTTTCCCGCCGTTTATCTGCGCGTGCGGGTGCGGAACGGCAGCATTTTTTATGCACAGACTGTTGGATAATAACGTAAATCCCACTTTTAACGTGATTATTTCAACGATTTCGGGTGCTTTTATTTATGCAATATTACTGATTTTAACGGGCTGTTTTCGTACAAGTGGCATAAGAAAAGCAAAAATTACAAAAAAATCTAAAAAAACACTTGCAAAATAGCTCAAAATAGGGTATTATAGTAGATGGTTATTCGATTTTTGCCAAAAATGATTGTAAAGGAGCATAGGAAATGGATTTCGAGTTTAAAAGCCGTTATGACATTTCCGACCTTCTGAAGATTATGAAAATTCTGCGCTCCGAAAACGGTTGCCCGTGGGATAAGGTTCAAACGCATGAGTCCATACGCACCGACCTTATCGAGGAAACCTACGAGGTCTGCGAGGGAATTGACGCCAACAGCCCCGAAATGCTTCGGGAAGAGCTTGGCGATTTGCTGATGCAGGTCGTTTTTCATTCGGAGATAGAAACAGAGGCAGGAAATTTCGATTTCAACGATGTCTGCAATGA
>SFJQ01000170.1 GCA_004555855.1 [Eubacterium] saphenum | reverse complement strand
TCACCTTCCATGAAGTGCCCGAAAAAAGAGGGCTTCATACCACGGCGGCGCAAAAGGGCTTGCCGCCCTCAACGGGTAAGCTCGTCATCGGTCCGGCAGGCGAAAACAAGGTGCTTTACGCCTGCGTTTTCAGCGGAGAAAGAACCGCAGGCAGAGGCGGCGTCGGCGCGGTTTTCGGCGACAAGAATATCAAAATCGTCACCGCCGGCGGAAACAAGCAGGTTCCGATTTATAATAAGGAACGCCTTGACAAAATTAACGCCCAGTGGCGCAAAATGCTGTTGAAGCACCCGATTACCGGCGCACAGCTTGCAAAACTCGGCACGGCCGGTCTGATTGCCCCCATGCAGGCGCACAGAATTCTTGCTACAAAGAATTTCAGCGACGGACGGTTCGACAACTTCGAAAAGGTTTCAGGCGAGGAGCTTGCCGAAAAGCATCTTATCAAAAATGCCGGCTGTCATTCGTGCCCGATGAAATGTGAACGGCGCGTTGACTACAACGGAATGAATATCAAAGGTCCCGAGCTTGAAACCCTCGGTCTGTTGGGTCCGAACCTTCTCAACGACAACCTTGAAAAAATCATCAAATGGAACTACGAACTCGACGAGCTCGGAATCGACACCATCTCTGCCGCAGGCTCGGTAGCGTTTGCGATGGAGCTTAACGAAAAAGGTATGTGGGACTGCGGACTGAATTTCGGCGAAACCGACAACTTAAGTCAGGTTTTTGAGGATATTGCTTACAGACGAGGCATCGGCAACGAGCTTGCAAACGGCACAAAAAGAATGAGCGAGAAGTTCGGCGGCAAGGAATTTGCCATCAACGCAAAGGGTCTTGAGCTTGCGGCTTACGAGCCGAGAGGAGCCGTCGGTCACGGCTTGGGCTACGCTACGTCAAACCGCGGCGGCTGTCACCTGAACGCAGGCTATCTTGTTGTTTTAGAGGGTCTCGGACTGAACATCGACGCCTATACACCCAAGGGCAAAGCGGGACTTGTCGTCACGTTCCAGAACGTTATGGAGGGCGCTTCGGCGGCAGGCTTCTGCGTATTTACCTCGTATGCGATTTTGCCGTATTTCCTTGTCGCCAAGCCGACAAGCTTACTGACGAGAGCGGTGCAGACCGTGCTGAAATATTCAACCCCGATTATTCTGATTGCTTCAAGATTCCCGAAGATTTTGCATCTGAATATCCCCTTGGTTCAGTATCCGAGGGTCTACAACGCCGCAACGGGTGCGCACTTTAAAATCGGTGATTTTCTTCGCAACGGCGAGCTTGGCTACAACACCGAACGGCTTGCGAATATTATTTTAGGACTTCCCGTCGGCGAAGACACCGACACGCTTCCGAAGCGTCTGACCGACGAAGAACAGGTTCCCGGTGACAAGCGAACGAAAGTGCCTCTTGACAAAATGAAAAAGAGCTATTATCTCATGCGCGGCTGGAAAAACGGCGCACCGACGATGAAGACGCTCAAAAAAGTCGGGGTACGCATTCCCGAATGTATCAAGGAGGTTTATCCTTATGGTAAAGGTTAAAATTTTCGGTGTCTTACGGGCAACCATCGGCTTGCCGTATCTTGAAACCAAAGCCGCAACGGTCGCCGAGGTGTTTGAAAATATTTCAGAAATTATGAAACAGCGGTACGAGGACGACCTGAAAGACGGGCACGGCGGTGACGAAAGAAGCGTTGCTCTGACACCGCACAAGTCTCTTTCTTTCGGCGATGCCATCGTCTATGTGGACGGTGAACGCTGTATGAAAAAGAAAATGAAGCTCGGCGGAAACGAGGAAATCTGGCTCTTGTCTCCGGCGGCAGGCGGCTGATGAGGGCTTCGGAAAGTACGGAAATCCACGATGAATAAATGCAGCAAATTGACATTGTTTTGTTCCGGCGCTATAATGTAAAATAATCGTGAGGTGAAGCTTTGTGAAAAAAGTAATATCTTTTATTTTATGCTTCATTATGCTTATGAGCACTTTCTGTCTTCATGCAAGCGCATTGAGTATCAAATCGTCAACGGACGAACTCAACGCACTTTTTCTTG
>SFJQ01000169.1 GCA_004555855.1 [Eubacterium] saphenum | reverse complement strand
CGCAGAGTTCACAGGGAACACAAAACGCAAAAAAGACGGTTGTCTGCTATTTCAGCGCGACAGGGACTACGGAGCGGCTCGCAAAAACAGCGGCTTCGGCTTTGGGCGCGGACTTGCACGAAATTGTTCCGGCGCAAAAATATTCTAGCGCGGACTTGAACTGGCGAGACAATAATTCTCGCTGCGTAAAAGAAAACAACGACGAAAAAAGCCGTCCTGCAATCGCAAACTCAATTGACCTGAGTGGCTACGACAACGTGATTATCGCGTATCCAATCTGGTGGGGACTCGCTCCGAAAATCGTCTACACGTTCGTTGAACAGAACGACCTGAACGGCAAAAATCTTGTAACGCTATGCACAAGCGGCGGAAGCGGACTTGGACGAAGCGGCTCGGATTTGGCAAAGCACGCAAAAGGCGCAGTCTTGAAAGGCGGCCGGGAATTCAGAGGAAGCGCATCCGGTGCGGAAGTGAAAAAATACATCGACGGAATTTTGAAATAAACGGACTTTGTGCCATTTCCAGGCAAACAACATGGGAATCTCTTTTTTTAGAAAGTTTAAACAAATATTTTGAGGGGGAAAATTATGCCACAAAATGAAAATTCAGAAAATCAGAATCCGCAGAAAATTGTTCAGACGGCTGGGCGTGCGGCTCTTGGCGAGTTTGCGCCGGACTTTGCGCGTTTCAACGACGATATTCTTTTTGGCGAAAACTGGAACAATCATGACATCGACCTCAAAACCCGATGCATTATCACGGTGGTTGCCCTTATGGCGCAGGGAATTACGGACAGCTCGCTTAAATATCACCTTGAAAACGCAAAGAAAAACGGCGTCACCAAAAACGAGATTTCCGCGGTTGTTACCCACGTTGCGTTTTATGCCGGCTGGCCGAAAGCCTGGGCGGTCTTCAATCTGGCAAAGCAGGTCTGGACGGAGTAGGTTTTAGTTATTCAAAACTTGCATATCAAGTTATAAAAACAAAATATTGGCAATATCTGATTTTTAATGTTGTTTTGAACTGGAGTCTGCTGAAAAATTCTTACTCTAATTTTTTTGAAAGGAAACACAAAATGAAAAAACTTCTTTCAACACTTTTGGCTTTGTTTTTTGCTGCCGGAATTTTTGCCCAGAATCAAAATGACGGTCAAAAAAACGGCTCGCAGAATCAGAGCATTGTCTATTTTACGCGCGATGTTTCTTCCGCGGGGCTTATGAAAGTTTACCGCGCTCTGAACCAGAAAATCGAGGGGAGCGTGGGAATCAAGGTGAGTTTTGGCGGACCTGACGAGGAAGTTTTGCAGCCGGAGCTTTTGCGTGAGCTTGTCAGGACAACTGGTGGCACAATGTTTGACGGAAACGGCTTGTCGGGCAGCAGGCGTACTTCGGAGATGAATCTTTCGCATGCGGGGCGGCACGGATTCACGGAAATCGGAAAATGCGTGATGGTTAGCGACAGCGACTATATCAATCTGCCTTTAACTGGCGGAAATCTTCTAAAATACGCTCGCACTGGAAAAGAATTCGCCGGCTTTGACACGCTGATTTCAGTTTTCCGCGTTAGGCTTCATATGCTCCCAGCGTTTGACGGAAACATCAAAAATATTTCGCTTTGCCTTGCCAACCGAAGCGGAAAATGCATTATTCATTCAGGCGGCACGGACGAAAGCCATTATCATAGCACTCCTGCCGACGTTCTTGAAAAAAGCTTTGCCGATGCCGCAAAAGCCGCGCTTGACTACAAGAAAAATTGGGCGTTCATCAACGTTCTTGACGACATCGAGCCGAACGACAGCTGCCGGGGCGCGAAAAATCTCGGAAAAATCGGAATCATCGCCTCGAACGACATTGTAGCCCTTGAGCAATGCACTTTGGACTTTGTGATTGAAAAAGCCGATGTTGACAGCGCCGCAAAAGCCGAATGGAAAGCCGCTCACTGCACAGGAATGGTCGAGCAGCTTGAAAAACTCGGCGGTGGCACAATGTTTGACGGAAACGGCTTGTCGGGCAGCAGGCGTACTTCGGAGATGAATCTTTCGCATGCGGGGCGGC
>SFJQ01000168.1 GCA_004555855.1 [Eubacterium] saphenum | reverse complement strand
TATTTTTCGATTTGTTCATCGGTGAGGAAAACCGAGCGTACCATCAGTTTATCCGCATAGGTTGAGCCTTTTACCGACTTCATCGGGAAATAGGTATCATAAGCAAATCCCATTGGGAGCGCGTAATCGGTCTTGTAGATATCGTACTCGCCCTGAGTATCGAAGTACTGGTAAATCTCCAAATCCTCAATGGCGTCGGTGCGTTTTGTGCTGTCCATATCGCGCGGAACCATCAGATATTTCACCCTCGCTATCGCGCGAAAAGCATAGTTTGAATATTCCGGCGCGGAATTAACCGAGCGCTTTATCCCGAGCGCGTCGTACAGGTCAAAGGTCGAGCCGGGTATAATGCTTGTGAAGCTCTTGAGAGAGCTGCTTTCGCAGAACATATTGAAGTTGTTGGTTTCGTTCACGCCCTCGATGCGGTAAAAATCGGGGTCATCGATTTGAAATTCCGCCGAAACCACCTGATTGAACCGACCGAGTTCCGGACCGATAAGCCGTCCCGTGCCGATAAAATAGTACCCGAGAACCATAGAACCCGCGATAACAGACACAGTAAGCGTTTTTGAGTAGAATTTCTTCGAGCTTGTTTTCCGCGTTCTGATGAGGAAATACAGGCAAATCATCGAAGCGATTGCTATAAAAATCTGAACGTAAACCGTAGCGTCCATTTTTGCGAGCAATCTCGGCACAATAACCTCGGTTTCATTGCCCTCGGTATCCTTGACCTTTTTGGTGAACGGGGCAAACAGCGCCAGCACCGATATCACGCCGACAACTCCCGCGCAGACCTTGTTGCCGAAATTGAGGTCAAAGTCCTCGCGTTCGATAGCGTAGGCGGTTGCAAGACAGCAGATAAGCTCGGGCATATAGAACCAGCGCGTGTAATAGTTGTCGTTGAAGAGGGTAAACGCTGCGTTAAGTCCCGGCACAAACGACATCAGCAGGCAAACTCCGAGCAAAACCTTCGCCCAGTGTTTTTTCGCGCCCTTGATGAACGCGATAACTCCCGCCATTGAAAACAGCGGCAAATAAAGCGCAACGCTCGACCATTTCGCGTTCGCTTCCGTGAACATATTGTTCCTCGCCGAAACCTCGGGCGGGAAGAAGAAGCTCTCGATAAGCAGACCGTAGCGCTGTTCGTTGGAGAAGAACAGGAAGTTCCAGTTCTTGAGGATATTCGTGGAGCGCGGCACGTCGAGTACCTGATAAATCGATGGAATAAACAGAATTCCCGCGATAAGCACGCCGATAACGCTTTCTGCGGCAAGCAGGAAAAACTCGCCGATTTTCACGCGAAAACGCTTGTCCATCGCGCATCTGATGATGAAGTAAATCACCAAAAATACGCAGTCGCCGATGAAGAAAAAGTAGTTCGCAAGGCAGTTTATCGCGACAGTCAGCGCAAAAAGACCTTTTCTCTTGTTCAGAACAAATTCTTCCAGTCCAATCAGAAGCAGCGGGAAATACATAAACGCGTCCTGAAACTGGAAGAAAACGTTGTACAAATTAAAGCTCGAGAACGCGAAAAGCAAGCCGCCGATGAGCGCCGACTGTGGTTTTGTGACAAATCTTCTGATATAGGTGAACGCGAAAAGCGAAATAAGCGCGAATTTCACGCAGAGCAGCGGCGCCATAAGGTACGGCGAGAAGTCTGCGGGAAACAGCGTCATAAACCAGAAAAACGGGCTTCCGAGGGTGTAGTAGGTGTAGCTCCCGACAAAATTCGCGCCGAGGTCTGTTCCCCAGTCCCAGCCGAGAGTGCCGTTGTGAACAGCCTCAACGCTGTGCTTGAAAAAGGGGATTTGCTGGGCGTTATAGTCGCCGTAGAAAATGAAGTAGCCGCCGTCGATGATAACAAACGGCAAAAACAACACCGTAGCCATTATCAGAGCGTAAAGAAAGGATTTTTGATAGAATTTTTTCTCGGATTTATACATTGAGTTTATCTCCATTTAATGTTATTACATCTTCTCGGGCGCATCGATTTTAAGCAGCGTGAGAACGTTCTTGATAACGGTCTTTGTCGCTTCGCAAAGCGCAAGTCTTGACAGCTTGACATCGGTTTCCGCGTC
>SFJQ01000167.1 GCA_004555855.1 [Eubacterium] saphenum | reverse complement strand
CTTTATGGAAAAGTCCCGCGAGCGCATTTCCTTCAAGGAGCTTTCCGGCTTAAATTCTCTGAAAAAGGTTACCGCTCCTCAAAATCAGAACACGCTCTCCGCTGAAAAGAAGGGCGTTTCAAGGGGCAGATAAACGAAAACTCATAATAAGACACCCTGCTTCAAAAAAAGCAGGGCGTTTTTCATTGAAATAAAAGCCTCTCAAGCGGTTTGTAAAGGGGAGCGGTTAGGATATTGCACGTTTCAAAGCTCCATTATCCGCCTTTCAATCTCTCTGATAACCTCGATGAATTCATCGTCGCTTTTGCCGGTTGGATCAGGCAAGCCCCAGTTGTCGTCGAAATCTCTGCCGATAAAAGGGCAGCCGACATCGCAGCCCATTGAAATCGCGATATCGGGAGCGGGAATTTTGTCGAAAGTCTTGCTGAACTGTGAAGTTTCCATATCAATACCGTAAAGCTGCTTCACAAGCCGAACCGCGTCCTTGTTAATCTGCGGTTTGGTTTCCGTTCCCGCAGAGTAAAACTCAAAATCATCGCCGCGAAAATGTTTTCCGAGAGCCTCGGCAATCTGGCTTCGGCAGGAGTTGTGAACGCAGATAAAAGCAACCTTCTTCATATCACAAGCTTTCCTTTTCAAGCAGCTTTTTTACATCTGAAGCTTTCAGCACCTTGCCCATCGAAACAACCTTTTCGTTAACCACAAGCGCGGGCATACTCATCACGCCGCTTTCCATAATTTTCTGCATATCCGTGATATACTCAACCTCAATTTCAAGTCCCATTTCCGCAACGGCTTTCTTAGCGTTTTCGTACAGCTCGTGACACGACTTGCACCCCGCGCCCAGAACCTTTACGCAGCAAATCCCGTTTACGGCAGCCCCGCAGCATTTGATGTCCATTTCAGCAATATCTTCCGCTGTACAATTGCACTTGCAGGCTTTCTTCTCCTCTTTTTTACCAAAGCTAAACATTTTTCCTCCTGTTAAATTAAGATATTTTGCAATGCGTTAAACGCATAACCGACAATTATTATTCCAGCCGTGCAAATCGCGATAAAAATTCCCAGCAGCTTCGGTTTAACGGCTTTTCTGAGCATAATCATCGACGGCAGCGAAAGCGTTGTCACCGCCATCATAAACGAAAGCACAACCCCAAGCAGCGCGCCTTTTCCGAGCAGTGCCTCGGCAATCGGAATTATTCCGAAAATATCCGCGTACATCGGAACACCGGCAATTGTCGCGAGAAAAACACCGAGCGGGTTGTCGCCGCCGAGCGACTTTACGATGAAATCCTCGGGAATCCAGTTGTGGATAACCGCGCCGAGTCCAATGCCGATAATCACAAAAGGGAACACCTTTTTCGCAGTCGAGCAAACCTGCTCCCAAGCGTATTTTAGGCGGTCTTTAACGCGAAGCTTCTCCTGCGGAATATCGATGGGTTTGCCGTTTCGGATAAACTCCTCAACCTGATTTTCGAGGTGCAGTTTCTCAATCAAAGTGCCGCCGATTACCGCGATAATCAGCCCGACAATCACATAAATAAACGCGACTTTCCAGCCGAAAATGCTCATCAGCAAAACCAGCGAGCCGAGGTCAACCATCGGCGATGAAATCAGGAACGAAAATGTGACTCCGAGCGGCAGCCCCGCGCTTGTAAAACCGATGAAAAGCGGTATCGAGGAGCAGGAGCAAAACGGCGTGACCGTGCCGAGAAGCGCGGCGATAATGTTCGCGCCGACGCCGTGAAAACGCCCGAGAATTTTCTTTGTGCGTTCGGGCGGGAAGTGGCTCTGAATGTACGAAATGATGAAAATCAGGACGCCGAGCAGCACCATAATTTTTATCAAATCAAAGATGAAAAACTGTACGCTTCCACCGATTTTTCCGTCCGTATCAAGTCCGAGCGCGTTCAGTAAATTGCCGATAAGTCTGTTCAGCCAAGCCATTCCGAGGATTTCGTTCTGAAAGAAATC
>SFJQ01000166.1 GCA_004555855.1 [Eubacterium] saphenum | reverse complement strand
AATCACTAAAATGTTTTCATTATGGAAAATTCAAAGCGAACAGTTACTTGCGGCGAGCTTACAAAAGCTGATGTCGGCAAGAAAGTTGTATTAAATGGTTGGGTCAGCCGTACCCGTGATTTGGGCGGACTTATTTTTATCCGTTTGCGCGACCGCTATGGAATTACTCAGGTAATGGTTGGCGACAACGCTTCGGACGAAGTTAAAAAAATCGCCGCTTCCTTAAAGTCGGAATATTGTATCGCTGTTGAAGGCGTTGTTGCCGCACGTGCTGAAAAAGACGTGAACAAGGACATGGCGACCGGCGAGATTGAAGTTGAAGCTTGCGACATAGAAATCTTTACAACGTCGCAGGAATTGCCTTTTAGCATTGAAGAAGTCCGCCAGAAGGATGGAACTCTTGTTGTTGCGAACGAGGATTTGCGCCTTAAATACCGCTATCTTGATTTGCGCCGCGAACCTATGCAACACAACATCATCTTGCGTTCGGCTGTAACTTTTGCCACACGCGAATTTTTGACTTCCAAGGGTTTTTTGGAAATTGAGACTCCTACTTTTATTAAATCAACTCCGGAAGGCGCGCGCGACTACCTTGTTCCGAGCCGTGTTCATCCGGGAAAATTCTATTCTTTGCCTCAGTCGCCGCAGCTTTACAAGCAGCTTCTGATGGTTTCGGGATTTGACAAGTATTTCCAGATTGCGCGCTGTTACCGCGATGAGGATGCCCGCGGAGACCGCCAGCCGGAATTCACCCAGATTGATATGGAAATGAGCTTTACAAACCGCGAGGAAGTTCTGGAAACAACAGAAGAGCTTATGCGCCACATTTTCAAGAAAACCCTGAACTACGAGCTTCCGGTTCATTTTGACAGAATCAGCTGGGACGACGCTTTTGACCTTTACGGAAGCGACAAGCCGGACTTGCGCTTTGACATGAAGATGCAGGATGCGGCTTTTATGGCGGATTTGAGCGACTTTAACGCATTCAAGGCTGGAGGTGCAAACGCAGACAAGAACATTGAGCGCCACAAGAGAAGCGGACTTAAAGCCCTTGTTGTAAAGAACGCCGCGGACAAATATTCAAGAAAGCACATTGAAGCGCTTGAAGCAGTTGCAAAAATCAACCATGCGAAAGGCCTTGCCTGGATGAAGGTTGACGCGGAAGGAAAATTTGAAGGCGGAATCTCAAAGTTCTTCGCCGGAAAAGAAGCGGAAATCTGCTCAAGGCTTGGAGCGGAAAAGAACGACCTTCTTTTGTTTGTAAGCGACGAAAAATGGCAGACAGCGTGCGTTGCGCTCGGAGCGGTCCGCAAGCAGCTTGGAAAAGACCTGAACCTTTACAACCCGAAAGACGAATTCCACTTCGCATGGATTATCGACTTCCCGTACTTTGCATGGAACGAGGAAGAAAACCACTGGGAAACAGAGCACCACATGTTCACGCTTCCGCAGAAAAAATACTGGGACACTTTGGAAAGCGACCCGGGTTCTGTAAAAGGCGACCTTTATGACCTTGTCTTGAACGGATACGAGCTTGCCTCAGGCTCAATGCGTATCAACGACCCGGCGCTGCAGGAACGCATCTTTGAAATCGTAGGCTACAGCCGCGAGCGCGCAGAAAAAGCGTTCGGATTCTTGGTACAGGCATTCAAGTTCGGCGCGCCGCCGCACGGAGGAATCGCCCCAGGGCTCGACCGCCTTATAATGCTCATGTGCCACGAGGAAAGCATCCACGAAGTAATCGCCTTCCCGAAAAACAATTTGGCGGCTTCGCCTATGGACGAGTGTCCGAGTGCAGTTGACGAGCAGCAGCTCAAAGACCTGCACATCAATTGTTACGACGTAGAAAAAGACTAACCAAAAAAATTGAAAGCGGAATTTCTTCTGGGATTTCCGCTTTTTTTTATCACAAAAAATTCAATATTCAGACGAGCTGCACTAAATCATCTTGCAAACATCTTCCACGGCCTGTTCAAGTTTTTCCTTAAGTTCATGCTGGAGAGTTTTTGCGTAGATTTTTTTAAATGAATCATTAATGCTGGCCGGAGAACCAAATTCATCAAAAAGTATAGAAGGACAGACATTCAGGGCA
>SFJQ01000049.1 GCA_004555855.1 [Eubacterium] saphenum | reverse complement strand
GTTTCTGAGAGCTTGCGGTTAATCAGCTCCAATAGGGTTTGTGCCTGTTTTGGTATGCTCCACAATTCTGATGAGCCTATGAAAAAAAGTTTGTAAAAAAACAGTCAATTGTGGTAGAATAGAAATATCATAGGAGGCTGATTTTTATGGGAAGACGAAAAAGAGAACCAATGAGTGAAGGCAAGAAGAATATCATCGCAGGACTGCTGCAGGAGTATGATATCAAAACTGCGAAAGATATTGAGGACGCACTGAAAGATTTACTCGGTGGAACTATCCAGGAAATGCTTGAGTCCGAAATGGACGAACATCTGGGGTATCATGAGTATGAACGTTCGGATAACCCCGACTATCGCAATGGGAAGAAAACAAAGAAAATACGTGGAAATTTCGGTGAAGCTGAAATTGAAGTGCCGCAGGATCGTGACGGGACGTTCGAGCCAAAGGTCGTAAAAAAGCGTCAGAAGGACATTTCGGGCATCGAGCAGAAGATAATATCGCTGTACGCAAAGGGCATGACGACACGCCAGATCAGCGAAACTATCGAGGATATTTACGGCTTCGAGGTCAGTGACGGCATGGTATCTGACATCACAGATCGCCTTTTGCCGCAGATAGAGGATTGGCAGAAGCGTCCTCTGGACGAGGTGTATCCCATAGTTTTCATAGACGCAGTACACTTTTCTGTGCGAAATAACGGACAGATACAGAAACTGGCGGCATATGTGATACTTGCTGTCAGCTTGACAGGTCGCAAGGAAGTTCTGTCTATACATATCGGCGAAAACGAGAGTGCCAAGTACTGGCTCGGAGTTCTGAATGAGCTGAAAAATCGTGGAGTTAAGGACATTTTAGTCATCTGCGCTGACGGACTTACAGGCATGAAAGAAGCCGTAAATGCTGCGTTTCCGCTGACAGAGCTCCAGCGCTGTATAGTTCATCAGGTTAGAAATACGCTGAAATACGTTGGCGAGAAAAATAAGAAAGAGTTCGCCAAAGATCTGAAAACTATATATCATGCGCCCTCTGAGGAGGCTGCGCTCGAGCAGCTTGAACGAGTGACTGAGAAGTGGGAGAAGGATTATCCCAATGCCATGAAGAGTTGGTACAAAAACTGGGATGTAATATCGCCGATATTCAAGTTTTCAGCTGAGGTCAGGAAAGTGATTTACACCACCAACGCAATCGAAAGCCTTAACAGCGGCTATCGCCGTCTGAACAAGCAGAGGAGCGTATTTCCGAGCGATACGGCGCTTCTCAAGGCTCTGTATCTGGCAACGCATGAAATCGCTAAAAAATGGACTATGCCGCTTAAAAACTGGGGTAAAGTCCTGGGCGAGCTGGAGATTATGTATCCTGACAGGCTCGGTTGAGCCGCCGGATATCAGCCTGATTCCATTCCGCTTCGCTCCATTACATCAGGCTGATATCCGAAGTATCTTGACAAATTACAGTATTCATTGTATACTGTAAATAAATAGGAGCGGCAAATTTTTCATGCCGCTCCACAATAACGTTTTTATCACAGTTTTAGTTTTTACAGAAATTTCTTCGCAGAGCCGATTTAATGCCCGAAAATCAATAAAAATCGCCCGAAAAAGTAATAGGACAAAAATTATGTGATAGATGATGTCCTGTTTTTTTGTCCTGTTGTCCTCCCGAAATTAAAAATCGGAGGACAACAGGAGGACAAAACCCCCAAAAACAACAAAATCGGCAGCCTTTTTCAAGACTGCCGATTATTTTTATAAACTTGACTTAATGCTGTTAAACCGCATTGCAGAGCCGTTTTATCAGCCCTTCATTGCTTCTTCAACCGCAACCGCACAAGCAACAGTAGCGCCAACCATGGGGTTGTTGCCCATACCGATAAGACCCATCATCTCAACGTGCGCGGGAACGGAGGACGAACCTGCGAACTGCGCGTCAGAGTGCATACGACCCATTGTATCGGTCATACCGTAGGAAGCGGGGCCTGCTGCCATATTGTCGGGGTGGAGGGTACGGCCTGTACCGCCGCCCGAAGCAACGGAGAAGTACTTCTTGCCCTTGTCGTTGCACTCTTTCTTATAAGTGCCGGCAACGGGGTGCTGGAAACGAGTCGGGTTGGTGGAGTTACCGGTGATGGAAACGTCAACGCCCTCTTTCCACATAATTGCAACGCCCTCGGTTACATCGTTTGCGCCGTAGCAGTTAACCTTTGCGCGAAGTCCGTCGGAGTAAGCCTTGCGGAATACTTCCTTAACCTCGCCGGTGTAGTAATCCATCTCGGTTTCAACGTATGTAAAGCCGTTAATTCTTGCGATAATCTGAGCAGCGTCCTTTCCAAGACCGTTCAGGATAACGCGAAGCGGTTCCTTACGAACCTTGTTTGCCTTTTCAGCGATACCGATTGCGCCCTCAGCGGCAGCGAAGCTCTCGTGACCTGCGAGGAAGCAGAAGCACTTGGTTTCGTCCTCGAGGAGCATTTTGCCAAGGTTTCCGTGGCCAAGACCAACTTTTCTCTGGTCAGCAACAGAGCCGGGAATGCAGAATGCCTGAAGACCTTCGCCGATAGCAGCAGCAGCGTCGGCAGCTCTTGTGCAGCCCTTCTTGATTGCGATAGCGCAGCCTACGGTGTAAGCCCACTTTGCGTTCTCAAAGCAGATAGGCTGAATGCCCTCGGTGATTTTATAGGGGTCGAAGCCCTTTGCCTTGCAAATATCGGCGCACTCCTCGATGGAGTTGATGCCGTACTGTTTCAAAACGTCGAGAATTTGCTTTTCGCGTCTTTCGTAAGATTCAAATAAAGCCATTCTGTGTTACCTCCTTACTGCTTTCTCGGGTCGATGACCTTAACAGCGTCAGCAACTCTGCCGTACTGTCCCTGGGCCTTCTCGAAAGCTTCCTTAACATCCATTCCGCCCTTGATGAAGTCCATCATCTTGCCGAAGTTAATAAACTTATAACCGATAATTTCGTTATCTTCATTGAGAGCAAGTCCGGTAACGTAACCGTCGGTCATTTCGAGGTAACGAGGACCCTTTTTGAGGGTGCCGTACATTGTACCAATCTGAGAACGAAGTCCCTTGCCGAGGTCCTCAAGACCTGCGCCGATTGTCAGACCGTCCTCGGAGAACGCGCTCTGCGAACGACCGTAAACAATCTGGAGGAACAGCTCTCTCATTGCGGTATTGATTGCGTCGCAAACGAGGTCTGTGTTGAGCGCCTCGAGAATGGTTCTGCCGGGGAGGATTTCAGCTGCCATAGCAGCCGAGTGAGTCATACCCGAGCAGCCGATTGTTTCAACAAGAGCTTCCTGAATAACGCCGCCCTTTACGTTAAGGGACAGCTTGCAGGTACCCTGCTGAGGTGCGCACCAACCGATGCCGTGAGTGAAACCGTTGATGTCCGAGATTTCCTTAGCCTTAACCCACTTAGCTTCTTCGGGGATAGGCGCTGCGCCGTGAGCAACGCCCTGAGCTACGGGACACATTGCCTCGACTTCGTGTGAATAAGTCATTGATATTTCTCCTTTTTTCCAATATTTAGCAGCAACTCTGCCATACAACTACATTATACAATATTTCGAGCAATTTTTCAAGTACTAACTTATAAAAAATTCACATCAAATTCAATAAAAGGGTATGTAAATTCAGACAATACCGCTCGGTTATTTGTCAAGTCTGATAATTCCGATAACGGTTTCGTTATATTCGCGCTCTCTGCCGTCAACCGTTCTTATCCGCGGGTCATCGGGGAACTCGGCAACTCCGAGATTTCCCTCAATTGTACGGAGCATAGTTCCGTCATAATCCTCGGCAACCATTCCGATATGGCTCCAGTTGTAGATATCGTTTTCCTCGTTCCAGAGGTAGCAAACGAAGTCGCCTCTTTGCGGGGTGAAATCCTCGCGGTCAACCACAGTGACGAGCTTTTGTCCCTTTTTGCTCAGCCCATACTGCACAAGACTGTCAAAGTTTTCCTCGCGGAAGCAGTAAAAATGCGCGTAACCTTTGTTGAGGAGCTGAATTGTGACATCGCAGGGATTGAGCTGCTTGGAGATGCGATAGCCGTTCTTGATGAGCAAATCCGAAACAATTTCCGCGCACCATTCCCCCGTATAACCGAGGTCTGCGCCCGATTTCCCGTATCTTTCCTCAAGACCTTTGATAATATCGGCGGAACAGAAGTCATACGAGAGATTTTCGCCGAACGGATAATTCCAGATAATTCCCGTTGAA
The DNA here is from genome assembly GCA_004555855.1 of [Eubacterium] saphenum. GTDB lineage: Bacteria > Bacillota > Clostridia > Oscillospirales > Ruminococcaceae > CAG-115. The sequence continues at coordinate 7,626 of SFJQ01000049.1, read as the reverse complement.
GAACGCTCCTCGTAGGGGATTTTTCCGTCGTCCCTTTCGCTTGAAGAGGAGCTTTGAACTTCGCTTGCCGCAGGAGTGCTCGCGGAGATATCCGGCGTATCCGGAGTGCTTGTGCGGTCTGCGGAAGATGTCGATGAGCTTTCACTTCCCGACGCTTTCCCCGAAGAACTCGAAACGCCCGAAGAGCTGCTCCCCGAAATGCTGTAAATGGGAGTGGAGTTGCTTTCCGTGTTTTCGGTACAGCCGCAGAACATTATTGCGGCTGCGGCAATGGCGGCAATCCTGATTTTTTTCATAATTCCTCCCTACAGATTTTTGAATTAACATTAACGATTATATCATAAATTCAAATTTTTGTCAATAAAAATGCGGCTCCGAAGAACCGCATTTTTTTGAAAGTTTAGTGAATTTCCGGTGAAAAATGTCAGCCGTTAAGCAGTTTCTTCTCCATCTCGGACGGGTTGTTGGAGTACTCGAGAGCCGTCTGATAGGTGATTTTGCCAGCCTTGTAGAGCTTTGCAAGACCTTCGATAAGCGTCTGCATACCCTGCTGAGTTGCGCCCTGCATGGTGGTTTCCATCTGAGCAATCTTGTTGGAACGGATAAGGTTTCTGATAGCGTCCGTTCCGAGCATAATTTCAACGGCAGCGCAGCGTCCCTTGCCATCGGACATCGGGATAAGCGACTGCGCGATGATACCTTCAATCATATTTGCAAGCTGAAGTCTTACCTGATCTCTTGCTTCTGAGGGGCAGACGTCGATGATACGGTCGATTGTCTGGGCAGCGGACGAGGTGTGGAGCGTTCCGAAAACGAGGTGTCCGGTTTCTGCGGCGGTCATCGCGAGCGAAATTGTCGCGTAATCTCTCATCTCACCGATAAGGATAACGTCGGGGTCTTCACGAAGCGCACTGCGAAGCGCGTATTCAAAGTCGGGAACATCTCTTCCGATTTCGCGCTGGTGAATAGTCGCCTTTGACAGCTCATAGCGGTATTCAATCGGGTCTTCAATGGTGATGATATGGCAGGCACGGGTATCGTTGATGTGCTGAATCATAGCCGCGAGAGTTGTGGACTTACCTGCGCCCGTAGGACCGGTAACGAGGATAAGACCTTTTCTCTTCTTTGCGAGGTCGAGCAGCACGGACGGCATACCGAGTTCATCAAGAGAAGGAATTTTCGCGTTGAGCAGACGAATGGAGCATGCGAGTCTTCCGCCCTGATGGAACACGTTTACACGCTGACGAGCGCCGTTTTTAAGCTCGAAGGAAAAGTCGATGTCCTTGCCTTCGGTGAGCTGTTTTTCCTGCTCAGCGGAAAGAATGGAAACGATTGTTCTGTGTACAACCTGGTCTGAAAGCTCCTGATACTTGCGAAGCTCTCCGTTTACGCGGATAACGGTGGGAGCGCCGACTGTGAGGTGGATATCGGACGCGTTCATTTCGCGCGCCTGCATAATAAATTCTTCAAAAGTCATAACAAATACTCCTTATCAATCACTTAATTTTGAATTGGATACCGCTTGCGGAGAAATAAACATCATCGGATGTGTTTGCGATACGCTGATTAACGCGTCCGAGGATTTCCCTGAATGCAGCGAGATGCTTGTCAACGGGAGCGACCGAGAAGCCGGTTTCGAGGGTGATAATCAGAATGCTTCCGAAGTTTTCAAATACTTTTTCGCGGAGCTGCTGGATTCTCTCGATTACGGTTTTCTCGATGTTCTTCTTCATTACATCGGTGATTTCATCTGCACCGCAAAGCTCGTTGATGATAATTGCGGTAAAAGAACTGAGGCTGTCAAAGATGACGAACTTGTGGTCGCCGACAAGCTCTGCGGGATTTGGCGTATCAAAGCGGACGATGTCCCATTGAATACCCTGTTTTTCGTTCTCGAAAATAATTCTCTGCTTCATATCCGCGTCAAGCTCGGAGCCTGCCTTGAGATAAAGCACATAGTCGCAGCTGTGGAAATGCGAGATTGCAAATCTGGATTTTCCGCTTGCCGCGCCGCCCGTGATAAGAATTGAGTTTGCCATTCCGTTCTTTCCTTTCGTTAAATAATAAGGAATAAAGTCAGCTTATTGAAAAAAAGAATCATTCCTGACCGCCTTTTCGGCAGCCTGTAAAGTGATACATATCAATTATAACACACTTTATCGAAAAAGTAAAGAGCTTTGCGAAAATTTTGCTTGCAAAGAGAAATAAAAAATGCTATAATGAGAATGTGATAATTCGACAAAAACAACAAATACGGAAGGAAATAGCTATGATAAAGGATATACAAGAAGAAATCATTCGTTTGAAAAAGGAGCGCGGCGCGGTTATTCTGGCGCATTGCTATCAGACGCACGATATTCTGGAGTGCGCGGATTACGTCGGCGACAGCTTCGGCTTGGCACAAAACGCCCGCAAAACGGACGCGCAAACCGTGATAATGTGCGGAGTGCGTTTTATGGCGGAAACCGTGAAAATCCTCTGCCCGGAAAAAACTGTGCTGCTGCCCGAAGCGGACGCGGGCTGCCCGATGGCGGAGATGATTTCGCCCGAAAAGCTCCGTGAGCTTCGCGCGCGTTATCCCGAGCACGCCGTTGTCGCTTATATCAACACGACAGCCGAGCTGAAAACGCTCTGCGATGTTTGTGTAACCTCGTCCTCGGCGGCGAAAATCATCAAGAAAATGCCGCAGGACAAAATCCTGTTCATTCCCGACAAGAATTTGGGTTCGTACATCGCCGCGCAGTGCCCCGAAAAGGAAATCGTGACGGTAAACGGCTGCTGCCCCGTTCACGCGGCGATAACCGAAGCCGATGTTGAAGCCGCGAAAAAAGCGCACCCGAAAGCGCTTCTGCTCGTTCACCCCGAGTGCGACAAGGACGTTGTGAAGCACGCGGATTTTGTCGGAAGCACAACCGAGATTATGGATTTTGCGAAAAAATCGCCCGAAAACGAGTTTATCATCGGCACCGAGAACAGCATTGTTCAGCACCTCGGCATCGATTGCCCCGAGAAGCGCTTTTTCCCGCTCTCGAAGAACTTTATCTGCAGAAATATGCAGCTGACGAAGCTGGCGAGCCTGCTTCACTGCTTGCAGGGGAATTATGGCGAGGAAATCACGATGTCCGAGGAAACGCGCTTGCAGGCGAAGAAATCGATTGATGAAATGCTGAGGCTGGGTAATGGATAAGGCGCTTATTGCGATGAGCGGCGGCGTGGACAGCTCGGTTGCGGCGGCGCTTATGAAGCAGGCGGGCTGCGAGTGCATAGGCGTGACGATGAAGCTGCACGGCGAGGACGGCGAGCCTTGCGGAGAGCGCTCGTGCTGTACGGCAAGCGACGCGGAGGACGCGCGCGGAGTGTGCTTCAAGCTCGGAATGAAGTATTATGTTTTCAATTTCACGGGCGATTTTGAAAGGGAAGTTGTTGACCGTTTTGTCAGCGCGTATGAAAATGGTTTTACGCCAAATCCGTGCATCGACTGTAACCGTTATATGAAATTCGAGCGGCTTTTCCGGCGCGGGCAGGAGCTTGGCTGCGATTATATCGTGACGGGGCATTACGCGCGCGTTGAGTTTGACGAGGAGCGCGGACGCTGGCTGCTGAAGAAGAGCCTGAATGCGGCGAAAGACCAGAGCTATGTGCTGTATTCGCTGACTCAGGAGCAGCTCGCGCACGTCAAATTCCCACTTGGCGAGTTCACGGACAAGGAGCAGGTGAGAGCGCTTGCCGCGGAGCTTGACCTTGTGAACGCGGACAAAAAGGACTCGCAGGATATCTGCTTTGTGCCGGACGGGGATTATGTTGGATTTATCGGGCGGCACACGGGGAAAACCTATCCCGAGGGCGATTTTATCGGCTTGGACGGGACGGTTTACGGCAGGCACAAGGGGATTATCGGCTACACGATAGGGCAGCGCAAGGGGCTTGGGCTGTCGTTCCCGCAGCCGATGTATGTTGTGGCGAAAAATCTCGCGGAGAACACGGTGACGTTGGCACCCGAAAGCGAGTTGTACAGAACGACGCTCACGGCGCGCGACTTTAACTGGATATCCTTGGAAAAACCGCCGCGAGAGCCTGTTCGGGTGACTGCGAGAACGCGCTATCACGCGAAGGAAGCGATGGCTTCGGCGTGGGCGGAGGAGGACGGCACGGTTGTTGTTCGGTTTGACGAACCCCAGCGCGCGATTGCGGCAGGGCAGGCGGTTGTGCTGTACGATGGAGATGTTGTGGTCGGCGGCGGCACGATTGTGTAAATTCAACAAAATGTAAAAATGCCCGTAAAGCGTTTGGCTCACGGGCATTTGTTTATACTTCTTCGGCGATAATGCGTCTGCGGAAGAGCATCGGAATAGCCCAAATTGCCGCAAGCGCGACCAGAATATATACAATTCGGGCAAAAATCGAGCCTTGACCGCCGAGCGCCCATGCAACGAGGTCAAAGCCGAAAATTCCGACCAATCCCCAGTTCAAGCCGCCGATTATCATCAGCGTAAGTGCCAGCTTGTCCAAAAATATCCCTCCTCTCGATGCTTTTCATCATTATTTTGCGATATTTGCAATTCAATATTAGCGGTAAGATTTTCTTTTTTGAACGGTTTTAACAGCCAATATTTAGTCAAATTTAACAAAATTTTGTAAATTTAAAAAAGCTCTTGACAAATCGGGACAAATGTTGTAAAATAATAATGTTGTTGATAAAGACTTTTGGAAGTTTAGCTCAGCTGGGAGAGCGTCTGCCTTACAAGCAGAGGGTCGGGGGTTCGAGCCCCTCAACTTCCACCACGGCTTTATTTTCACGTCCGTAGCTCAGTTGATAGATGCCTGAAATATCGGGGGTTGTTCGGGAGCTTACGGAATCCGGCCCGGTAGTTCAGTTGGTTAGAACGCCGCCCTGTCACGGCGGAGGTCGAGAGTTCGAGTCTCTTCCGGGTCGCCAATGCGGATTTAGCTCATCTGGTAGAGCGCCACCTTGCCAAGGTGGAGGTAGCGAGTTCGAGCCTCGTAATCCGCTCCATTTAAATTCGTCACGGAAATATCCGTGGCGTTTTTTTATTTGTGAAATCTTGCATTGCGGAAGAATTGGGCGTTTTTGGCGGGAGTTTTCGGGGTTTCTGCGAAACCTTGGCAATTTCGGCGGCGTCGAACCGCCGAAATTGCGCGGTTGAAGCCACGCCCGTTCAAGGCGGGACGGTCGTGGCTTCACCCGCATTTTTGCAGGGTTTGTGGCACGGAACAGGCTTTGCGCGCTCTTGGCGATTTTTCGGGCATCGAGCCCGAAAAATCGCGCGGGTGCATTCACGAACGTTAAAGAGGGACGTTCGTGAATGCACCCGCCTGTTAAGGGAAGGTTGTTCAAAGGGGTATGCAATTTTTTTGCGTTCGCAAAAAAATTGGCAATGGTGGCGAAACTGAATTTCAAGTTTGTTTGTAAATCGTTAGTTTGCGAAATCGTCATTTTTTATGATTTGACGGCTTCGCCTTCAGTGCCTCTGGCGGCTTAAGAACTTTTTCTGAAGAAAGAGTTCTTAAGAATTTCAAAAAGACTTTTTTCGCTTCGCGGCTAAGATTATGAGAAAAGATTTCTTACGCTGTCCCGCACCACCAGCTTCCCCGAAACCAGCGTCCTCCCGCGTTTCCCCTCATCGCCTCGGATTTTCGCAAGCAAAATATCCGACGCTTCCTTCGCCATACGAAATCCGTCCACGTCCATTGTCGTGAGATGCGGGCTGCACATCGTCGAATAAATGTGATTGTCATACCCCGCAACCGAAACGTCCTGCGGCACCCGAAATCCTGCGTTTTTCAGCTGATTTACCAGCACAAACGCGCACTCGTCCGATGAACACACAAAAGCTGTCGGCATTTCTTCGGGCAGCTCAAAGCTTTTCAGCACTTCTCCGTCAGCGTTTTGGCTGCGTATAATCCACTCCTGCTTCAGCGAAATCCTGTTTTCCAGCAGCGCCTTGTAATACCCCAGAAACCTGTCCTGAGCGCTGGAAGTGCCGTGAATATTCCCGAGAAACGCGATTTTTCTGTGACCGTTGGCGATGATATGCGAGGTAAGCTGAAAAGCGCCGTAAAAGTTGTCCGACAATACCGCGTCCGCGTCCTCTCGGGCAACGCAGAAATCCAGCAGCACAGACGGAATATAATACGACATCAGCTTGTCCACATAGCTGTCGGAAAACTGCCCCAGCACAATCAGCCCGTCAACCTTTTTGTCGCTCACGGAATTTGGAATTTCAAAAACGCCGTTTTCGTTGTCCACAACTTCAAGCATACCGTAGTAATTCTGCTTCTGAAGCAGTTCCACGAGATGCTTGTAGATAATCCAGTAAAACGCGGACGGCTCGCTGATAAACTGCTTTGCGACAATGATGCCGATATTATAGGTCAACCCGTCTTTTCCGGCGCGGTTTCCCGTGTGAACACGATAGCCCATTTCGATGGCTTTCTGCTTGATTTTCCCGCGCAGCGCCTCGCTTACGCCCTCGCGCCCGCCGAGCGCTTTTGATACGGTAACCGTGCTCACGTTCATTGCCTTTGCGATATCGCTCATAGTCACGCTTTTTTTAATCATTCACACTTTTCCTCTCGTAAATTTACTTGATATACTCTTATTTTAAGTAATTTTTCTTGCTTTGTAAAGTAACTTTTTGCACAAATTCCCGCTAATTTTTTTAGTAACTTTTACGAATACTATTGACATTTTTCTGAGTTAATGATATAATATAGTGTAAAATAAACAGAAACAGGAGGAAAATATATGAAAAAAACGAAAGCGATTTTGGCATTACTTATTGCTGCGGCGCTTTGCGGGTGCAGCTCTAATGGTGAAGGACCTTCGTCGTCGAGCGTCGAGCAAAGCTCCTCATCAAGCTCCTCGTCAAAGGAAAGCTCCTCATCAAGTTCCTCGTCAACATCATCGTCAGTTTCCTCAACAGACAGTTCTTCCGAGAGCAAGCCCGAGGAAAGCAAGCCGTCAACCGATGAAACCTTCCTCAAGGGACTTGCAGGCGATACGATTAAGAAATCTGATATAAAGCAGGTTTTTGTGCCGGAAGGTCAGGACGCAAGCGTTGATAAAATGACGGAGGAGAATTTCCAGTCGGTGCTTTGTATGGGATTTATCTATGCAGCCGAGCCTAAGGGGATTTTCCGTACAAATCTTGACAATCCCGATGTTTATAACGAATCGGATATGAGCTTTTCCGATGTTTCCTATAACAATGACAGCAATTATGTTCGGCTTAACGTTGGCGATAAGATGTGCGGAATGACGCTTACCTTTGCGGAAACGAACTTTGCGCGTAATGAAGCAATCACGGAGAAAAGCTATTTCTGCTACGGCACGTGCGAATTTTCGGGTGAAGCCACGCTCACGGGCTATGTAAAGGTTCAGCCCGAAGGCGACTTTTATTCCGTGTTTGAGGGCGATGTGATATTTGTACCCACAAGCGGAGCTTTGCCGGTTGTTAATTATAGCCTTAATTCCGATAACGTGATTTGTCATAGCCTTATGAACGGCGCGGACAAAAATCTCGTCTGGTGCAACGAATACGGCAGCATTTGCCTCGGAAATGTTCTCGAAAACGACAATCTCGCCGATTTTGATTTACCCGATGG
>SFJQ01000165.1 GCA_004555855.1 [Eubacterium] saphenum | reverse complement strand
CCCAGACCAGCTTTATTCGGGAAACGCCGCGCCGCAGAAAGAGCGCCGATGAACGCAGGAGAAAGTAGTTTGTGTACAGATTGAGAATTATCAGAACATCAATATAGACAACCAAGCTCATCACCTCGCTTGTACTATAATTATACAATACTCGGCGACTGAAATATGTCAAAACCGGTTGTCGAAAAGGAAAATTTTCGGGCAAAAAAAATCCGCAGCGCCCGAAAGAAACCGTGTTCAATCGAAAGCGCCGCGTTGGCTTTTATTTTGTTAGTTTCTGCTAAATTCAGCAAGCTCCAGACCTTCGTTTTTGTCAAGCGCCCACTTGATGTTCCACTCGGAAGTGAAAATCAGCAGGTAGTTTCCGCGAACGTCCTGAATTAACTTTGTATCGGACGTAAGAACCAGTTTTTTCAGCTCGTCCAGACCGCCGTCAAGGTGCTTTTGGCTGGTAATCCAGCGGATATATTCGTAGGACAAATCCTCGCGGATAATGTCAACGTTGTACTCGTTTTTCAGACGATACTCAAGAACGTCAAACTGAAGTACGCCGACAACTCCCACAATAACCTCCTCAAAACCGCTCTGCGGCTCGGAGAAAATCTGAATTGCGCCCTCTTGAGCAATCTGCGTTGTGCCTTTGATGAACTGCTTACGCTTTAGGGTATCCTTTTGTCGAATACGTGAGAAATGCTCGGGAGCAAACGTTGGTATTCCCTCGAAAATAACCTTCTTTGATGGCGCGCAAATCGTGTCGCCGATTGAGAACACGCCGGGGTCAAACACGCCCATAATATCGCCCGCATACGCTTCTTCGATAACCTCGCGCTCGTTTGCCATAATCTGCTGCGGCTGTGAAAGGCGCATTGTGCGGTTGTTCTGGACGTGCAGAACTTCCATTTCCTTGTTAAACCTGCCGCTGACAATTCTCATAAAAGCAATTCTGTCGCGGTGAGCCTTATTCATATTGGCTTGTATTTTGAAGATAAATGCGGAGAAATTCTCGTCAAACGGGTCAACCAAGCCGCTTTCCGTATTTCTCGGGAGCGGGGGAGGAGTCATTTTGAGGAAGTTCTCCAAAAACGGTTCAACGCCAAAATTCGTGAGCGCTGAGCCGAAAAACACAGGCGAGAGCTTTCCGTTATTTACAAGCTCGCTGTCAAACTCCTCGGAAGCGCCGTCGAGCAGCTCCACATCGTCCTTGAGCGTGTTGTAGTTGGACTGTCCGATAACGTTTGCGAGATTTTCGTCATTGAGGTCAACCTCGGTTGCGGCAACCTCTTTCGTTCCGTAGTTCATACCGTCGTTCATCTCAAACGAGATAATTCTGCGGTTCTCGCGGTCATAAACGCCCTTGAAATCCTTTCCCGAACCGATAGGCCAGTTCACGGGATAAGTCTTGATACCGAGTTCGTTCTCGATTTCTTCAAGCAGGTCAAAGGGATTGCGCGACTCTCTGTCCATTTTGTTGATAAACGTGAAAATCGGGATATTTCGCATGACGCAGACCTTGAACAACTTTCTCGTCTGGTTCTCAACGCCCTTTGCCGCGTCGATAACCATTACCGCAGAATCTGCCGCCATAAGTGTTCTGTAAGTGTCCTCGGAGAAGTCCTGGTGTCCGGGGGTATCGAGAATGTTGATGCAGTAGCCGTTGTAGTTGAACTGCATAACCGAAGATGTTACGGAGATACCGCGCTGCTTTTCGATTTCCATCCAGTCGGAAACAGCGTGACGGGTATTTTTCTTGCCTTTGACAGCGCCTGCCATCGCGATTGCGCCTCCGTAAAGGAGAAATTTCTCTGTGAGCGTGGTTTTGCCGGCGTCGGGGTGCGAAATAATCGCAAAAGTGCGGCGGCGCTCAATTTCGTGTTTAAAATCGGACATTTTCTTTCCTCTTTTTTAGTTTATATTGTCAATTTCGCTTGTTTCGTCAACGTTATATACATTGTCCTTGACGTCTTGTTTTGTCGGAGCTTCGATGCCTTTCTTTTTAAGCGTAAGCATAAAGACCATTCCAACGATAATCGGCAGATAGAAGGTGAGAATTCTCCAGAGCATTGTAGAAACGCCTATGTAATCGCCGAACATATCCTTGAAAAATCCCGTATAACCAAGTTCCGCCGCGCCCATAGCTCCC
>SFJQ01000164.1 GCA_004555855.1 [Eubacterium] saphenum | reverse complement strand
AAACGAGATCGAAGAACTGGCTGAGAACAGTGCAAACACAGTTCCAGTTATGATGCCTTATATTGATGCCTTTTTCATGCCTCGTAATGATACGGATCGACAAAATCACAAACGAGACAGTAGCGGAAATCCTTGGTGGCGAAAACCTCACACTTGACGAGGCGCTCGACCTCATCGGCGCGGTAAACGTTGATGACATGGACAACGACCTCTACAGCAACGACGGCGACAATATCATCACCCCCGACGGTAAGAGATGGTGGTTCGAAGAGCTTGACTACATCGCAGACTAACCCCTCCGCCTGACGATGGCTGATTGGTCACCAGCCGAAACCCCGCAAGGGGTCGCGGAAAACCAAAAAATCAAAAAATCAAGGAGAACATAAAATGAAATTCGAATCAATTTCTGAATACGAAATTTTGAAACATGCCTACTATCACATAATGGATAAATGGCTCAAAAGAATCGAGCAGAATGAGGAATACAAGAAAAAAAACGGCAGAGAAAGTAAAATCGAACGACACTGGATTGATAAGTACAACGAGCAAATGAACGAGCTCCACGAAGCAATCTGCAAGTTAGAGCAGGCGGAAACAAGAGCATAGCAGAGTGACAGCGGGAAACCGCCGGTAATGCGGTCCGGCAGACGGTCACAAGCCCCGACAGCCGAACAAACAAAAAAGAAAGAGAGAAAAAAATGATCCGTAATAAAACCTACCGTAATTTTATGATCATCAATAATAAATTGATCAGAGAAAAGGGCTATTCACCCGAGGAAGCGACAAAAATCACGCATCGCATATTTGATAACGTATTATATGACAAAAACTGTGGAGACCGTTCAGCAGAATACTTTTATGATATGGTATTAAGTGCCGAAGATTTTGCAAAGCAGCAGGAATCTCCAAGGCAAACCCCGACAGCCGAAAAGAAAGGAATTATCAAAAAATGACAAATTACGAAATCCGTGAAAATCATCAATTCAACAGTCGCGAGGTATATTTTGACGGCAAGCCGTCCCGCGCAACTCTCGACGCGCTGAAAGCCTTAAAAATGAGGTGGAACCATGTAAAATCCTGTTGGTATGGATACGCTAAAGAATGCGACCTCATCAACGCCATCATCACAAACGACAGAGACGGCGAGGACATCACCGGCGAAAAGACGGAGGGCGCGACGGTCTACACTGACGGCTACCTCGGCGGCGGCGCGGTCTATGGCTCAAAGTCTGATAAATACCTCTACGGCGCGGACTTATCAAAAGCCATCCGCGAGGATATCAAAGCAGCGGGCATTAAGGGCGCGTCTGTGCGCTGTAAAACTTACAGCGGCGGGCAGTCAATAACTGTCACGCTTTCCCTCCCTGCGTCCGCATACGTCACAAAGGAGCAGTTCGCCGCCGTTTATCGTATTCCCACGTCCGCAAGCTGGATTTACTACGAGGACGAGGACGGAAAAAGTCAAACAATGCACATTGACAAATACTACAGCCGCGAGATATCAGCCGAGGAACAGGAGAAAATCAGAATCAGCGCGGCAGCCTCGGAATACCATCGCGAAGCCGAAAGCGAAAACGACTTGAACATTTACCACCTCGACAAATATAAAGTGTACACCCCGGAAACGATGGAAACCATCAAAAAAGTGAACTCAATTATCAGCGCATACCGCTATGATGAATCAAACGCCATGGTGGACTATTTCGATACAAACTTTTATTATGACATCCACACAAAACCGTTAGCAAAATAACCCCTTTCCCCGCTTCGGCGGGAATCGTCAGCCGGTAAAAGTCCGGCTCTGAAGAGCAAGAGCGAAACGGAGGAATCAATCATGCCACACGCACACAAATCAATCCGCGAATGCGTACGCGCGACTTACCGCACGAGAATCAACCTAGGATTCGCAGACCGCGCCGAGCTCGAGAAGTATATCGTATCAATCTCCGAAAGCCCGTGCATCAGCGCGAGAGATTATCAAAATTTTCGCCACATGGCGATAGAAAAGTTTTACAGACAGAGGAAACAATCATGAAGAAACTTACATCACTCGCCCTCATCATCCTGTTGGGCATAGTCTCATGCACCCCCATCAAGCAGGAGCGTTACCAGAACGGCACATACACCGCCGTCAACAGCGG
>SFJQ01000048.1 GCA_004555855.1 [Eubacterium] saphenum | reverse complement strand
AATTTCAGCTCCTCTTTGAGGGCGAAAAAGCAACCGATGAAATACCGTTTTTCGTGACGGGCGAGGAAGTTCGCGAGCTGCTTGAAAACTGTCGGCGTGTTCCCGAACAGAACGTCCCGAAACGCAAATAAGAAAGGAAGATAACTATGTACACTTGCAGCAAGGAAAGAATGGAAGATAAAATCAAGACTTTTTCAAAATTCGGCGACGCAGGTCACGGCGGTATCACAAGATACTCGCTCTCTCCCGAGGCGATTATGGCGAGAAACGAGTTTAAAAAGCGTATGGAAGCAATCGGCGCGGTTATCGAAATCGACGACGTTGCGAATATGTACGCGACGCTCCCCGGCTCGGATGCGAACGCAAAGCGAATTGTAATGGCTTCGCACTGCGACTCCGTGAAAAACGGCGGCAACTATGACGGCATTCTCGGCGTTATGTCGGCGATGGAGGTTCTCGAAACGGTTTACGAGAAGAAAATCCCCCACAAGCACCCGCTCACCGCGATGATTTGGACAAACGAGGAAGGCTCGCTTTACCCGCCGGCGATGATGTGCTCGGGAATTGTATGCTACGACTATCTCCCCGAGGATATCAGAAGCAAGTTTAAGTACGAGGATATGATGAATAGCAAGTCAATTCTCGACAGCACAAAAACCTTCGGCGAGGCGCTTGAAAAATCGGGCTTCAAGGGGGATAAAAAGTTCAGACTTTCTCCCGATAACTATCAGTACTACTTTGAAACCCACATCGAGCAAGGTCCCATTCTCGAGGATAACGGAAACGATATCGGCGTTGTGGACTGCGTTTTGGGTATGTTCAACTATCGCTTGAAATTCTATGGTCAGACAACCCACGCGGGCACTTTCCCGATGCCGAAGCGCCGTGACGCGTTCTATGCGGCTTCGCAGGCTCTTTGCTATCTGCACGAGGAAATCGACAAGCTCGGCTACACGGATTTGGTTTACACCACAGGCGAGGTTGTTTGTCACCCTTGCGTTCACACCTGCGTTCCCGATTACTTTGACTTTTCGTTTGACTCACGTCACGAAAATCCCGAGGTGCTTGAAAAGGTGCTCAAAATCGTCAAGAGCTGCGCGGAAAAAACGTGGAGCGGCTGCACCTGCGAGGTTGAAAAGGCTTGGAACAGAGATACCGTTTATTGGGACAAAAAGCTCGTAGGTTTCGTAAAGCAGTCCTGCGAGGAGCTTGGCGTTAAGCATCAGTACATTCACTCGGGAGCCGGTCACGACGCGCAGTTTGCCGCGTATATGCTTCCCGCAACGATGATTTTCGTTCAGAGCAAGGACGGTCTTTCACACTGCGAGCCGGAATTTTCAAGCGTTGAGCATTGTACAGAGGGCGCAAGCGTTATGCTGAACGCAGTTCTGAAAGCGGACGCGGACTAACTTGACATTTTTCGCGAAATGTGATATCATAGGGGCGGAGTTCACTTCGCCCTTATTTTGGAGGTTTATATGAGCAGAGAATTTCTTATGCCGAAATATATTGTCACGGGTGAAAACGCGCTTGATGGTGCGACAAAATATTTTGAGAAAATGGGCAAAAAGGCGCTGATTATAACCGGTACCGTTACCGCGAAATCGGACAGCTTTTCGGCGCTTGCGGCGGCTCTTGATAAGGCGGGAGTTGCGTATGCAACGTTTTCCGATATCCACGGCGAACCGACCGATGTTACGGTAAATGCGGCGCTTTGCGCTTATCAGGAGAATAAATGCGACTGTTTTGCGGCAATCGGCGGCGGAAGCGCGCTTGACACGATGAAAGCGGCTGCTGTGCTTGCGGTAAACGGCGGGAAAATCGCGGACTATATGGGAAAGCCTATCGAGGGCGAGCTTCCGTTTATGGCGGCAATTCCCACAACCGCGGGTACGGGTTCGGAAGCCACTCGGTTTACTGTCATCACCGACACCGCGACCGATGTGAAAATGCTGCTCGGCGGCGCTTCGCTTATACCCGACCTTGCGATAATTGACCCGAAATTCACGGTTTCCGCTCCGAAAAGCATCACTGCAGCGACCGGTCTTGACGCGCTCACTCACGCAATCGAGAGCTACACTTCGAAAAAGGCGCAGCCGCTCACCGACGCAGTTGCTTTGTCGGCGGTAAAGCGCATTTTCAAGTACCTTCCCGCGGCTTATAAAAACGGAAGCGACCTTGCTGCCCGCAGCGAAATGTCTGTTGCGGCGTTTGAGGCGGGAGTTGCGATAAACAACGCTTCCGTTACCATCGTTCACGGAATGAGCCGACCTATCGGCGCGAATTTTCACGTTCCGCACGGCATTTCAAACGCGATGCTGCTCGAAAAGTGCCTTGGATTTGCGCTTGACGGGAATTACCCGCGTTTTGCGGAGCTTGGCAGGGCAATCGGCGCGGCGGACAGCTCCGATGACGACAAAACCGCGTCCGAAAAGCTCCTCGGAGCGATTAGGGAACTTTGCGCGGTGTGTGAAATCCCGACGCTCGCGGGCTACGGTATCGACAGAGAGCGGTTTTTCGCGGTTATCGACAAGATGTCCGAGGACGCCGTCAAGAGCGGCAGTCCCGCGAATACCGTAAAGCCCGTTTCCGTTGAGGATGTCAAGTCAATTTACCGCAGTTTGTGGGATTGAAAAAAACAAAAAAATCGGCGCAGTCGGATTTCTCGGCTGCGCTTTTTGTTTGAAAACTCGCGGAGCATTTCGCTGAAAAACATCGGAGAAAATCGCGCGATTCTCGGCAATTTGCAAAAAAATCGGCGCAGCTGGATTTCCCAACCGCGCCGTTTTTGTCAGATTAAATTACTTGTAGAGCTTCTTCGCGCTGTAATTCGTGTGAAGAACTTCGTGTGCCTTGTGAGAATTCGGCTCGCCGAAGAACTCCTTGTAGAGCGTCTGGATATCGGGATTTTCGTGAGAACGGCGCTGAGCGCAGTTTTCGTCAATTCCGTAAAGAACCTCGGCTCTCTTTGCGCGGATATCGGTGAAGTTGCGTACAGAAGCGGGCTGGATAATCTGTCCGCCGCCGTTTACGCAGCCGCCCGGGCAAGCCATAATCTCGATGAAATCGTACTTTGCTTCGCCCGACTTAACGCTCTTGAGCAGCTTCTTGGCATTTGCAAGTCCGCTTGCAACAGCAATCTTGACGTCCTTGCCTGCAACATTATAGGTTGCTTCCTTGATGCCCTCGGTGCCGCGAACTTCCTTGAAGTCGATGGGAGCGTTGTCGTCCTCGCCGGTGAGCTTCCATACAGCTGTACGCAGAGCTGCTTCCATAACGCCGCCGGTTGCGCCGAAGATAACGCCTGCGCCGGTGTAGCCGCCCAAAGGAGAATCGCACTGCTCATCGGGGAGGTCGTTGAACATAATGCCTTCCTTCTTGATGAGGTGAGCAAGCTCTCTGGTGGTAATCGTGATATCAACATCGGGAACGCCTGCTGCTGCCTGTCCGTCACGGGCAACCTCGTACTTCTTCGCAGTACACGGCATAACCGATACGGAAACGATGTCCTCGGGGTTCTTGCCGAGCTTCTGAGCGTAATAGGTCTTTACAACCGCGCCGAACATCTGCTGCGGCGACTTGCAGGTTGAAAGATTCGGGATAAACTCGGGGAAGTAGTTCTCGCAGTAGCGAACCCAACCGGGCGAGCAGGAGGTAATCATCGGGAGTGTGCCGCCGTTCTGCGCTCTGTCGAGGAACTCGTGAGCCTCTTCCATAATGGTGAGGTCAGCGGAGAAGTTGGTGTCGAACACCTTGTCGAAGCCAAGTCTGCGCATTGCTGCAATCATCTTGCCCTCGCCGTTTGTTCCAATGGGAGCGCCGAATGCTTCTGCGATAGACGCACGAACTGCGGGAGCCGCCTGTACAACAACCATCTTTGTGGGGTCAGCGATAGCGTCCATAACCTTCTGAGTGTCGTCCTTCTCGGAGAGAGCGCCGGTAGGACAAGCAACGATACACTGTCCGCAGGATACGCAAGCGGTATCAGCCAAATCCATATCGAATGCGGAAGCAATCTGTGTTGCAAAACCGCGCTCGTTTGCGCCGATTACGCCGATTCCCTGTGTAACTCCGCAGGCTGCCACGCAGCGACGGCAGAGAATGCACTTGGAGTTGTCGCGATACATGTGAGCCGCGCTGTAATCAATCTCGGGAACGGGGTTTTCGCCCTCGTACTTGTTGATGTCAACATCATACTCAACGCAAAGCTCGTTCAGCTCGCAGTTTCCGCCTCTTGTACAGGACAAGCAGGACTTGTTGTGGTTGGAGAGGATAAGCTCGAGAGTTGTCTTTCTGCTCTCGATAACCTTCGGAGAGTTGGTGAAGATTTCCATTCCGTTGTTTACGGGGTAAACGCAAGCTGCTACAAGGCTTCTCGCACCCTTTACCTCGACAACGCAGATGCGGCAAGCGCCGATTGCGTTGATTTCCTTGAGATAGCAAAGCGTGGGAATTTTTATTCCCGCATATCTCGCCGCTTCAAGAATGGTCGAACCCTCGGGAACAGCGTGTTCAACGCCGTTGATTTTTATATTAACCATAGGTTTTAGTCCTTTCGTTCAAACTTTCGTTATGCCTTGACAATAGCGCCGAACTTACAGTTGCTCATGCAGACGCCGCACTTGATGCACTTGCTCTGGTCGATGTGGAACGGCGACTTGATTTCACCGCTGATTGCGCCGACAGGGCACTTCTTCGAGCAGAGCGAGCAGCCCTTGCACTTCTCGGGAACAATCTGAATCTGGAGCAAATCCTTGCAGACGCCCGCAGGGCACTTCTTGTCCTTAACGTGAGCGATGTACTCATCTCTGAAGTAGCGCATTGTCGAAAGAACGGGGTTCGGAGCAGTCTGTCCGAGGCCGCAAAGCGCGTTGTCCTTGATGTAGTAGCAGAGCTTCTCGAGCTTGTCGAGGTCTTCCATAGTTGCCTTGCCCTTGGTAATCTTGTCGAGCATTTCGTACATTCTCTTTGTACCGATACGGCAGGGTGTACATTTACCGCAGCTCTCGTCAACGGTGAACTCGAGGAAGAACTTCGCGATATCAACCATACAGTTGTCTTCGTCCATTACGATAAGTCCGCCGGAGCCCATCATAGAGCCGATTGCGATGAGGTTATCGTAGTCAATCGGGATATCGAGATGCTCGGGAGGAATGCAGCCGCCGGAAGGTCCGCCTGTCTGAGCAGCCTTGAACTTCTTTCCGTTCGGGATACCGCCGCCGATTTCCTCGATAACGGTACGGAGGGTTGTTCCCATAGGAACTTCAACAAGTCCGGTGTTGTGAATCTTACCGCCGAGCGCGAACACCTTTGTACCCTTGGATTTCTCGGTACCCATTCCTGCAAACCACTCTGCGCCGTTGAGGATAATCTGGCAGATGTTTGCGTAGGTTTCAACGTTGTTGAGAACGGTGGGCTTGCCGAAAAGTCCCTTTACAGCGGGGAACGGAGGACGCGGACGAGGCTCGCCGCGGTTGCCCTCGATAGAGGTCATAAGAGCGGTTTCTTCGCCGCAGACGAATGCGCCTGCGCCAAGTCTTAAGCCAAGACGGAAGCTGAAGTTTGTGCCGAAAATGTTGTCGCCGAGCAGTCCTGCTTCTTCAGCCTGCGCGATTGCGATTTTCAGACGCTCAACGGCAATCGGGTACTCTGCACGAACATAGATGTAGCCCTGATTTGCGCCGATAGCGTAGCCTGCGATAGCCATAGCCTCGATAACAGCGTGGGGGTCGCCCTCGAGAACGGAGCGGTCCATAAATGCGCCGGGGTCGCCTTCGTCGGCGTTGCAGCAAACGTACTTCTGGTCAGCGTCCTTAACGAGGTCCTTTGCGAGCTGCCACTTCTTGCCTGTCGGGAAGCCTGCGCCGCCGCGTCCGCGAAGTCCGGAAGCGAGAACGGTGTTGATAACGTCGTCCTGCGACATCGATGTAAGAACCTTGTAGAGTGCCTGATAACCGTCGCGAGCTATGTACTCCTCGATATGCTCGGGGGAGATAAGACCGCAGTTTCTCAGAGCAACACGGTGCTGTTTAGCGTAGAAGGCAGTATCGTTCAGCGACTTGATAACATCGCCGTCAACGGTTTCCGCATAGAGATATTTCTTCACGGGCTGACCGTTTTTGAGGTGCTGTTCAACGATTTCGGGGATATGGTCGGGCTCCATCTTGGAGTAGAACGTTCCCTCGGGGTAAACTATCATAATCGGGCCGAGCGCGCAAAGACCGAAGCAGCCTGTCTTGATGATGTTAACCTTGCCCTCAAGACCGTTCTTTTTGAGTTCTTCCTGGAGCTTTTCGATGATTTTCATCGAACCGGACGAGGTGCAGCCCGTACCGCCGCACACCAGAACGTCCTTAACGCCGTTGTCCTTGCCCTCGACGCGTGTCGCGACAACTTCCGCAGCCGCAGCCTTGACAGCGTTAAGCTCGTCAATTGTTTTAATTACGTTCATTGATGAAATTTCCTTTCTTTCCGGAAACCAAAAGCAAAGATTTCCGCCGTTTCCGGCAAATCCTTGATTTCGGTGTTTTATTAGTTGTACTTTTCGAGGATTTTGTCAACATCGTCCACGGTAAGTCTGCCGTAAACGTCCTCGTTTACCGTAAGAACGGGAGCAAGACCGCACGCGCCGATGCATCTGCACGCGTCAAGCGAGAACTTCCCGTCGGGGGTGATTTCGCCGCCCGCAATTCCGAGCTTTTCCTGAAGCTTGTTGTAGATGTCGCCCGAACCCTTGACATAGCAAGCTGTTCCCAGACATACGGAAATCTTATACTTGCCCTTGGGGTTGATGGAGAACTGCGCGTAGAAGGTTACTACTCCGTAAACCTTTTCCAGCGAGATGTCCATCTCCTCTGCAATAATGGTCTGCACTTCGATAGGAAGGTAGCCGTAGATTTCCTGAGCCTGCTGGAGAATAGGCATCAGTGCGCCGGGGTCGTTCTTGTGCTCGGCGATGATTTTTCTCAGCTTTTCCTCCTGCTCGGGCGTTCCCGAAAAGGGAACCGCGCTCTTTTTAAAAGCCATTTTTTAGCCTCCTTGATATTTTTTCGGGTTTGTCCCGATGGTTAATAACATTATATTGTAAAATACCACAATACAACCATATCAATTATAACATATCCCGCGAAAAAAATCTACAAAATTCGCGCTCTTGACGGCATTAAGGGTTGTAGAATTTATGTGGATTTTTTTGTGTAATTTGACAAATGCGGAAATTTTTGTTTTTCCGGAAAAACAGCGAAAAACCGCGCTCGACAGCAAAATCAAGCGCGGTAAAACGTTTACAGGTATTTCTTCAAATCGGAAACGCGGTCGGTTTTCTCCCAAGCCACGTTCAAATCCTCGCGTCCCATGTGACCATAAGCGGCGAGCTGCTCGTACTGCGGCTTTCTCAAATCGAGCGCCTTGATAATTGCAGACGGGCGCAGGTCAAATTCCTTGATAACCACCTTTGCGATATCTTCATCGGATAGCTTTCCCGTGCCGAACGTGTCCACCATAACGGAAACGGGGTTTGCCACGCCGATTGCATAAGCGAGCTGGATTTCCGCTCTCTCGCAAAGTCCTGCAGCAACGAGATTTTTCGCAACATAGCGCGCCATATAAGCCGCCGAGCGGTCAACCTTTGTCGGGTCTTTTCCCGAGAACGCGCCGCCGCCGTGACGGGAGTAGCCGCCGTAGGTATCAACGATGATTTTCCTGCCGGTAAGACCGCTGTCGCCCATAGGTCCGCCGACAACAAAGCGCCCCGTGGGATTCACGAAATACTTTGTGTTCTCATCGAGAAGCTTTGCGGGAATTGTGGTTTTGATAACCTTTTCGATGATATCAGCGCGGATTTGCTCGAGAGAAGCGGACGCGAGGTGCTGAGAGGACACGACAACCGTGTCGATACGCGTGGGCTTGTTGTCGTCGTATTCGACGGTAACCTGCGTTTTTCCGTCGGGGAGAAGGTACGGGATTTCGCCGCTCTTGCGAACCTCGGTGAGCTTTTTCGCGAGCTTGTGCGAAAGGCTTATAGGCATCGGCATAAGCTCGGGAGTTTCCGAGCAGGCGAAGCCGAACATCATTCCCTGGTCGCCCGCGCCGATGTCAAAAGCGTTCTCGGAGCGCCCTTCAAGCGCGTTGTTAACGCCCATCGCGATATCGGGGGACTGCTTGTCGAGAGTTGTCATAACGGAGCAGGTGTTCGCGTTGAAGCCGCTGTCGGCGCTGACATAGCCGATATCCGCGACAACTCCTCTCACAAGCGCGGGAATGTCAACCTGCGCTGTTGTGGTAATTTCTCCCATTACCATAACCATACCCGTGGTAGCGGTCGTTTCACACGCAACGCGCCCCATAGGGTCCTGCGCCAGAATAGCGTCAAGAACCGCGTCCGAAACCTTGTCGCAGAGCTTGTCGGGGTGTCCTTCGGTAACGCTTTCAGATGTAAACAGTTTTCTTGTCGTCATTTTTCTCAATCCTTTCACAAAAACAAAAACGCTCACTTTAGGAGTGAGCGGTAAAATCTACTGTCACTCCTCATCTTTCGATTAAACAATCGCAGGATGTGGCACCTTGCTTATTATAATTAAGTAGGTTGCCGGGCTTTTAAGGGACCAGTCCCCCGATGAATAATCTCGATTATCCATCTTCAGCCTCTCTTGATAAGGAACACATACAGTATAGCATATATTGTATAGCTTGTCAAGTGTTTTTTCGACAGCGAAAAAATTTCTTTTTCCTCTTGACAAATCGAAGAAGATGTGCTATAATCTCATTAATGAATATTTTCAAATGCGTTGAAGAGGAACAAGACCCTCGAGCTTTTCCAGAGAGCTGCCGTTTGGTGCGAGGCAGCAGAGCAACAGGGAGATAACTCACCTCCGAGCAGAACAGGCGAAGGCGGCTTAAAAACGGCGGCAGGCTGACTGAAAACAGCGGGTGCGGCAGCAGGTCAGCGTGAAGCGGCGGTTTTGGGTTGGCGATTAGTCTGTTTCGGGTGCTCCCGTTAAAGAGCAGGCGTTTTATTGAACGCTGTGAGGCGTAAAGTGTGAGCTTTGCGCGAACAAAAGTGGTAACACGGGTAATTCTCGTCTTTTGATAAGAGCGAGAATTTTTTTTGTTTGAAAGGAGATTTTTATGAAATTTGCAAACAAGTACAAAAGACGTTATTTTATGCCGCCGTTTCCCTGTCTTGACTGGACTAAAAAGGAGTACATTGACAAGCCGCCCGTTTGGTGCAGCGTGGATTTGCGCGACGGAAATCAGGCGCTGATTATCCCGATGAGCTTGGAGGAAAAGCTGGAGTTTTTCCAATATCTCGTCAAGGTTGGTTTCAAGGAAATCGAAATCGGCTTTCCCGCGGCTTCCGAAACCGAGTATGAGTTCTGCCGCGCGCTGATTGAGAGAAACCTCATTCCCGATGACGTGGCTGTACAAGTCCTCACGCAGAGCCGCGAGCATATCATCAAGAAAACCTTTGAGGCGCTGGACGGCTGCAAGAACGCGATTGTGCATTTGTACAACTCAACCTCCGTTGCCCAGAGAGAACAGGTTTTCAAGAAGTCCAAGGAAGAAATCGTCGAGATTGCAACAACCGGCGCAAAGCTCCTCAACGAGTACAAGGCGAAAACTCCCGGCAATTTCCGATTTGAGTATTCTCCCGAGAGCTTCACGGGAACAGAGCCGGAGTTTGCGATGGAGATTTGCAACGCGGTTATCGATATCTGGCAGCCCACGCCCGACAACAAGGTTATCATCAATCTGCCCGTAACCGTTGCCGAAAGTATGTCGCACGTTTACGCGCAGCAGGTTGAGTATATGTGCAAAACGCTGCACAACAGGGAAAATCTGGTTATTTCGCTGCACCCGCACAACGACCGCGGCTGCGCTGTCGCGGACACCGAAATGGGACTGCTTGCGGGCGCGGACAGAGTTGAGGGAACGCTTTTCGGCAACGGCGAGCGCACGGGTAATGTCGATATCATCACGCTGGCTCTCAATATGTACACCCACGGCGTTGAACCGAACCTCGATTTGACAAATTTGCCCGAGCTGTGCGCGGTTTACGAGCGGCTCACGAGAATGACCGTTTACGAGCGTATGCCGTACAGCGGACAGCTGGTGTTCGCGGCGTTCAGTGGTTCGCATCAGGACGCTATTGCAAAGGGTATGAAGTGGCGCGAGGAGAAAAATCTCGAGCAGTGGAACGTGCCGTATATCCCGATTGACCCGCACGATTTGGGCAGAGAGTATGAGGGCGACGTTATCCGCATTAATTCACAGTCGGGCAAGGGCGGAATCGGCTATCTGATGGAGCAGAATTACGGTATCGTTATGCCCAAAAAGATGAGCGAGCATTTCGGTTACACGGTAAAGAGCGTGTCCGACCACGCGCACAAGGAACTGCACCCCGCAGAGCTGTACGATATTTTCAACAACACCTATGTAAATAAGACAACCCGCTTTGCAATTACCGAAGCGCATTATAAGCAGGGCGAGTGCATTTCTGCCGAAGTTACCGTCAAGAAGGACGGCGAAACGAGAGTGCTGACGGGTACGGGCAACGGTCGCCTGGACGCGGTTTCAAACGCGCTCAAAGAGGGTCTGAAAATCGACTACACCATTACAACGTACAGCGAAAACGCAACAGAGCTGGGCTCAAAGTCGAAGGCGATGTGTATGATTGGCATCACGACCACGGACGGAAAGGTTTGCTGGGGCGCGGGAGTTGACACGGATATCATCAACGCGTCAATTTACGCGCTGGTTTCGGCTATCAATAACTCGGAAATTCTCGGTTAAGCGAACACAATATAAAATAAGAAAAGCTCCGTTTCTCGCGGAGCTTTTGTTTTAGTCATCGTTATCAAAATTCTTGAATTTACCGTTAAATCGGCTGTCTTCGTCAAGAAAATCGTCGGGGTTTTCCTGCTCAAATTCAAAGCGATAAAGCTTTTCGTTGGGATTGACGGGGATTTGGTGCTTTTTGTCAAAATCTTCCTCGAAGAATTTCACGATAAGCCTCAGCGCAAAAGCAAAAGCCAGACAGAAAGCTGCCGAGATGAAACCGCCGATGCCCCTTCCGAGATATATCAATTTAACAACCGAAGCCGCAATCGAAATAAGTCCCGCTATAATACCGGCGATTGAAGCCGCTTTTGTGAACTGCGGGCGGTTTTCGCCAAATCTTATTGCTCGTCCGATAACGTAAATCATCATCACGACAAACACAATCGCAGGAATGAATAACAGTATAAACAACAACACTTCCACAAAAATCACTCCTTTGTAATAAGTATAACATAGCCTCACAAACATTTCAACAATTTTCATAAATTTTTTTGTAGAAATTGTTGAAATATTTTTTAGTTTATGTTATAATACAATATATAGTGTTTAATACGCTTTGAAAGGAGCTTTTTTATGAAATGTCCCGAATGTGGCTGTGAGGAAAGCAAGGTTATCGATTCGCGTCCGACCGAAAATAAGGTTCGCCGCCGCCGCGAGTGCATACAGTGCGGCGCGAGGTTCACTACTTACGAAATTATCGAGGAAGTTCCGCTGATGGTCATCAAAAAAGACCACACAATCGAGCCGTTCGACCGCGAGAAGCTGGTTGACAAGCTGTGCCGCGCGACCGTCAAGCGTCCGGTTTCGCTGGAAACAATTGACAATATCGTTGAGGAAATCGCAGCCGAGCTGAAGAATTCGCTTACCCGCGAGGTTACTTCGGATAAAATCGGCGAGGCTGTCCTGAAGAAACTCAAGGAAGTTGACGACGTGGCGTATGTCCGTTTCGCCAGCGTTTACCGCGATTTTAACGATGTTGACAGCTTTGTTAAAATAATTTCCGAGCTGAAAGATAAAAAAGTTTGATTTTTTTCAAAAAAAGTATTGACAAACGGCAAAAGATGTGTTATAATCTTATGGTGTCACGGAAAAGTTTGCGAAAACAAGCGAATTTCAAAGAATTTTGAAAAAATTTTAAAAAATTTGAAAAAAGCGCTTGACAAACGCAAAAAGATGTGATATAATAATCAAGTCGCCGCGAGAGAGGCTTGGGAAAGCGGATTGAGCGGAGACG
>SFJQ01000163.1 GCA_004555855.1 [Eubacterium] saphenum | reverse complement strand
CCGTTAAGAAACCCTGCTTATTTTCTTCATTATACACCTTTTATTCTACCCTGTCAATAGGATTAATAGAATCTTGGTAATTTTTAACAAAAAAATGCAATGCCCAAAACCGGTTTTCTGCTGCGTATCGAAACCATAAATCTGCTTATGTGCAGCTAGCTTTTCCAACTCAATCTATCCCCGACAGCGTAGACTGGAACAAGCCGACCTCCGAGCAAATCACAAAAAAAGTGCTTGAAAACACGAAATCCGGCTCAATTCTGCTGTTCCACAACGACTTGCAGAACACAACCGAGGCTCTGCCGAATGTTCTCAAGGGACTGAAAGAAAAAGGCTTTGAGTTTGTCACGGTTGACGAGCTTATCCTGCACGAAAACTACACGATTGACGCAAACGGCGAGCAGCAGCCCACCGCGCAGAGCCTTAACATCTCCGATGAAAAAGTCGAGGAAGTTATGGCGAAATATCACGATGAAATTGCCGCGGCGGGGATTACCGACGAGCAGCTTTCCGCTGCCGTTGAAGCGATTAAAAACGGCGATTTGAGCGTTCTTCCCGATGAACTTCGTCCGCTTGCGCTCGAGGTTTTGACAAAGCTCAAAAACGACGATTCTCCGAGCGTTCCCGCAAACGTTCCCGAAAACACCTCGGCTTTGCAAAAGTGAAGCCGTGAAAAACCCCCGACGCCAAATGGTATCGGGGGATTTTTTGTTTTTGGCGAATATTCGACCGGATTTTCTGCAAAATAATCCAAAGAGGTGAAAATCAATGGATTTATTAAAGATTGCCTTAACGTCTGTCGCAAGCGTTGTGGCGCTGTTTTTACTCACAAAGCTGATGGGCAACAAGCAGATTTCTCAGCTAAGTATGTTCGACTATATCATCGGCATCTCAATCGGTTCGATTGCGGCGGAATTTGCCACGGAGCTTGAAAACCCCGAGTATTCGCTCATCGCTATGATAATCTACGCGGGCATCGCTTTTTGCGTGTCCATCGTCACGGGAAAATCAGCGCGCGCGCGAAAAATCGTCAACGGAAAGCCGCTTATTCTTTTCGATAAGGGAAAGCTCTATCGCGAAAATTTCCGAAAAGCCCGCATAGATTTGTCGGATTTTCTCACGCACTGCCGAAATCTCGGCTATTTTGATTTATCGCAGGTACAGACAGCCGTTTTCGAGTACAACGGCTCAATCAGCGTTCTGCCCGTTGAGGAAAACCGTCCCATTCAACCGACAGATGTGAATATAAAGCCCGTTCAGCAGGAACTGCTTGTGAATGTCATTCTTGACGGGCACATAAACGAGCCGAACCTCAAACACACCGGAAACGACAAAATCTGGCTTGAAAAGGAGCTTCACGCTCAGGGCTTCCACAGCGCGCGGGAGATTTTCCTCGGCGCCGTCAACACAACCGACAATTCCCTTCAGCTCTACGCGCGCGATGTGCCGAACAAAAGCTGCGACCTTTTCGAGTGATTATTCTCTGCGTTTTGTTAAACGCCAACCTTCTCGCTCTTGCTCAGCTCTTCACCGAGCGTTTTCAGATTGACAAAATCCAACAGCTCATCGGTAAATTCCGCAGTAACCATATTCCTGCTGAAATAGTCGAGCCGCTCCTGCGCGATACCGGCATTGCCGATGTGACGATGAACGGACTCTGATGAGGTTATCTCAAAAAAGCTGTTGTCAAAGAGGTCTATGTAGTAAACGGACGTGTAAATCTCGCCTTTTTCCTCCAGCATTTTCAGACAGCTTTCCGCGTCACGAACGGAAAATTGCGCGTTACACAACAATTCGTGCTAAAACAAAACAGAAAAGGACGGTCCAAAGAACCGTCCTCAAGTGTGGAATTGTGACCAAATAGATTTCGGAAAATCGCCTCCTTCAAATAGGAGAGCCACCCGCGGCTTTTGTCAATTTCGTGCTTGTGCGAAATTGACAAAAACGCAGAAGAGGACGGTCCTAACGGACCGTCCTCAAGTGGTGGAGATAAGGGGATTCGAACCCCTGACCTCTTACATGCGAAGCAAGCGCTCTCCCAACTGAGCTATATCCCCATAACGCGCAATCTTCATTGCACGAATAATTATACCACTTTTTTCTCGCGTTGTCAAGGTCTTTTTGGAATTTTTTCGCTCTTGAACTCGATTTG
>SFJQ01000047.1 GCA_004555855.1 [Eubacterium] saphenum | reverse complement strand
TACCGTGCTTATTTGGTCGGGGTGACAGGATTCGAACCTGCGACGTCCTGCTCCCAAAGCAGGCGCTCTAGCCAAACTGAGCCACACCCCGATAACATTACAATTATACAACAAAAAATGCGATTTGTCAAGCAGAATTTAAAAAATCCCCTTGAAAAAAATCTCGGGATATGTTAGAATATAGTGAATATACATAGACAAAAGGAAGAGATAAAATGAAAGATTTGACAAACGGCAAGCCGCTGAAGCTAATTGCGGCATTTGCCCTGCCGATACTGCTCGGTAACGTTTTTCAACAGGTTTACAGCCTCACCGATACCATAATCATCGGTCAAAACCTCGGTAACAGCGCTATCGCTGCCGTTGGTTCAACAGCATCGGTGGTTTCGCTGATGTTCAACCTGATAAACGGCTTGGTGACGGGATTTGCTATCATCGTTTCCAAGAATTTCGGTGCGGGACGGCACGACGAAATGCGCCGGACAATCGCGCGTATGCTCACGTTTTCAACGGCGACAACCGCGCTCATAATCTGCGCAATCACAATTTTCATCGAACCGCTCCTCACCGCCCTCAACACCCCCGCCGAGATTTTCGGACAGGCGCGGGATTATCTGTTCGTGGTGGCGCTCGGGCTTGTGGTGACGCTTTTGTACAACTTTGAAGCGGCAATACTGCGCGCAGTCGGCGACAGCGTTATCCCGCTGATTATACTTATCATCTCAACCGCGCTGAATATCGTACTTGACTTGCTTCTGGTGTGCGTGTTTGAAATGGGCGTGCTGGGTGCGGCTCTGGCAACCGTTGCCGCGCAGCTGATGTCCGCGGTTGTTTGTATGATTTATCTGATAAAGCGCAGACCGTTCCTGTTAATCAAGAAAGAGGACTTCAAGTTCACGAAAGAAAGCACCGCCGAACTACTCGGAGCAGGCTTCGGAATGGCGCTTATGTACTCGATTGTCGATATGGGCTCAATCGTTTTGCAGAACGGCATAAACGGCTTCGGCGAGGAGATTATCACAGCTCACACGGCGGCGAGAAAAATTTTCGGATTACTCATAATGCCGTTCTCGTCAATCAGCGCAACGCTCGTTACATTTTGCTCGCAAAATCGAGGCGCAGGCAAGTACTCGCGCATTAAAATCGGTATCCGTGACGGCTTGATTATCGCGTTTTCGTGGGCTACGATAACGCTCGGGCTTGTGTTTTTCGCGGGAGATTTCCTTGTGGGAATGCTGGTTTCTTCGGAAGAAGCAAAAAGCGCGGAAATTATCGCAACGGCTGTTCTCTACCTCAAATGGAGCGTGCCGTTCTACTATCCGCTTGCGGCGCTGCTGTCGCTGCGGTCGTCGCTTCAGGGGCTTGGAAAGAGCGCCGTGCCGATTTTGTGCAGCATAATTGAACTTTCGTGGAAAATCGTCACGGTGCTTGTGATGATACCGCTTTTCGGCGGTCACACGGGAACTGTCGGCGACTCAATCGAAGCGGTCGGCGGGTATTTCGGCGTTATCATCTCCGAGCCTATCATCTGGACAACCTGCGCCGTGCTTATCATCATAATCACGATTTTCGCGCTGCGAAGGCTTCCGAATGAGGACGAGGTTTCAGAAACTAAAGAAACAGGAGTATTAAAATGACTTTCAGAGAATTGCTCAAAAACGACAAATTCATAATACTTGACGGCGCGATGGGGACAATGCTCCAAAAATCGGGCTTGAAGCTCGGCGGGCTGCCCGAGGAGCTGAATTTCACAAACCCCGATTTAATCGAGGATATCCACCGTCAATATATCGCGGCGGGCGCGCAGGCGGTTTACGCGAACACCTTCGGTGCTAACCGAAACAAGCTCAAAAACAGCAGATTTTCCGTTGACGAGGTTATCGGGAAGGCTGTCGAAATCGCGAAAAAAGCGTGCGCGGGAACGGACGTTCTCGTGGCGCTGGACGTGGGTTCGCTGGGAAGAATGCTGCGTCCTGCGGGTGATATGCCCGTTGACGAGGCTTACGAGATGTTTTTCGAGGTGATGAAAGCGGGCGAAAACGCGGGCGCGGATTTCATCGCAATCGAAACGATGACTGACCTCACCGAGGCTAAAACCGCGCTTCTTGCCGCAAAGGAGAACACATCGCTGCCCGTAATCTGCACGATGTCCTTCGAGAAAAATCTCCGCACATTTACCGGCTGCACGGCGGCTTCGGCGGTTCTCACGCTTCAGGGCGCGGGCGCGGACGTCGTGGGAATGAACTGCTCGCTCGGTCCGGAGGAGGCGCTGCCTATTGTCGAGGAGATTATGAAATGGGCGGAAGTTCCTGTTTCCATTCGCCCAAACGCAGGTCTTCCCGACCCTGTCACAAATTTGTACAACGTTTCTCCCGAGCAATTCGCCGAAACTGTCGAGAAATTCGCAGAAATGGGCGTGAAGCTGCTCGGCGGGTGCTGCGGAACTTCTCCCGAATATATCGCGAAAATCGCCGAAAAGCTGAACGCAAAGCCGTTTGTGAAGAAAAACACGGAAATTCCCGCGGCGGTTTGCTCGGCTTCAAAGGTTGTGGAAATCGATACCGTGAGGATTATCGGCGAACGCATAAATCCCACGGGTAAAAAGCTGTTCAAAGAAGCGCTGAAGCGGCACGACCTCGATTATATAATGCGGCAGGCTGTCGAGCAGTGCGACGGTGGCGCGGAAATTCTTGACGTGAACGTCGGGCTGCCCGATATCGATGAAAAAGAGATGATGCTCGCCGCGGTTGACGCAATTCAGTCGGTTTCGGACGCGCCGCTTCAAATCGACACAACCGAGCTTGATGTCCTCGAAGCGGCTCTGAGAGTGGTTTCGGGCAAGCCTATCGTAAACTCCGTCAACGGTGAGGACGAGAAACTTGACACGGTTTTGCCGCTCGTGAAAAAGTACGGCGCGGCGGTTATCGGACTTACTCTTGACAAGGACGGTATTCCGAAAACTGCCGAGAAACGCTTTGAAATCGCGGAGAAAATCCTGAAGCGCGCAGAGTTTTACGGGATACCGAAGCGCGATGTCTACATCGACTGCCTCACGCTGACCGCTTCCGCAGAACAAGACGGCGCTTCCGAAACGCTCAGGGCAATTCGTATGGTTCGCGAAAAGCTCGGGCTGAAAAACGTGCTTGGCGTGTCGAATATTTCGTTCGGGCTGCCGAACCGAGAGCTTGTAAACTCCACGTTCCTCACAATGGCTATGCAAAGCGGTCTTGACCTTGCGATAATGAACCCGAACAGCGCCGCGATGACGGGAGCTGTCTGCGCGTTTCGGCTGCTTTCGGGCTACGACAGGAGCGGCGTGAAGTATATCGAACGGTTTGGTGCGGAGCAGATTGTGACGCAGTCCGTGAAGTCAGCCGAGAAAACCGAGCTGAAAACGGGTGCTGACGATATTTTGCACGCGGTTCTTTCGGGACTGAAAGCCGAATGCGCGAAGCTCACGAAAACGCTTCTCGACAACGGCGAGGAGCCGATGGATATCATCAACAACCGCCTTATCCCCGCGCTTGACGAGGCAGGCGCGCTCTTTGAAAAGGGCAAGATGTTCCTGCCGCAACTTATCGGCGCAGCGAGTGCTGCACAAGCCGCTTTTGACGAGGTGAAGAGGGCGATTTCAAGCCGCGGCGGTGAAGCCGAAAGCCGCGGGCGCGTTGTTCTGGCAACGGTCAAAGGCGACGTTCACGATATCGGCAAAAACATCGTGAAAACGCTGCTCGAAAACTACGGCTTCGAGGTTATCGACCTCGGAAAAGACGTCGATTATGAAGCAGTCGCGGACGCTGCCGAAAAATTTGACGTGCGGCTTGTCGGGCTGTCCGCGCTGATGACCACAACGCTCAAAAGTATGGAAGGCACGATTAAGCTGATTCACGAGCGCGGTCTGAACTGCAAAATCGTTGTCGGCGGCGCGGTTTTGACTCCCGAATATGCCGAGAAAATCGGCGCGGATTTCTACGCTAAGGACGCGAAGGAAACCGTGGATATTGCAAGAAAAGTGTATGAAAAATAACACAAAATCCCCTTTCCACAGGGGATTTTTGCATTTTATACGCCGAAATGCATATTTTGACTTGATTTTTCTGCAAATTTATGGTATAATGAGGAATAATACAAAAAAGGAGAGAAAAAATGGAATTTAATGTTTACACGGTGATTGCTTTCGTGGCTTACGCGCTGCTGATTCTCGCAATCGGAATAATGTCGTTCAGAAAATCAAAAAATATGAGCGACTTTTTCATCGGCGGACGTCAGCTCGGAAGCTGGACAACAGCAATTTCCGCGCAAGCGTCCGATATGAGCGGCTGGCTGCTTATGGGACTGCCGGGAGCCGTTTTGGTTGGCGGTTTGACGGAGAGCTGGATTGCAATTGGTCTGTTCATCGGAACCTATCTCAACTGGAGAATTGTCGCGTCAAGACTGCGCAAAATGTCCTATGCGGCGGGCGACGCCATCACAATTCCCGAGTATTTCCAAAAGCGTTTCTTCAACAACTCCCCCGTTATCAGACTTATCTGCGCGGCAATCATCTTCTTTTTCTTCCTCATCTACACCGCGTCTGCTTTCAGCGGCGGAGCTAAGCTTTTTGAATTTATTTTCGGCACGGACTACACCATCTCGCTCACAATCGGCGCGCTTATCATCATTTCCTACACATTCCTCGGCGGCTTTGTTGCGGTATGCTGGACTGACCTCATTCAAGGTCTGCTGATGTTCGCGGCGCTTGTTGTTATGCCGATTATCATTGTTGTTCAAACCCCGAACCTCGGCGAAGCGTTTAATAACGCGATGCAAAGCGGCGTTATCAAGGAGTACTACACCAGCTTCATCTACAACTCGGACGGCACGCTTGCCCTGACAACCATTATTTCGGGACTTGCTTGGGGACTCGGTTACTTCGGAATGCCGCATATTCTGGTTCGCTTTATGGCGATAAAGTCCAGCGATTTGATTAAGAAATCCCGCATCATCGCGACAATCTGGGTTTTCGTAACCCTTGCGGCGGCGGTTCTCGTGGGAATTTTCGGAATGTCCTTCCTCAACGCCCCCGGAAACGAAGAGCTGAATGCGAAATTTATGGCAATGGGCGACTCCGAGAAGATTTTTATGTTCCTGTCGTCGTCGCTGCTTCCTGCGCTGCTTGCGGGCGTTATTCTCTCGGCAATCCTCGCGGCGATTATGTCCACCGCCGACAGCCAGCTCCTCGTCACCTCCTCGGCAGTCACCAACGATATGTTCAAGCTGTTCAAGAAAAACGCTTCGGAAAAGACGCTTATGTGGATTTCACGCGGCACGGTTATCTTAATCGCAGTTATCGCTTATGTTCTCGCGCTTGACAAAAACAGCTCGGTTATGGGACTGGTTTCCTACGCGTGGGCAGGACTTGGCGCGGCGTTTGGTCCGGCAATGATTTTGTCGCTCTTCTGGAAGAAGATGACAATGCCGGGCGCGGTTGCGGGAATTGTCGTGGGCGGCGCGTCTGTAATAGTCTGGGAAAATGTCCCGATTTTTGCACAGACGGGTATTTACTCGCTGCTTCCTGCGTTTGTCCTCGCAATGATTGCGGTTATCGTGGTTTCGCTTGTAACAAAGGTTGACAAGGACAAGGTTGACGAGCTTTTCAAGACTGCAAAGTCTGCCGATTTGAAGTAAACAAATTCCCCCCCGTTCAAAAGCGGGGGAAATTTTGTATAAAAACACTTGCATTTTCGGAAAAAGTGTTGTATAATATTTTTAAAGGTTTAGGAAAGGAAGGATTTGTTATGTCCGTAAATCTTCAAAAAGGTCAAAAGGTTGACCTCACCAAAGGCAATGCGGGACTGAAGGCGCTGGTTGTCGGTCTTGGCTGGGACGAGGCACCGAAAAAGTTCTCGCTGTTCTCGAAGCGCGAGGATATCGACTGCGACGCGTCCGCTCTCCTCATCAACGCACAAAGCGGAAAGCTCTCGGGACCTGTTGATGTCGTTTATTACGGTCAGCTTATGCACAGAAGCGGCGCTGTACGTCACTGCGGCGACAATCTCACGGGTGCTGGCGACGGCGACGATGAGCAGATTATCGTTGAGCTGAACAAGGTTCCTGCGGATTACTCGAAAATTGTTTTCGTTGTCACGATTTATCAGGCAAGAGAGCGCAATCAGCAGTTCGGTATGATTAAAAACGCGTTCATCAGAGTTGTTGACGCGGATACGGGAACGGAGCTTTGCAAGTACAATCTTTCCGAGAATTACGATGGAAAAACCGCTATGATTTTCGGCGAGGTTTACCGCTATAACAACGAGTGGAAATTCGGCGCTATCGGCGAGCCGACAAACGACAACGGTATAGCTGAGATGGCTGCAAGATTTCAGTAATTAACGGAGGAAACTATTATGACAAAAAAACTTATGATTATTCTCGGCATTATCGTTACCGCAGCCGCAGCTGCTGCAGGAGTTGCATTCTTCCTGCTGAACAAGACAAAGCTGATCGATGAAGCTGATTTTGACATTGAGGACGATTTGAGCGAAGATATCTGATGTCCAAGGAAGCTAAAACAAACGCTCTGCGTATGCTCGACAGGGCGAAGATTAACTATGTCCCTCACACCTACGAGTGCGGGGAGTTTATCGATGGCGTTCATATCGCCGAAACGCTCGGTCAAGCGCCCGAGGCCACCTTCAAGACAATCGTCACCGTTGGAAAAAGCGGGAAATATTACGTTTTTGTGCTGCCTGTTGACAAGGAGCTTGACCTCAAAAAGTGCGCGAAAGTTGCCGAGGAGAAGTCGCTTGAACCCGTCCACGTCAAGGATATAAACGCGATTTCGGGATATATCCGCGGAGGCGTTTCACCTATTGGAATGAAAAAGCAGTTCCCTACTTTCGTTCACGAAAGCGCAAAAAATCTCGAAAAACTTTTCGTGAGCGGCGGCAGACTGGGACTTCAGCTCGAGCTTGCTCCCGAGGATTTGCTCAAAGCGTGTTCGGGAAAATTCGCAGATATAGTGCAATTGTTATTTCAGGAATAATGAAAAGTGCCGCTGCCCTTTCGAGCAGCGGCTTTTCGCGTAGGATAATACTCTTGAGCCGTCAAATCAGCAGCCGCATCCGCAGCCATTGTTGTTACCGCAGCCACAGCCGCAGTCATTGTTTGCGCTGTATCCGCCGTTGCCGCAGCAGCAGAACAAGAGGATAAGAATGATAATCCAGCAGCAGTTACCGCCAAAGTTGAAACAAGACATAACAATGTCCTCCTTGTAAGAATTTGAAACCCGCCGCTCCCCGTCGGAGTTTTGCGTTTCTTGGTATATATTATGCCGTTTCTCAAAATCGGTTACAAATTTTCCCAACAAAAATCCGGCTCCCGAGGGGCAGTCGGAAGCCGGATTTGTGCCGTTTAAAAAAGCCTAACAGCAAAAATATGGAGGATTTTTGTTCTTTATCTCAACTATATTTTACCATATAAATTTCCGAAAATCAATATATATGACAAAACTGTAACCATTTTCCTCTATTTTGTAATCATTTGTAACTTTTTTGTAACCATTTTGTAACCTTTGACAAACTTTTTTCTGAAAAATCCGTGAAAAATCATAAAAAAGACTGTTCAAAGCATTTAAAATATGGTATAATATAAAATGTATGATAATATTTAAACGAGGTTAATTAAAGTGATATATCTTGATAATGCCGCAACAACAAAGCCTTGCGGTGAATGCGTTAAGGCGGTTAGCGATGCTATGGAAACGTCTTTTGGGAACGCAAGCTCCCTGCATAAAATGGGCACTTCTTCCATCAACATCATAAACCGCACAAAACAAGCCGTGCTGAAAGCGCTTTCGCTCAACGGCGCGCCGCTTGAAGGGGAGATTATCTTCACCTCGGGCGCAACCGAGAGCAGCAATACGGCGCTTTTCGGGCTGAATTTGCGCGCGGGAAGCAAAATCGTCACAACCAAAATCGAGCACCCGTCCGTGGCAAAGGTTATCGACAGGCTTGAGGAACGCGGCTTTAGTGTCGTGCGGCTTGCGCCAAAGGATTACCCCGATTTTGTCGGCGCGATTATTAACGAGGTTGACGAGAACACGTCCCTCGTGAGCTGTATGGCGGTCAACAACGAAAACGGTTTTCAAAACGATGTAAAACGGCTCTACAAGGCGGTTAAAGCGAAAAATCCGCGCACGTTCGTCCACATCGACGCTGTTCAGGGATTTCTGAAAATGCCGCTCGACGGCGATTTAATCAGCGTTTCGGGACACAAAATCCACGCTTCAAAAGGCATCGGCGCGCTCTACATAAAAAAAGGCGTCACCCTTTCCCCGCTGCTTTCAGGCGGCGGTCAGCAGAAAAATCTGCGTTCGGGGACGGAAGCCGTTGAACTTATCGCGGGGCTTGAAGCTGCCTTAAAAGCCTACAAATACGATTATGAACGCTTTTCTGTGCTGAAGCAAAAGTTGCTCGGCGGATTGTCAGAAATTAAGGATATTTCCGTAAACTCGGACGACAAGTGCCTGCCGAACATCGTCAATTTCAGCGTTCGCGGCGTGCGCTCGGAGATAATGCTCCACTCGCTTGAACAACACGACATCTGCGTGTCCAGCGGCTCGGCTTGCTCCAAAGGCAAAACCAGCAACGTTCTCGCAGCGTTCGGCGTTTCCGACAAGGACGCGGACTGTGCAATAAGAGTATCAATGTGCGCGGAAAACACCGAGCAGGAAATCGCGTTCTTATGCGAAAAAATTGCAGAAACCGCAAAGCGGATAAGAAGATAAAACGAGGTTTTTATGAAAGAAATAATTCTTGCAAAATACGGAGAAATTGCCCTCAAAGGCGACAACAGAAACACTTTTGAGGATATGCTTGTCAAAAATATCAAGCGGCGATTGAAGAAAATCGGCAAATTTGAGTACTTCAGACGGCAGAGCACAATCTACATCGAGCCGCTTGAGGACGCGGATATCGAGGCTGCGCTTGAAAGCCTGAAAAACGTGTTCGGTATCGGCGCAATTCAGCGCTGCGCGGTGTTTGAGAAGGATTTTGACATTGTCGCGGCAAATGTCGGCGAATACCTCAAGCCCGCGCTGGAAAACGCGAAAACCTTCAAGGTTGAGGCAAAACGCTCGGACAAGTCGTTCCCGCTCAAATCGCCCGATATTCAGCAAAAGCTCGGAGATGTCGTTCTCGATAACTTCCCGCATCTGGGCGTGGACGTTCATAATCCCGAGGTTACCGTGCGGCTTGAAATCCGCGACAACGGCGCTTATCTCTCGGCGCAGCGGATTATCGGCGCAGGCGGAATGCCGGTAGGTTCAAGCGGAAAGGCTCTGCTGATGCTTTCGGGCGGAATTGACAGCCCTGTTGCCGGTTATATGATGGCAAAACGCGGACTTGTCGTGGACTGCATACACTACGTCAGCCCGCCTTACACATCCGACAGAGCGCGTCTTAAAGTCGAGAAGCTGTGCGAGGAAATGACGGAATTCTGCGGGAATATCATCTTCTACTGCGTTCCGTTTACCGAAATTCAAGAGGCTATCCGCGACAACTGCCCCGAGGAATATTTCACCGTGATAATGCGAAGGCTGATGGTTAAAATCGCAAACAGGGTCTGCAAGCGCGACAAATACGGCGCGATTATCACGGGAGAAAGTCTGGCGCAGGTCGCTTCGCAGACGCTCTCGGCGCTCGGCTGCACAAACGCCGCGGCTGAATTTCCCGTTTTCAGACCGGTTATCGGAATGGACAAAATCGAAATCACCGACATCTCCCGTAAAATCGGCACCTACGAAACCTCAATTCTTCCCTACGAGGACTGCTGTACGGTATTTTCACCCAAGCACCCGCGCACAAAGCCATCTCTTGATGAAATTATCGCGGCGGAAAGCAGCTTTGATTTCGATAAAATGATTGACGAGGCTGTCGAAAAAACCGAGGTCAAGCGCTTCAGATACGGCGAGAAAACCGTTTTCCTTGAATAACGAAACCTTTTCAGAATTTGTCGGGTATTATTTATGAACGAGAAAATTTACGAGAAAATCGCTTTCCTGTCGCAAAAACTCGTCACGCTTTGCAAGGAAAACGCGAAAAAAGTATCGACTGCCGAAAGCTGCACGGGCGGAATGATTTCTGCGGCAATCACAAGCGTTTCGGGAAGCTCTTCCGTGATTGAAATGGGGATTTGCTCCTATTCAAACAGGATAAAAAGCGAAATTCTCGGGGTGTCGGACGAAACGCTCGCGGATTTCTCCGAGTACAGCGAAAGCTGCGCTCTGGAGATGGCAAGCGGCGCGAGAAGGCTTTCCGGCGCGGATTACGCGGTTTCCACAACGGGAGTTGCCGGTCCCACTGGCGACAGCCCCGAGCACCCCGTCGGCGAGGTTTTTATCGCGGTTTGCTCCGAAAAGGAGACTCTTGTGAAACGGTTTTTGTTTGACGGAAACCGCGAGCAGGTTCGGGCAAAATCGTGCGAAACCGCTCTGGAACTGATTATTTCGGTTATCGAAAAAGATTTACAATAAAATTTTACATTATTCGGAGGAACTATTATGGCAAATTTGGACGATTTTGACAGTAACGCAGGCAAATCCTCAAAAAACAGCAAACCTGTCAGCAAAAGCAATCATAAAACCAACGACAAGATAAAAGGCAGAAAAACCGCCAAGAAAAGCGGCTTTGCGGGAGTTGTTGCCGCGGTTTTGCCGCAGGCGGGCGACTCTACGGGAGAAAAAGCAAGAAAAGCGTTCCTGCTGTTTGCAGTTGCCGCGCTCATCGGCTCGCTGATTTTCCTCGGTTTTCAGCTTTTCAATCTCAACAGCGGCAAAAACACAAACAATCAAATCATCAGCATCGCGGGAGATTCTGTCGATTCCTCGCTTCAGCAGTCGTACACCGTTCCCCAGCAGATAGACAATCCGATTATGACGGAAGTTACCTCGGCGGGTACGGAAGAACCCGAGTTCATCGACCTCACGCCTGTTGTAAACACGCCGCTTGATATCGATTTTAACGCGCTTAAGGAAATCAATCCCGATGTCCGCGCCTGGATTAAAATTACCGGCACGCTTATTAACAACCCTGTCGTTGTCGGCACGGATAACTCCTATTACCTTGATCACGATTTTAACGGAAACGAGTCGATTTCGGGAACAATTTTCTCTACTTACAAAAATAAATGGGACGGAACCGATGACAATACCGTTCTTTTTGGACATAATATGCACACGGGAGAATTTTTCGCTTACGTCAACCACTACGTTCCCTACGACGCGTCCCGCGAGCCTCTCGCTTTTTACAAGGTTCACCCCACGATTATGATGTCAACTCCCGACGGCGGAAGCCAGACCTACAAGATTTTCGCGGGAATGGTTGCCAACACGCAGCCCGAATACGGCGAGGTTTTCAACTATGTGAACAAGACTCAATTCACCGACGCTGACGATTTCAACAACTTCATCATCGACGTTATGGACAGAAGCTGGTTCTTCACCGATGTAGACCTCACCTACGGCGACGAGCTGCTCACTCTTTCAACCTGCTGGTGGCCGCTCGGCAGAAATATCGAAACGCGCTGGGTGATTTTTGCACGCAAGGTTCGCGAAGGCGAAAGCGAGTACGTTGATACCTCAAAGGCTATCCGAAACTATCAGCCCAAACTGTTTGACTACTATTATGATATCATCGGCGGCTCGTGGTCAGGCAGCGTCTGGGACAAGTCCAAGCTCCTGAGCTATAACGGACAATAATTCTCACTCCCGAAAGGAGTTTTCTATGGCAAATTCTACAAGCAAAGAAAACATTTTTATCAGAATTTTAAAATATCTCGTTCCGTGGAAGGGCGACAAGCCAACGGAAATTTTCAGAAAAATCATTTTCCTGACGGCGCTTATTACGCTTATTGTCAGCGTCACAAGCCTTATTCTCGCGCAGGTAAACCGTATTTCGGACAACTCGCTCAACGAGGAAATTGCCGAAACTTATCACGGCACGGGTGCTTCAAAGGTTGAAATCGACACCGAACGCCGAGAGGAAATTATCAAGGAAAATCCGCAAATTCTTGAGAAATTTATCCCGCTGAAAGAAATCAACGATGATATTGTTGGCTGGATTACCGTCGGAAATGAAGATTTCATCGACTACCCCGTTCTCCAGAGCAGCGACAACAGCTATT
>SFJQ01000046.1 GCA_004555855.1 [Eubacterium] saphenum | reverse complement strand
ATGACATATAACGGTTTTTTTCTTGAATTTCCCCAGCAGCACCTGAAGTCCATAAGCGCTTGCAATCGCGTCCGGATCGGGAAAATTGTGCGTTTGTATATAAACGCGATGACCTTTAAGCAGGTCGATGAGTTCGCTTAATTTCTGCGACATAAGCGGCTCCCCTTACCCTTTCATTTTTATGTATTTACATACATCTGCATTATTACTATTATTTTACCATATTTTTACGATTTAATCAAGTACATAATTG
Organism: [Eubacterium] saphenum; assembly: GCA_004555855.1. GTDB lineage: Bacteria > Bacillota > Clostridia > Oscillospirales > Ruminococcaceae > CAG-115. The sequence goes on along the minus strand of SFJQ01000046.1, from coordinate 11,932 downwards.
CTATTATAATTCGTAAATTTATACAAAACTTTACGTCATTTTTTATGCAACATATTTACAATAATCTTTTTGCAATAAAAAATGCACTCTTGAGAACAATATCGGCGAAAGGATTGATTGAAATGAAAAAAATGATTTCGGCGCTTTTAACCGTTGTTTTGACGGGAAAAATCGCGTTCGCGCAGGCGCCCTACTCATATCTCAGCGATTATGACAACAAAAAAATCACATACGGCGTGGGAAACGACACCGACTCGATGAATCGTCCGCTTGGGGCGATAAGCGCGCAGAAGCAGTACGGCGATATGAACTCGCTTTTTATCGGCGAAGCGGAAAACAAGCGGCTTTGGCTGACGTTTGACGAGGGCTATGAAAACGGTTATACGGAGAAAATTCTCGACACTCTCGCTTCAAAAGGCGCGAAGGCAACCTTCTTCATCACGCAGGATTATGCCGAGAAAAATCCCGGTCTGATTAAGCGAATGATTGCCGATGGACACACCGTCGGAAATCACTCGTACAGCCACCCTTCCCTGCCCGAATGTTCAAACGAGGACTTGTACAACGAGATAATGCAGCTCCACAACTATATCTCGAAGAATTTCGGCTATGAGATGTACGTTATGCGCCCGCCGAAGGGCGAGTTCTCCGAGCGCGTTCTTGCGTGTGCAAAGGAGCTTGGCTACACCACGGTTCTCTGGAGCTTCGCTTATCAGGACTGGCTCACCGAAAACCAGCCCGAGCCGACTGCCGCTTACGACAAAATCACCTCAAAAACGCACAACGGCGCGGTTTATCTTCTGCACGCGGTTTCCAAAACCAACGCTGAGATTTTGCCGAAAGTTATCGACTACTGGCACGAAAACGGCTATATAATCACGCCGATGTAAACAAAACGCCTTTCCCTGTTCAAGAGAAAGGCGCTTTTTTATTCGGTTAACTTTGTGAAAACCTCCGCTGTTCTCTCGGACGGCCGCTCAAATCGCGCCGAGTTTACGAAAACAACCTTCGCGCCGTTGTAAATCATCGCCGCAAAAACGTCGTCAAAAGCAAGCGTATCGTAGGACAGCTTGTCCGACGCGATTATGTACGCGGGCTGAACGCTTTCCGCCGAAACGTACCCCTCGGACTTGCACAAATTTTCGCCCGTGAGGCTCAGGACAGCGCTTTCAAACGTGTCCGAGCCGGCGACAGTCAGCTTCTCGGTGACGTAAACAAAGCTCTCCGTTTTGACGTTTTTCGCCGCGTCCTCGAGCTTTGCACGAGCGCGTTTCGCCGTTTCAAGCGCTTTCGTTTCGCCTTTCTGCGAGCCGGTAAGCTCGTTTCCGTAAAATGCCGCCGAAATTTCCTTGTACAGCGCGCTGTACTCCTCAAGATTTTGCGGAGCTTTCGGCGTGAGAACCTTAATTCCCGCCTGATTTAGCTTGTAAATCTCCCTCTCCGACAACAGCGACAGCGTGAAAACCGCGTCGGGCTTCAGTTTTATTATCCCGTCCAAGTCAGGGTTTTCCGTGCTGCCAAGCGTTTTCAGCGAGAGATTTTCTGGATAATCGCAGTAGTCGCTCACTCCCACGAGCCTGCTCTGAAAGCCGATTTCGCAGATTATTTCGGTTACTGCCGGCGACAGCGAAACCGCTTTCTCAACCGCTTTTTCAAGCTTTACCCCGCAGCTTATCGCAGGAAACGGCTGATTTTCGTCAATCTCGGTTGTTTCGGAAACCGAGATTTCCGAGGGGATTTGCTGCTCCGATTCGCAGCCGCTCAGAAGAAACACTCCCAAAAGCGCTGTGCAAACGAATTTCTTCAAGTTTAGTGACATAATCAGTACTCCAAATTAAGCTCAATTCTGCCTTTAAGCCAATCCACAAACTGCTTTGCAACTCTCGGCGAGCGCCCGCCTCTCCTTGTCGAGAAACGCTCCGCCGCAGCGAAAAGCTGTTCCTCGGGAATTTCTATCCTCATATCCTCGGCGAGCTTTTTCACGATATCGAGGTAAATCTGCTTGTCGGGGCGCATAAACGTCACAAAAAGCCCGAATCTGTCCGAGAGCGACATACTTTCATCAATCGCGTCCGCGCCTGAAATCTCGCGGTCGGCAACGGTTTCACGGACGATTTTGCGGCGGTTTGTCGTTGCGTAAATCAGGATATTTTCGGGTTTAAGCGCAAGCGAGCCGTCCAGAACCGCTTTCAGCGTGCCGAAACGGTCGTCGTTCTCGGCAAACGAGAGGTCGTCGATGGTCACGATGAATTTCATATCGATTTTGCCGAGTTTCTCGAACAACTCGGGAAGCTCGTTTATATCATTTCGCGAAACCTCAACCATTCGCAGTTCCTTGAACTCGTTGAAAATCGCCTTTACCGTCGAGGATTTGCCCGTGCCGCGGTCGCCGTAAAGCAGAACATTCTGCGCGGGCTGGTTTCGCAAGAAGCAAAGCGTGTTCTCGACAACCTGATTGCGCTGAACCTCATAGTTTTTTAAATCCGCAAGCGTTACGCTGTCGGTCTTAAATATCGGCTTGAGTTCGCCGTCAAACGAGAACGCGCGGTATTTCGCGAAAATTCCCGTTCCGTTTTTCTGCGCGAAGTCGATGAAATAATCCGCGTCAAAATCGAATTTTCCGTTATCGTAGGCGGGCATTTCGCGGAGAATTTCGCTGTCCGAAAGCGTTTCGCGAAACTGCTCGGACGAGAGCGAAACAAGCTCCTTGATTACGCTCAAATCGTACTCAATCGCCTTTACAAGCGCGGTTGTGCGTTCTTTTGCACATTTAGCCACAAGCGGCGAGTCTGAATAAACCAACAAATCGTGTAAATACTCGCCGAGCGTCTGCCCTTTTTCCAGCAGAATGTTCACGATATCCGAGTAGTAATCCTCGGCGTTTCCGCACCCGCAGCAATAAAAATCCGTGAGCAGAACATCGTCCTTAACATTGAAAGCGCAGAAAGATTTTAGCTTTGCCAAGTTCATTTTAGTTTACCTCTGAAATTATTTTCAACATTCTTTCAAAATCCCCGAAAGTGTTCATTTTTGAAAACTCATCGCGCAGCTTTGCCGCGCCGTTTATCCCACGAACATACCAAGCAGCCTGCCGCCGCGCCTCTTTCATTCCGGTTTTCTCGCCCTTATCCTCAATGAGAAGCGCGATGTGCCGGCGCATAATCTCGATTTTTTCCTCAAGAGAAGGCTCACTGCGCGGCGTTTTTCCCTCGAAATAATCGCGGATTTGCCCGAAAAGCCAAGGTCTGCCGTAAGAGCCTCTTCCAATCATTACCAAATCGCAGCCTGTTTTTTCGTACATTTCCACGCAATCCGAAACGCTCGTCACGTCGCCGCTCCCGATAACGGGGATTTTCACCGCGTTTTTCACGGCTTTTATCACGTTCCAATCGGATTTTCCCGTATAAAGCTGATTTCGAGTTCTCGGGTGAACGCAGACCGCCGCCGCGCCGTTTTTTTCGGCAATCTGCGCGATTTCCACGGCATTTACCGAGTCCTCGTCCCAGCCGCTTCTGAATTTAACGGTAACAGGGATTTTTGTCGCCGAAGCTGCCGCTTCAACAACCTCGCCGAAAAGCGCGGGATTTTTCATCAGCGCGCTCCCAGAGCCGTTGTTTACGATTTTCGGCATCGGACAACCCGCGTTCAAGTCGATGATATCAGGGTGAAACTCCTCGGCAATTTTCACGGCTTTTGCGATAAACTCAGGCTCCGAGCCAAAAAGCTGCACGGCTGCCGGTCTTTCGCCATCGGTCATCAAAAGCAGCTGAGCCGTTTTCTTGTCGTTATAGCAAAGCCCCTTTGCCGACGCCATTTCACCAACGCAATAAGCCGCTCCGAACTGCTTCGCGATAAGTCTGTACGCTCTGTCGGCAACGCTCGCCATCGGAGCTAAAGCAGCGGTTTTTTCAATCTTCACACCGCCGATTTCTATATATTCCACATTTCTCTCCGTTTTACTGAAAAATTCAATTGTTCTCCAATCAACTATTTATTTTAACATATTTTTATTTTTTTTTCAAGAGGTTATTGTTTTTTTTTGAAAAATGTGATACAATATAATGAATATATATTTTTACATAATTGAGAGGATTTTATGGGTAATCTGAAAACAAACTCAAAACGCGTCGGACTTCTTGACGAGCTGCGCGGTTTTGCGATACTCTGTATGGTTGTGTATCACGCGATGTACGACCTGAAATTCATTTTCGGCGTTGATGTGCCGATTTTCTTTGACAGCTGGTTTAACATAATCCGCGACATCTTCGCGGGACTGTTTATCTTCATCTCCGGCACGGTCTGCCGTTTCTCACAAAACAACATAAAACGCGGAGCGCAGTGCTTCTTCCTCGGAATGATTATTACCTTCGTCACGCCGTTTTTCAGCAGCGTTCCCGTCAACTTTGGCATTTTGCATTTTCTTGGAATTTCCATGATGATTTTCGGTCTGTGCGAGAAGCTGCTCGATTATTTGCCGGCGCTTGTCGGGATGATTATTTTCGCGCTGCTTTTTGTGCTGACGTGGAATGTTCAGAACGGTTTTATCGGTATCGGCGGGCTTTTTGAGTGGTATCTCCCGCAAAAAGCATACGACATCGGCGTGCTGTTCCCGTTCGGTTTGTACAACAGCTCTTTCGTGTCCTCGGACTATTTCCCGCTTTTCCCGTGGCTGTTTTTGTTCCTCGCGGGCAGTTATTTCGGCATCTGGGCAAAAGACGGCTCGCTCCCGAAATTTTTCTATCCCGTACACATCAGATGGCTTGCCGCTGTCGGGAGAAACACGATTTGGATTTATCTCCTGCATCAACCTGTCGTTTATCTCATTTTTTCACTCATTTTCCACTAAATTCTCAGAAAATCGACAGAATATTATGTCTTGCAAATTAGCTTGAAATATTGTATAATAGTATTATATTTGTTTTTGACATTTATTTTTTCAACGCATTAATTTTAGAAATTCGGAGGTTATACATATATGATTAACAACACTTTGACTCTTCCCGCGATTTCGCTTCGCGGATTGGTTATTTTTCCGTCAATGGTTCTGCACTTTGATGTCGGAAGAGAGCGCTCGGTTGCCGCTTTAAAGGCAGCTGCTGCCGGTGACGGGAAGATTTTTCTCGTTGCTCAGAAGGACGCGGGCGATACCGACCCCACGAGCGACAATATTTTCAGCGTCGGCGTTGTCGCGGAGATAAGACAGCTTCTCTCCACGCCCGACGGCTCTACACGCGTACTTGTCGAGGGACTTTACCGTGCGAAAACTGTGCGCTCGGTTCCCTGCTCCGATTACCTCAAATACGAGGTTAAATCAATGCCTTCGCGCGGCGCGGCTATGTCACAAAGCACCGAAACCGCCGCAAAACGCGCTCTTAAAGAGGTTTTCGACCTGTACGCTTCAATGTCGCCGAAAATGCCGCGCGACCTCTACGAAAGCATTATGTCCGAGGAAAACTGCAGCCGTCTTTTCGACAAGGTTGTCTTTAACATCGTTTTGAGCGTTGAGGATAAACAACGTCTGCTTGAAACAAACGGCGCGCTTCAGAGAATACGTCTGCTTATCGCGATGCTTCACGATGAAATCGAAGTAATTCAGGCGGAAATCGAAATCGGGGAGCAGGTTCGCGAACAGGTTGACAAAAATCAGCGCGAATACTATCTCCGCGAACAGATGAAGGCTATCTCACGGCAGCTCGGCGACGGCGAAAGTCCCGCTGAGGAATTTGACGAGTATGTCGATAAAATCAAGGCGCTCGGGCTTCCCGAGGAGTCGGAAGAAAAGCTCATCGGCGAGGCGGAAAAGCTCGCGAAAATGTCAAGCTCTTCGCAGGAAGCAGCGGTGCTGAGGACTTATCTCGATACCGTGCTGTCCATTCCGTTTAACGTAAAAACCAAAGATAAAAACGACATAAATGCTGCCGCAAAGCAGCTTGACAAGGACCACTACGGTCTGGAAAAGGTCAAGGAGCGCATTCTCGAAACGCTTGCCGTGAGAGCGCTTGCGCCCGATGTCAAAGGGCAGATTATCTGCCTTTATGGCCCTCCCGGAGTCGGAAAAACCTCAATCGGCAAGTCTATCGCAAAGGCTCTCGGGCGCAAATACGCGAGAATTTCGCTCGGCGGCGTGCGCGATGAAGCGGAAATCCGCGGTCACCGCAAAACCTACGTCGGCGCAATGCCCGGACGTATCATCGAGGCTCTCAAGCAGGCTAAGTCGATTAATCCCGTGATTTTGCTGGACGAAATCGACAAGATGAGCAACGACTACAAGGGCGACCCTTCCTCGGCAATGCTTGAGGTGCTTGACGCGGAGCAGAATGTCGCGTTCGTTGACCACTATATCGAAATTCCCGTGGATTTGAGCGACGTTTTGTTCATCACCACCGCAAACAGCCTCGATACAATCCCCGCGCCGCTTCTTGACAGAATGGAAGTAATCGAGCTGTCGAGTTATACAAGAGAAGAAAAGTTTAACATTGCCAAAAAACATCTCGTTCCCAAGCAGCTCAAAAAGCACGGCGAAAGCGCAAAAACTCTCAAAATCAGCGACAGCGCGCTCTACGACATCATCGACTGCTACACTCGAGAGGCGGGCGTCCGCAAGCTTGAAAGAAAAATCGCCGATGTGTGCAGAAAAGCCGCGAAAAAACTGGTTTCGGGCGAGAAAAAGGTTGCCGTTAACGAGAGCAATCTCAAGGATTTCCTCGGCGTGAAAAAATATCAGCCCGAACATCTCGCCGCGCACGACGAAGTCGGCTTGGTGAACGGTCTTGCGTGGACTTCCGTGGGAGGCACAATGCTCCCGCTTGAAGTTCTCGTGCTTGACGGTACGGGTAAAACCGAGTTTACCGGCTCGCTGGGCGATGTGATGAAGGAAAGTGCAAAAATCGCCGTGAGCCTTACGCGCTCGCTTGCCGACAAGTACGGTATTGACAAGGAGTTCTACAAGAATAAGGATATCCACGTCAACGCTCCCGAGGGCGCTGTTCCAAAGGACGGTCCTTCGGCGGGCGTAACCCTCACGACAGCGCTTGTTTCCGCACTTTCGGGCACTCCCGTGCGCCGCGACGTCGCGATGACCGGTGAAATCACCCTTCGCGGAAAAGTCCTCGCAATCGGCGGTCTGAAGGAGAAAACAATGGCTGCCTATCGCGCGGGAATCACAACCGTCTGCATTCCCAAGGACAACGTCCCCGATATCGAGGAAATCGACGAAAAGGTCAAGGAGAACATAAAGTTTGTTCCCGCAGAGGACATCTCGACGGTGCTTGAAACCGCGCTTGTTCTGCCGAATTGCTCGGTTAAGCCGAAAGCCGAGAAAATACTCACGGGAAAGGCTGTTGAAAAAAACGTAACCAAGAAAAAACCCGTTTTAAATGCGTAAAAATGCGCCGCGCCGAACCCTAATAACGTTCGTTTGCGCGGCGTTTTTTTTGAGGAGAATTTATGATAAGAGAAATCATCAGCGCGGATTTTGACGGGCTTATGCGGCTCTATACGCAGCTTCACGGCAACCCGATACCCGAGAAAACTCCCGAGGTAAAAGCGCTCTGGGACAACATTCTCGCAGACAAAAATCACCACATTATCGTTGCCGAGGAGAACGGAAAAATCTTGTCAAGCTGCGTTTGCGTGATTGTGCCAAATCTTACCCACGGGCAGCGACCTTATGCGCTTATCGAAAACGTTGTTACCGATGAAAAGCACCGCAAAAAAGGTCTTGCGACCGCTTGCCTTGATTACGCGAAGGCGCTTGCCGAAAAGGAAAACTGCTACAAAATGATGCTGCTCACGGGTTCAAAGGAAGAAGAAACGCTCAATTTTTACCGCAAAGCAGGCTACAACAGCAACGACAAAACCGCCTTTATTCAATGGCTCAACCCATAAGGAGAATATTATGAACTTCAACAAAGCTGAATTTGTCACTTCTTACGGCAGCTTTTCCCAGCTCCCGCCGCCCGAGCGCGTTGAAATCGCGTTTTCTGGGCGCTCGAATGTGGGAAAATCTTCGCTTATCAACAAGCTGTTCAATCGAAAAAATCTCGCGCGCGTGTCCGCTGTTCCCGGAAAAACCGCGACAATAAATTTCTACAAAGCCGATAATATTTTCATCGTAGATTTGCCGGGATACGGCTACGCAAAGGTTGCAAAGTCCGAGAAAAAGCGCTGGAATGAGCTTATCGGCGGCTATCTTTCGGCTGAACGCGAGCTTGCGCTGGTGGTTCAGCTTGTCGATTTCCGTCACCCGCCAACTAATGATGATTTGCAGATGATAAACGCGCTGATTGACGGGGAAATTCCGTTCATCATCGCGCTCACGAAATCGGACAAGCTCTCCAAAAATCAGCGCAAAGAGCGCCGAGAATTACTCAAAACCGAGCTTCCCTGCTCAGAGGATTTGACGATAATCGAAACTTCTGCCGATACCGGCGAAGGCATCGAGGAGCTGCGCGCGATTATCGGGGAAATTTCGGAAGAATAACATTTGAGAGGTAATTTATGAATATTGCACTTGACATTATATTGCTTATCGTAGGATTTGCTTTGCTGGTTAAGGGCGCGGATTTCTTCGTTGAAGGCGCGGCTGATTTGGCGAGAAAGCTCAAAATCCCGTCGCTTGTTGTCGGACTTACAATCGTAGCTCTCGGCACAAGCGCGCCCGAGCTTGCCGTGAGCATTTCGGCTTCGTGCAGCGGCGCAAATTCAATGGCTGTGAGCAACGTTGTCGGCTCGAACATCTTCAATCTGCTCGTTGTACTCGGCGTTTGCGCGCTGATAAAGCCTGTCGGCGTGACAAAGGATATTCTGAAGCGGGATTATCCCGTGTCGATTATCGTCACGATTTTGTTCTTCGTTTTCCTGATTTTCGGCAACGATATCGGCAGAATTGAAGCGGGAATTTTCATTCTGCTGATGGTCGGATATATGATTTGGACAGTCAAATCCGCGCTCAAAAACCGCACTCCCGAGCAGGAAACTGCCAAAAAGTTCAACCCCGTGAAATGCGCGCTGTTTATCGTTTTGGGAGCTGCCGCAATCGTTTTCGGAGGAAACTTTGTCGTTGACCACGCAAGCAATCTCGGCGCGGCTATGGGTATGAGCGAAACGCTGATAGGACTTACAATCTGCGCTGTCGGCACTTCCCTCCCCGAGCTTGTCACGACAATTGCCGCTGCCAAAAAGGGCGAAACCGATATGGCTATGGGAAACGTCATCGGCTCGAATATCTTCAATGTGCTGTTCATTCTCGGCGTGTCGGGCGTGATTTCACCGATTGAAATTGCCGCAACCGAGGTTACCAAAACGCTGATTGACAGCGGATTTTACATCGCCGTCTGCCTTCTCGCGTACATCTTCTGCCTCACCGCAAAGAAAATCACCCGCGTTGAGGGCGGCATTCTCGCGTTCCTGTACATCGGCTACACCGCTTTTGCGATTATGCGCGATACGGGGGTTTTCGCGGGGCTGATGCCTGCTTGAAACAAAAAATTGCATAAAAACTCCCCCGATTTTTTCGGGGGATTTCGTTTATCTGATGTTCAAGTGACGCGGGAGTCCGTCAACCATAAACGGCGTAAGCTCGCCGATTATCAGCGGGCGCGCGTACTCGAAAAACTCCTCGGAAACGTAATAGCCGCCATCCGTTATCCACTCGAGCGGCACTTTTTTCTCCGCGTTTGCCACGGCTGACGCGGGAACCGAACCTGTTTTGAGCTGATACGGGGTGTTGGAAATGCGCTCAAAGTTCACCATCTTGCCTGTTTCGCCCTTCAGCGAAAGCTGCACGCCCTCAGCGCCTGCGTCATAAGCCTCGGTGATGTCGCGGCGCGAAACGAGGTGTGACGCGCATCTCTGGAGTGTCGAGAACACAATTCCCCTTGACTTCACGCCAAGCTCTCTCGCAATTAAATCGGACAGGTAAAGCGCCGTGCCTCCGAGCATTTTGTGACCGAAAACGTCCTCGGTGAGCGAGCGGTTGTTTTCCTCGCAGACGTATTTCCCGTCCGCGGTCTTTATTCCCTCGGAAACCGCAATCGTGATAACCTTTTTCTCCTTGCGGATTTCGGAGATTTTGTTCATAAAGCTGTTGTAATCGAAAACGGTTTCTGGCAGGCAGATAAGGTCGGGACCGTCGCAGTCCTCACAGCGCGAAAGCGCCGCCGCGCAGGTTAACCAACCCGCGTCGCGCCCCATAATCTCGACAACATTTATCGATTCAAGGTCATAAATTCCCGCGTCGCAGATTATCTCCTTAACCGCCGCCGCGATATATTTCGCCGCGCTTCCGTAGCCGGGCGTGTGGTCGGTCATCACAAGGTCGTTGTCGATGGTTTTCGGCACGCCGATGAACGTGATGTCGCTGTTTATCGCCTTTGAATATTTCGACAGCTTGTCAATCGTATCCATCGAGTCGTTTCCGCCGATGTACAGAAAATGCTTGATATCCAGCTTCTTCAGTATCTCGAAAATCCTCTTATAAGGCTCTTCGTCCTCGTTGAAATCGGGCATTTTATAGCGGCAGGTTCCGAGGAATGACGAAGGCGTGCGCTTCAACAGCTCAAGGTCGATGCCGTTTCTGATATGCTCCGACAAATCCACAAAGCGCTCCTGCAAAAGCCCCTCGATACCGTTTCTCATTCCATAAATCACAGGACAACCCATATCCTTTGCCGCTTTGAACACACCCGCAAGGCTTGAGTTAATAACCGAAGTCGGACCGCCCGATTGACCTACTATTATATTTCCAAACTTCATTTTATTCTCCTTTAATTTGCATACCAAACAATACGCAAATTTTAAATAATTGATAAACACTTGCTTTTATTATACAATATTTTCCTCAGAAATTCAAGGGCTTTTGTCGAATATTTTATCTCTTCTCCGAAAAAATAGCTTTGAGGTGATTTTTTTGGCAAAGAAGGATATGAAACATCATTACACCCACGATACCAAGGACGGAACGCCCGTTCCCGAGCTTCAGGGCAAGGCGAAATCCACGAAACAGCGCGCAAACCCCATTATCGCTGGAACCAAGCCGCCTGCACAGAAGGTCTGGCACAACGCCGTGCTTCCCGAGGAAGCCGCAAAACCGCTTACCGAGGGTAAGGAAAAGCCGATTTCAAGCGTTTATCCCGTCATCGACACCGACCTTGCCCGCGATAATCTTGAAAACGATATCCCCGACGCGGATTTGAATGATTTATAAACAAAAGCGGGTTTTTCACACCCGCTTTCTTGTTTATCGAAGTTTTCTGATACTTTCCAAGCAGCCCTCTGCCATAATTCCCGCAAGACGCGCTGCCTGTTCCACGGGTATATTTCCCCCGCTTGTTCTCCATTCAACAAAAACATTGAAAAATCCGCCGACAATATACTCCGAAATCATCTCGGCTGTTTCACGGCTAAGATTTGAGTTCTCGGAAAGCAGCTTGTCCGCAAGCTCGCTTGCAATACCTTTCAGACGCGTCATAAATACTCCGCGCATATCCATTCTCACACGGCTGAAATAGTAGTCAAACTCCACCGCAACCATTTCGTTCAGCTCGATAAAAACGTTATACGCGCTCTTTCGTATATCGGTCACGTCAATCTTTTGAACAACCTCGCTCAAAAGCGCAACCATATCGCTTTCAATCTCATCGATTATATCGCTTATGCTGCGATAATGCGTGTAAAATGTACGGCGGTTTATTCCCGCTTTTCGCGTAAGCTCGCTTATCGTAATGTCGGAGATATCCTTCTCCTCCATTATACTCAGATGCGCGGCTTTTATCGCTTTTTTCGTTTTGAGAACTCTTTTGTCGGTTTCACGACGAGTTTTTTCATCACCCATACAAAACACCTCCCTAAACCTCATATGTGCATAATTCTATTATACCACAATTTGGGAGATTGTCAACACATTTTTGATATTTTCTTCAACAAACTGCGC